>CAZLGJ010000006.1:0-213 GCA_964559075.1 uncultured Glaciecola sp.
ATGTTAAAGCATCACATATTGAGAGATAAGATATGACATAAAAATCGAATTACTTTTGCCCTTCGTAGTATAATCTTCTGCTCAGCGTGCAAAAAAGCATCGAAATATCTTTTCATACCATGGTACAACAATGAAAGCATTAGACATACAAGGCCTGACAAAAACCTACGCCGGTGGAGTACAGGCTCTTAAAGGAATAGATTTGACCGTTCA
>CAZLGJ010000006.1:278-30187 GCA_964559075.1 uncultured Glaciecola sp.
TATCATTTGCTCTTTAGTCAATAAGTCTTCAGGCTCTATTTCAGTCTTCGGCCATGATTCTGTTACCGAAGAGGTAGCAGCAAAAACATGCATTGGTTTAGTACCTCAAGAATTTAACTTTAATCAATTTGAAACCGTGCTGCAGATCGTGATTAATCAGGCTGGTTATTATGGCGTGCCGCGTGGTTTGGCAAAGCAGCGAGCTGAGATTTATCTCAAAAAGCTCGACTTGTGGGAGAAGCGCGATGCGGCCGCCCGAACCTTATCTGGGGGGATGAAGCGCCGCTTGATGATCGCCCGTGCGCTGGTGCACGAACCTAAACTATTGATTTTGGATGAACCTACCGCCGGTGTGGATATTGAAATTCGTCGCTCTATGTGGGCTTTTTTGCAAGAGATTAATGCGCAAGGGGTGACTATCATTCTCACTACCCATTATCTTGAAGAAGCTGAGATGCTGTGCAAAAACATCGCGATTATCGATAAGGGCACTATTGTCGAAAATACTACGATCAAAGCACTGTTAGCTAAGCTCAATATTGAAACCTTTATTTTGGATGTGGAAACTTCGCTTACAGAGATCAAGATAGATGGCTTAGAAAGTCGATTTAAGCATGGCGAGCTAGAAATAGATGTACCCAAGACGACGGCGCTTAACGACGTGTTTACCCAGCTAACCGATCAAGGTGTAAAAGTGTTGAGCATGCGCAATAAAGCGAATCGTTTGGAGGAGTTATTTGTTCGTCTAGTTGAAGCTGGAAGGGAGACACAAGCATGAATACAGCCATTTTCACAGCTCTAAAAACCATTTGGATCAAAGAGTGCACGCGGTTTTTGCGCATCTGGGTACAAACCTTAGTCCCGCCTGCAATCACCATGTCTTTGTATTTTGTGATTTTTGGCAACCTCATTGGCTCGCGTATTGGCACCATGAGTGGCTTCAGCTACATGGAGTTCATCGTGCCGGGATTGATCATGATGTCGATCATCACTAACTCCTACGCCAATGTCTCTAGCTCGTTTTTTAGCGCCAAGTTTCAGCGTAACGTAGAAGAATTACTCATATCCCCTGTACCGACTTGGGTGATTATCATGGGGTTTGTCGGGGGCGGTGTGGCGCGCGCGATACTCATCGGGCTAATAGTGACGACCGTATCGCTGTTTTTTGTCGATGTTCAGATCCACAATGCGTTGGTCATTATTGTGACCTTGTTACTCACAGCCACGCTGTTTGCAACTGCAGGCCTTATCAACGGTGTGTTTGCAAAAACCTTTGATGATATTTCCTTGATCCCCACTTTCGTGTTGACGCCATTGACCTATCTTGGCGGCGTGTTCTATTCACTCAGTTTGTTGCCTGAGTTTTGGCAATGGGTGAGCAAAATCAACCCGATAGTTTACATGGTGAACGGCTTTCGTTATGGGTTTTTGGGCTATGATGGTGGCATTCACTATATGTACTCTGTGGCACTATTAGTGGTGTTTAACTTAGTATTGTTTGCTGTGGCTTATCGTCTGATCAGTCGCGGCACGGGTATCCGCAGCTAGTGGCGCACGGTAATTCACGCAGTATTACGACCAATCAGGTGGGGATCCACGAGAAGCTGGTCGATCTTGTCGAAAAATATCAACGGTCGCAAAATTTGCGGCCAGTAGCGGCGCATTCTCACACCGCCTTTGCTCACATGCGAGAGTGGCTAGGTGACTGGCAAGGTTCCTTAATCCTAGATAATTGCTGTGGGGTGGGGGCAAGCACGGCTACTATTGCTAAACAACATCCTGATGCAAAGGTGATTGGTATCGACAAATCGGCTTTGCGGATTGAGAAACACAGCCATTATGCCGCTAAAAGTGATAATTACTTGTTGGTGCGTGCAGATTTGCACGACATCTGGCGTCTCGCACGTGACGCAGGCTGGCAGTGCAGCAAACAATATCTGCTATATCCCAACCCTTACCCAAAATCTGCACAGGTGCAAAAACGCTGGCACGGCTCTCCCGCTTTTTTGGATATGCTGGCACTTGGGGGGGATCTGCTGATGCGCTCCAATTGGCAATTGTACCTGCAAGAGGCGCAAGCGGTACTGGCGTTACTCGGTAAGCAAGCGACTCTATCTGCGGTGACTGACCCAAATCCGCTGACGCCATTTGAAGCAAAATATCAAGACAGTGGTCAGCAATGTTGGGAACTTGTTTGTATATTGAGCTAACAACAGGATCCCCTGCGATAAGTAGAAAGTACTAGTATTTACCCTGTCATAGTTATACTATTCGCATCTTCTCTAGGATGAGATTGGATTGAATGGATGGCATCACAGTTAGGCAAAGATGTGAGTAGTGCAGAAGCAAGTTTAGAACATTTGTTCCGTGTATTTACCATGCCGGAGCACCACGACTCAACCTTGAGTCAAATCGAACAGCATTTATCAGATAACCTATCTGACTTTTTGTCGCGCCATGTAGTTGCCAAACGCCACTCCCTTGAAGATATCGAACGCGATTTTGCTTATGCGCAAATGCCTGAGCGCCCTGAGTTTGTCTCTGCTCATGCTGAGAAGTTACTGTCGACCCTCGTCGCTCATTCAGTAAACACCTATGCGCCGACTTTTATTGGGCATATGACTTCTGCTCTGCCATATTTTCACCTGTCTTTGGCCAAGCTATTGGTTGGCCTAAACCAAAATCTCGTCAAAATTGAAACATCCAAAGCTTTTACGCCGCTAGAGCGACAGGTATTGGGCATGATGCACCACCTTGTTTTTGGCAATGATGATGCGTTTTATGATGCACATTTGCACTCGGCGCAGCATTCATTAGGCGCGTTTTGTTCCGGCGGCACCGTGGCAAACATGACTGCATTGTGGGTCGCGAGAAACGCTAAGCTCGCCCCCAAACTCGGTTTCCGCGGGGTTGCTCAAGCGGGCATTGCGGCGGCTTATCAAGCTTACGGTATCAGTGATCTTGGCATTATTTGTTCACCTAGAGCCCATTATTCTGTGGGCAAGACGGTAGACCTATTAGGTATTGGTCGTTCAAATATATTACATAATACAGACAGTAAGCATTCACTTACGCCAAGTGAAGCCCTGCGTATAGGCCGTGAATTCCAAGCGCAAGGTAAAGATGTGCTGGCAATCGTGGGTATTGCCGGGACAACCGAAACCGGTCATATTGACCCCCTTGACGAATTAGCTGATGTGGCCAAAGAGCTGGGATGTTGGTTCCACGTTGATGCTGCATGGGGTGGAGCTACGCTATTTTCTCAGACGCACAAAGCAAAATTACAAGGCATAGAGCGCGCCGATTCTGTGACGCTGGATGCGCATAAACAGATGTATGTCCCGATGGGTGCCGGTATGGCGTTGTTTAAAGATCCGCATGCCGCCAATGCCGTGCGCCATCACGCTCAGTATATTTTGCGTCAAGGTTCAAAAGATCTCGGTTCCACTACACTTGAAGGCTCGCGCAACGGGATGGCGATGATGGTCTATTCGTCCTTACATATCTTGGGCCGCTCTGGCTATGAGTTACTGATTGACCAGAGTATTGCCAAAGCAAATGATTTTGCCAAAATGATCCACGCACACAGTGAATTTGAGTTGATCACCGAGCCGACCTTATCGCTGTTGACTTATCGGTTTGTACCTGAAGAAGTCCAGACCTTGCTTGACAGCAAAGTACCCAGTGATGTTATCAATGCGATGAATGACATATTGAATCGCCTTAGCAAGGCTATCCAAAAAGCGCAACGCGAAGCGGGTAAATCCTTTGTATCGCGGACCCGTTTTGAAGTGCCTAAATATGCAGGGCAAGTACTCACAGTCTTTCGCGTAGTTATTGCTAATCCTTTGACAACACGTGATCATTTACAGGCGATCTTGGCTGAGCAAGTAAAAATAGCACGTACTCAACCTGAATATCACGAGCTATGTGAATACTTGAGCAGCGTTACTCCAGCTCAAGCTGTAGGTTGTCGATAAGACGGGTTTTACCCAAAAAAGCCGCCCCGAGTATCACTAAATGCTTCTCCGCATACCCAGCTGGTTGCAGTGTGAAGCCGTTGCGGATCTCGATATAATCAGGTTTAAATCCCGCCTGACGCAGAGTTTCATTCCCTTGATCAATCAGCATTTGATGGTCTTTTTGGCCAGCTAAAAGCGCATCTTTGATGTGGCACAGCACCTGATACAACACCGGCGCACTCTCACGACGTTCGGACTCGGTCAGATAACCGTTGCGTGAGCTCATGGCCAAACCGTCATCGTGGCGCATGGTGGCAACACTGACTACCTCTAGATTCATTGACAGATCCGCCACCATGGCTTTAATGACCTGTACCTGTTGATAGTCCTTTTCGCCAAAAAACGCGACGTTTGGTTGCACCATATTAAACAATTTAGTAACGACCGTCGCGACTCCTCTAAAGTGACCAGGACGAGATGCTCCACAGATCATGTACGATATGCCCGGCACTTCAACAAAGGTCTGTTGTTCGAGACCACGCGGATAAATGTCCTGCGCGGTCGGCGTAAATAGCACATCAACACCTAACGCACTGAGCTGAGCAGTGTCTTCTGCTAAAGTGCGCGGATAATTATCGAGATCTTCACCAGCGCCAAACTGCATCGGATTGACAAAAATTGAAACCACCACAATATCTGCATCGGCTTTTGCTGCTGCTACTAAGGAAAGATGCCCAAGGTGCAGATTGCCCATGGTAGGCACAAAGGCAATGCGCTGGCCTGACAGTTGCCATTGGCGACGCAGCTCTCGTAGTTCGGTAATCGCTGAAATAGTCTGCATTAACATTCCTTGTCTAGTTAAATGTATGTTCCGGTCCAGGGAACACGCCCTGCTTGACTTCGTCAATGTAGTTGGTGACTGCGTCTGCAAGAGAAGCGTTTAAGGCGAGGTAATTCTTGGAGAACTTTGGCATGTAGTTAGCACTTACGCCTAGCATATCATGCATAACCAGTATCTGTCCGTCAGTATCCTTGCCTGCACCAATACCAATGACTGGAATGCTCAGTGCCTCAGTAACGCGTTTGCCAAGCGTTGCTGGTACACATTCAAGTACCAACATTTGCGCGCCAGAGGCTTCTAACAATAGCGCATCAGCAAGCAGTTTTTCAGCCTGCGCATCGGCGCGGCCTTGGACTTTAAAGCCACCAAACACATGCACTGACTGCGGGGTGAGCCCTAAGTGACCGCACACTGGCACACCACGTTCGGTTAAGCCCTTGACCGTCTCGGCTAACCATTCGCCGCCTTCAAGTTTGACCATACTCGCACCAGAGGCCATTAATTTTGCGGCATTTTGGTAAGTATTAGCAGGGGTGTCATAACTCATAAACGGCATATCAGCGACCACAAAGCTGCGCGTCGCGCCATTTGCCACACAGCGCACATGATATGCAATTTCATCGACTGTAACAGCTAAGGTATCGGATTCGCCTTTTAGCACCATGCCTAATGAGTCACCAATCAACATCACATCGACGCCGGCCTGATCAAATAATTTGGCAAAACTTGCATCATAGGCAGTAATGGCAACAATTTTGTCGCCGCTGTGTTTCATCTTTAATAGACTAGCTGTTGTGACTGCTTTCATAACGATTCTCGATGATAAAAGTGGGGGGATTGTACTACGTCAATGTAGTTAATTCATAATCCGTGTTAATTGCGTAATATCGCATTCGCTTACCCATTTCGCAATAGGCTGATTGTCGGGCATAATCAAATCTGGCTGGAGTTCAAACAGAGGCACCAATACAAACTCGCGACCTTGCATACCATAATGGGGAAGGGTGAGTTCCTCGGTTTGGATGAATTCGTCGCCATAAATCAGTAAGTCCAAATCGAGTGTACGTGCACCCCAGCGTTCGTCTTTACGTTCGCGGCCATGTGCTTGTTCGATTTTTTGCAGTGCTTTCAATAGGTCTAAAGGTTGAAAGTTGGTGCTTACTTTACATACAGCGTTAATATAATTCGGCTGGTTTTGTGGTCCCATTGGCGCACTTTCATAAAAATGCGAACGGGCTTGCAAGGTGATATCCGGATGACTGGCTAAATCAGATAAAGCGCTGGTTAGCTGCGACACGGGGTCGCCAAGATTAGCACCTAAACCAATGAAGATACCTGGCGAGGGATCATATTTCATGATTTTTTGCGCTTGCGACGATAGCGCCCTTTGCTGCCTGAGGTTTTGCGTAAGGCATCGACCATCACTTTGCGCTGCTCGTTTCCTGCCTCTTGGAAATCGGTCCACCATTGGGCTAATTCTAATAGGTCCCCACCTTCAATTTGCCCGCGTAATAACAAAAAATCATACGCGGCACGAAAGCGTGGATGCGCTAACATCTGATAAGCGCGACGTCCGTAGCGCTTGGCTAGACGATGTTGAAAGTGCCAAATTTCACGCATCGGGATGCTGAAGCGCTTGGGGATCATGATCCGTTTCAGCTGCTGCCCAAGCACATTGCTACAGGCCATGCCAAAGGCATCCGCGGGAGTAAGCCCCGACTCACTGGTTAACTGCGCGGCATTTTCCTCAATTGGGTACCACAACATCGCAGCATAGATAAACGCAGGTGTGACGCGTAGACCACTGTTGATGCGATTATCGGTGTTGATGATGACCTGTTCGATAAAGCGCGATTCGCGCGAGCCTGCCGTTTGGGTCAATGCTGCGGTGGCAGGGAAAAGTTGCGCAAATAACCCAAAGTCTTGCAGTAATTCGTAGGTGGCCACTCCGTCACCGTTAAAAAACAATTTGAGCACTTCTTCAAATAAACGCGCAGGCGGGATGTTTTGTAACAGATGCGCGTATTCATGTATGGCGGTAGAGCTGGGCTCGTCAATTTGCATACTGAGCTTGGCTGCAAAGCGCACTGCTCGCAACATTCGCACTGGATCTTCGCGATAGCGCGTTTCAGGATCCCCAATCAGACTCAGGCGGCGTTCGGCAATATCATCAAGACCGTCTACTACATCGCGGATCGCCTGGTCATGCACACCGTAATACAATGCGTTCACGGTAAAATCTCGACGTACGGCATCCTCTTCAAAGGTGCCGTAGACATTGTCACGGACTAGCTGTCCTTCTTCATCGGCTTTGGCCGTGTGTTGTTCATCGGCGTTTTGGTGAGGGCCGCGAAATGTGGCCACTTCGATGATTTCTCTACCAAAGACAATATGCGCTAGACGGAACCGACGGCCGATTAAACGGCAGTTGCGAAATAACCCTTTGATCTGTTCCGGGCGCGCATTGGTTGCAATATCAAAATCTTTAGGCTGTTTACCCAGTAACGCATCACGCACACAGCCGCCGACAAAATACGCCTCAAAACCACTATTATGTAAGCGCTCACAAACCTTGATAGCGTTTGGTGATAGCATATCAAGCGAAATGGGGTGCTCAGAGTTTGGGATGATATTTACTGCGGGTTTTAATTCAGCCATGTACGCGGTCAGTATTATTATTTGTTTGGATTCTTATTCTATGGGTTATCATAAGCTTTTATGCCTCATTGAACAATCATTTCCTGTGCAAATTGAGGGGGATGCTTACGCCAATAATCAACCCCTGCAGCTAATAGTGCCGGCACTGAACCAATGTCATCGAAATTGGGCAAGTCCAGTAATTGATAAACCTGCAAAATATTTTCCAGTGGAGAATTGGGGTTAATGGCGGGTGCATGATTTTGCTTACTGAGTTTGTTACCCGGTGTGTTAACCAATACCGGACAGTGCGCATAATGAGGCTGTGATGAAGAAAATTCCTGCCATAACAAGCGCTGCAGTAAAGTAGTTGGTAACAAATCAACCCCACGCACAATGTGAGTTACGCCTTGTGCAATATCATCAAGCACCACTGCCAAGTTGTAGGCAAATAAGCCGTCTTTGCGGCGCAGTACACAATCCTCAAAGGCATTATGGGTAACGTGTTGACTGACTAGAGCTGCCTGCTGAGGACCTTGCCAGCGGTCAACAAAGCTTGCGTGAGTGTGTGCATTGAGATAACGAAGCGCTGCGTTATTAATAAGTACAAAAGATGTTGGTTGTTCTGATTGCCGGCATTGTCCCTGATAAAAAGGCGACACAGCTTTTATTTGGGCACGTGTGCAGGTACAAAAATAGGCTTTACGACGAATAAAAAGTTGTTCCAGCGCCGCTAGATAACGCGAGTGTTGTGCGGATTGATATAATACAGGTTGGTCTGAGACTAAGCCATGCGCGGCTAACGTGTCGATGATAAGCTGGCTTGCACCTGCCATTTCGCGAGGCGGGTCGATATCTTCAATACGTACTAGCCATTGTCCGTCATGCGCTTTGGCGTCGAGATAGCTTACTATCGCAGTAAAAAGTGAACCGAGGTGTAAAGGGCCTGAGGGGGAAGGCGCAAACCTTCCCACGTAGCAAGTCAAGGAACTATCCTAGCAGTTGTTTCTCTTTGATTTCAGACATGGTCTTACAATCAATACACTGGTCAGCGGTTGGGCGTGCTTCAAGACGGCGGATACCAATCTCAATACCACATGAATCACAAAAACCAAAATCGTCATCATCAATGCGTTTAATCGTTTTTTCGATTTTTTTGATGAGCTTGCGTTCGCGGTCACGAGTCCGTAATTCGAGCGCAAATTCTTCTTCTTGCGATGCACGGTCAACAGGGTCTGGGAAATTTGCCGCTTCGTCCTGCATGTGGTGAACGGTACGGTCAACTTCTTGACGAAGTTGATCACGCCAAGCGGTTAAAATGGTGCGAAAGTGAGCAAGCTGTGCGTCACTCATGTATTCTTCGTCTTTGCCTGGCTGATATGCATCAAGACCAGCAAGTGCGAGTAACCCTATTGTTTTATTGTTTGTAGTGGCCATACCACGTCTCCTTAAACAACACATACTGCAGTGATGTTTTGCACTATCGCATGAGTATAGTGTGTTTTTTGAGTTATTAAAAACCAAAAATAACGACCCGTATGATATTGGGACAAAAATTCAAATTTCAAGTTCGAATGCAAATAAGTGATTAAATGCCTGAATTTACATGTGATTTATGACTCAAGGCCAGGCATTATGGTTATAAATTAATCATTTGCAAGCGATAAATGCATGCTTTTAAATATCTATTTGATACAATTCACAAAAAATTAACGCCAGATGAAACCATGACTGATTTTACACTACACCTTTCGACTCACCCAGCGCCAGCGCCTTATGCGTCAACCGCTTTGTTTAGCATTACTCAGGAATGCATTCACATTCATCAGAATCGTGCACAGCCGTTGCGCTCGATCAAAATGGCCGCGCGTCAAGTTGCCAGCCTGATTAGTGGTCACGTGGTTTTTGATGACTCATGGGATCATGTGGCACAGCGCGTGTTTGTGCAGTCATTGGGAAAACCCAATCTACGCGTAACTTGGTCAAACCATGTCGATGCAACTGCATTGGATCAAGAAATCACGGCTTTGCGTTTTGCCCAGCAATTGGTTAATGACACCCCTGAAAACTTATCCCCTGAGCAATTAGCCAAACGCGTAGCACATTATTTAGAAGGGCTAGCGCCTGATGCGGTCTCAGCGAAACACATTGTCGGTGAGGCCTTGTTAGATTTTGGTTGGGTCGGGATCCACGGCGTTGGACGTGGCAGTGTGCGTCCCCCCGTTTTGTTAGAGCTCGATTATAATCCAACTGGCCAAGCGGATGCCCCAGTTAGCACGGCGCTGGTTGGCAAAGGCATTACCTTTGATAGTGGTGGTTACAGCATTAAGTCCAGTGAAGGCATGCTGGATATGAAATGCGATATGGGTGGTGCTGCTACGGTGGCTGCTGCGATGGGCTTAGCGATCATGCAAAATAGTCAAAAGCGCATTAAGCTGTTTTTGTGCTGTGCAGAGAACCTCATTTCTGGTCATGCTTACAAGTTAGGTGATGTCTTGACCTATAAAAATGGCACTACGGTGGAGATAGTCAACACTGATGCTGAAGGGCGTTTGGTATTGGCCGATGGTTTGCAAGCTGCCAGTGAAAGTCACCCGCAGCAAATTATTGATGCAGCCACACTGACCGGCGCGGCCATGATGGCAGTGGGCACCGATTACAATGCACTGTTTAGTCAGTACGACGAACATGCGCAGCGCTTAACTGCGCTAGGCGAGACCTTTGCCGAACCTTACTGGCGCTTGCCACTGGCTGATTTTCATGTAGAGGCATGTCCGTCTCCGTTTGCCGACACTGCTAACAGTCGCCCTCAAAAAGGTGGTGGCGCAGGCGGTGCGTCTAATGCGGCAGGCTTCCTGCAGCGCTTTGTCACGCCCGGAATCCCGTGGTTACATATTGACTTAGCAGCAGCATATACGCGCAATGCAAACGCCATGCAGCCAGCAGGCGCGACTGCGATGGGCGTGTTGAGCATTGCTGAGTTTATTAAATAACGATGGATACCCTCTCTGCAGCGGTCATGCTATTGTTGATAATGGATCCGCTGGGTAACTTACCCATTGTGATGTCGGTACTCAAGCCGTTTACGCCGCGTCGTCGGCTGTTTATTTTAGGGCGAGAATTATTATTTTCACTGGGTATTCTGCTACTCTTTTTGTATTCTGGTGAGGCTATCCTCGCCTTTTTGAATATCAAACAAGAAACGGTGAGCATTGCCGGTGGGATTATTTTATTTTTGATTGCACTGCGCATGATTTTTCCCCAGCCAGGTGGCGTGATGCGCTTGCCCGAGGGCGAGGAGCCATTTTTGGTGCCGTTAGCCATCCCCATGATCGCAGGGCCTTCGTCCATGGCGGCGTTGATTTTGCTGTCCAACCAAGCTCCAGGACGCATGGTGGACTGGACCTTAGCGCTATTAGGTGCATGGGGACTTAGCGCCCTGATCTTGTTATTTTCGAACCAGTTTTATCGCGTTTTAGGTGAAAAAGGCCTAAGTGCAGTAGAGCGGCTAATGGGCATGGTTTTAATCATGCTTGCAATTCAGTTATTCTTAGACGGTGTGAGTGCTTACTTAATATGAAAAACACGCAAAAACTTTCGACATTTCAGCGCTTGCGCGAACTCAAACCCAACCAGCGTGCGTTGTTTTCTGCCACAGTATTGACGCGCATGGTGCCGCATTTTACCCTGTATTTTGAGGCCACTGAGCGCAGTGAAGATGCGCCATTAGCTGGGCATGTGCTGGCACTAATTTGGCAAAAGCTCAGCGATCCTAAACAAAAACTCAATTATGGCGCACAGATTGAAAAAATCGAAGCGATCCTGCCCGATCCTGCCACCGACGAGGCATTTGGTGCACTACCTGCAATTGATGCAGGATTAGGCTTGGTTGCCTTACTCAAACAATGTCAGGATCCCGATGAAGATAGCGCGGTGGTCGTGGCCAAACTCGCCCAGGGCGGTATCGAAGCATTATTATTGGCCACTGATTTTGCACAGGGGTATCAAGCGCTACAAAATATCACTGATCCAGAAGCGTATGACCAGGCCAACCGCAGCCTCAATCAAGACATCAAAGCGCATCCGCTGATGATGTTTGAAGTAGCATTCGCCAACGAGGTAATGGCGCATATTGAGCAAAGCAATTCCAAACAAACAGAATTAGTTAAGCAGCTACAACAACTGGCGCAAGGAACAGAAATGACAACCTTAGGCATTGCGTTAGAGGCTTAGTCGAGATAGTACAAACCGTAACGAAATCCAGTGGTTTCATGTACTTTGTAAGGAGTAAGTACCCACTTGTCGCAATTGAGCGGCACTTCTGGCTCGGTTTCGCAGTACCACAGGGTATCGGCGTGTGTCACTCCTAGCGCTAGCAGGTGGCTGACCGTTTTGCTCAGTAGGTCTTGCCCAAACGGTGGGTCGAGCAGCACAATATCAGCTGGTCGTGGCAGCTGCAGATCGTCAGCTGCTAAAGACAGTACATTTCGATGCAGTATGTCACAGTGACTCGTAATCCCAAGCGTTGCTCGATTGCCAAGGAGTTGCTCATAGGCAGCTGCATTGAGTTCACAGCTACTGACATGCGCCGCACCACGAGAAAGCGCTTCAAATGTCAAACTGCCGCTACCAGCAAACGCATCGATCACGACAGCGTCGCGAATATCCCCCTGTAGCCAGTTAAATAGGGTTTCCTTAGTCCGGTCGGTGGATGGGCGCAAGCCATCAGCATCGAGCACCGGTAGCTTTCGCCCGCGATACTCACCACTGATTATTCGGATGTGGCCGACACTACGGGAATTAGGTGCAGATTTTTTTTGTGACTTTTTTTGTGATATTTTTTGTGAAATTGGGCGCATTGTAACTAAATATTCATTCACTTAGGTGGTATGATAGCACTACTGTCAACACGGTGAAACTACAGCAGGAATCGCTTCGCTATGTTTAATATTTTCAAAAAAAACAAAACTGACGCCAACAGCGCAGATAAAAGTGACACTGACAAAAGCGCTGGAAAGGATTCTGAAGTCGCAGCTACGGCGCCCAAAAAAGGCCTTTTTTCTTCCCTTGCCGCAAAACTTTCTCGCACCAAAGCCAACATTGGTAGTGGCTTCAAATCACTGTTCACAGGTCGCAGTATCGACGAGGAGCTGTATGAAGAGCTCGAAACGCAGTTACTCGTGGCGGATGTCGGCATGGCAACCACTCAAGATATTATTACGCATTTGACTAAAACCGCAGACAAATCGGCATTAAAAGATGCGGATGCATTATTTGTGGAGCTAAAATCATACATGGCGCAACTGCTTGAAAAGGTAGAAGCGCCGCTGCAACCCGACAATGTAGAAGGTCCCTTTGTTATTTTGATGGTCGGGGTGAACGGAGTAGGTAAAACCACCACGATTGGCAAAATGGCCAAGCAGTTTCAAGCCCAAGGTAAAAAAGTCATGCTGGCCGCAGGGGATACCTTCCGCGCAGCCGCTGTTGAACAGCTTCAGGTGTGGGGCGAGCGTAATGATATTCCGGTGATTGCACAGCACACCGGTGCAGATAGTGCCTCGGTGTTGTTTGATGCGTTAAATGCTGCCAAAGCACGGGATGTCGACGTACTCATTGCCGATACCGCAGGTCGTTTACAAAACAAAGACCACCTCATGCAGGAGCTTGAAAAAGTCGTGCGCGTGATGCGCAAACTCAATCCCGATGCTCCCCATGAGATCATGTTGACGCTAGATGCGGGGACAGGTCAAAACGCGATTAGCCAAGCCAAGTTGTTTAACGATGCGGTGGGTTTAACCGGTATTTCATTAACTAAGCTGGACGGCACTGCTAAGGGCGGGGTGATTTTCCCGATTGCGGCACAATTTTCTCTTCCGATCCGCTATATTGGGGTGGGTGAAGGCATTGATGATTTGCGTCCATTTCACGCTAAAGAGTTTATTGATGCATTATTTGCCAGTGATGAGCAGGATACTGAAGCGGCTAACACTGACGATACCCCAGCGAGTTGAGGCTAAGTTGCTAGATGATCAAATTTGAGAATGTCAGCAAGACTTACAGCGGCGGACAAATAGCTCTGCAAAAAGTCAATTTTCATATCCAACCTGGTGAAATGGCCTTTTTGACTGGACATTCAGGTGCGGGAAAATCAACCATACTCAAGTTGATAAGCTTGATGGAGCGCCCCAGCGTGGGCAAAGTCTTTATCAATGGCAATGAATTAAATGCGTTGCAGCGCCGTGATATTCCCTATGTGCGTCGCGATATCGGCATGATTTTTCAATCTCATCAGCTCTTAATGGACCGCAGCGTCTTTGACAATGTGGCCTTGCCTTTGGTCATCGAGGGCTACTCGCGTAAACATATCGTCCGCCGGGTGCATGCCGCGTTAGAGCTGGTCAGTTTGCGTCATAAGGTAGATGTATCGCCAAAAACACTTTCTGGCGGAGAGCAGCAGCGCATTGGGATAGCCCGTGCGATCGTGAACAACCCGCCGCTGCTGTTAGCCGATGAGCCAACAGGTAATCTCGACCCTAAACTTTCCCTAGAAATTATTAAGTTATTTGAGTTACTCAACGCAAAAGGAATGAGTATTTTTATTGCCACGCATGACTTGGGGTTAATTGCGCGCATGAAATATCGCACCCTTACCCTACAGCAAGGCCGCATGATTGATGATGGCTTACAAGAAGAGCTGCTCACTCCAGGTGTTAATACCAAACTGCCGGGAGCTGATGCATGAGTTTGTTGTTTAAAGGCCGGCCAAGTGGCGCCAACGTGCGTAAACAGTCCTTGTTTCACCGCATTCGCGGTAGCGTGATTAATCATATTAGGCAGATCTTGGCGTCTTTGGGCGAGTTATGGCGCACGCCAATGGCATCTGTGATGACGATTGCCGTGTTGGGACTGAGCATTACGTTGCCAAGCACCTTATATATCTTAGTCAAAAACAGCGCCCAAGTGACTTCATCTTGGGAGCAAGCCGGTGAAATTACGCTGTTTTTGAAGCCAAATACATCGCTTGAACAAGCTGAAACTACCGCATTTGCCGTCAAGATCATGCCTGAGATCCAGCAAGTTCAGTTGATCCCAGCGGAGCAAGCGCTGGCAGATTTTGAGCAAAAATCAGGGCTCACCAACACGCTATCATATTTGGAGAAAAACCCGCTCCCGCATGTGTTAATTGTTACGCCTGAGGGTGAATACCTTGCACCAAGCGCTGCTAAACAGCTATTAGTGCGCCTAGAGCGGCAGCAACACGTGGCCTTTGGTAAGCTGGACATCGAATGGCTAACCCGCTTAACCGCGATTTTATCTGTGGCTAGCGACATAGTATGGATTGTGGCGCTCTTGCTGTGTGTTTCGGTGGTACTGATTATCGGCAATACAATTCGTTTAAATATATTAAACCAGCGCGAAGAAATCATCGTAATGAAACTGGTGGGTGCTACCGATAACTTCATTCGCTTTCCGTTTTTGTATACGGGAGTGTGGTATGGATTATTAGGTGGGTTACTGGCGTGGTTTTTGGTGGTGTTTATCTTGTGGTGGATCCAATCGGGTATTGAGCAGATTGTCATCTTGTATCAATCTGACTTTGTGCTCAACGGCATTGATGCTATCGCAATGAGCGTGATGCTCAGTATTTCAGTGTTATTGGGTTTGTTAGGCTCATTTATCTCGGTGCAAAAGCACATTAAAGCGATAGAGCCCAAATAGCATCTGGAAAAAAGGCATATATCCCGTGTCATGTGATTGTCATGTAAGTTAATCGTATCTGAACAGGTCTAGCTGTTTGTACCTGTTGAGTTTATTTACCAATAAAAATGTTTTCGCCATCCCAAATATTTGCTATATTTTTGTCATGGAAAAATACGAGGATTTTTGATGTCTCAATCAATGCAACTAGCCTTAGCACTGCCTCAGAGCGGCAGTATTGAAAGCTACGTACAATCTGTTTCATCAATTCCAATGCTAACGGCTGAGGAAGAGCGCGAACTCGCTGAGCGTTTGTACAACGAAAGTGATCTTGAAGCGGCTCGTCAGTTGGTTATGTCTCACTTGCGCTTCGTGGTGCATATCGCAAAGTCCTACGCCGGCTATGGTTTGCCACAAGCGGATCTGATTCAAGAAGGCAATATCGGTTTGATGAAAGCGGTTAAGCGTTTTGATCCCAATGTTGGCGTTCGTCTTGTGTCATTTGCAGTGCACTGGATCAAAGCCGAGATCCACGAGTTTGTTCTCAAAAACTGGCGCATCGTAAAAGTCGCCACAACCAAAGCTCAGCGCAAGTTGTTCTTTAATTTGCGTAAAGCCAAAAAGCGTTTAGGCTGGTTTACTCACGCAGAAGTTCAGAAAGTTGCTGAAGAGCTGGGTGTCAGTGAAAAAGAAGTACTCCAGATGGAAGCGCGCATGGGCAGTCAGGACGCCGCGTTTGATTTGTCAGACAGCGACGATGACGATGCCAACTTTGCTCCGGCGCAGTATTTGGAAGACAAGTCTGCGAGTGTTGAAGAATCGGTTATCAGCGCAGATCAAGATGCCAATGCGTCGAAGCGTTTGTATTCTGCGATCAAGACGCTTGATGAGCGTTCGCAAGAAATTATTGAAACTCGCTGGTTAGCGGATAACAAAATGACGTTGCAAGACTTAGCCGCCAAATATCAGGTGTCAGCAGAGCGCGTGCGTCAAATCGAAAAAAATGCTATGAAGAAGATTCAGGCTGCTATGGCCTAACTTTGCTAAGCTGTTCTATCAACAAAACGCCGCTTTAAAAGCGGCGTTTTTTTTCGCAATCATTATGTCGATAAAATTTTTAAGGGCTGATTGCATATCCCAAATACGCATAGCCGCATAAACCATTTTCGCCGACCCAAAACTGTGTTTGCGGCAAGGGCGCTATCACATAATTGATGTTATCTAGCGCCCAAGCTTGCGCAAATTTGTTCTCCAATTTACACAGCTGTTGTGCATAGTGACGCCAAAGGCCATCGGTTGTAGCGTAGGTAAGTGGTGAACGTGAGTTGTCGTGCTGAGCTTCAAATATCCATTGTTGTTCTTTCATTGACAGCATGGCTGTTGCGCCATGGGGTAAAAAATGCACATAGCCACCAAACGTATGGCCACTTGTGTCGCGCGACACCTGACTTGCGCTATCATCATAGATAAACACGCCATGTGCGCCAATCGCTTTAAAGGTCACATCTTGTGGTTTTCGCCAGTTATCCATGCTGACTAAAAGTGCGGTATTCTCGTCTACCCCAAAGCCAAACGGGGTATCGGTCAGAGCATTCAGTGCAATAAAGCGCCCTTCGCGATTGCGTTCAGAAAAATGTGTATCAGTACTGGCAAATGGCAATAAGCCGGTTCCACCCTCTTGTTGATAAGTTACATCGCCCGGCTGTAGCGCTGTTTCACTACAGCTGTCGCTACAGCGCTGAGAAGGTGCACGTTGTGCAAACACACCACGAATGATGGCATTTTCGCTCCGACCATTGGAGATCATTGGAATGTTACTGCCATTGAAGAGACGTCCAGCCTGTACCGCAGTGCCAGCACTCGTGCCTCCTACAACCATAAAGCCGGCGGCGGTGCGGGTAATTAGCGCATCTAGTATTGCATTAGGCGTACCTTGACTATTAAACAAAGCCGCACGGGTCAGTGACTGATCACCACCGTTAAAAAATATGCCGTGTGCTTGATTGACTTGTGCAATGAGTTGGTCCGGGTTCTGACAAGCGTTAAGCTGTTGTGCAAATAAATCAGGATAGACCTGTTGCCGATTAAATATGTGATGCTTTGCTTGAAATGCAGCTAATTCCTCACATTGTTTTGCTTCGGTTACTGCTTGTAACACTCTGTCGATAGGAAGCCACTGGGTAACTACCCCGCTTGAGGCAAACAGACTTTGATAATAATCTACAGCAGCATAGCTATCCCGTGATGACGCTGTTACCACGAGTATTTTTGGGGATGTGCGCTCTTTTTTAGCGTTGCGCTTTGCCTGTTCGATAAATGTTGTGATGATGGCTTTACTGGCATCACTTGTTGACGCTGCTAGGTTGGATGATTCGGTTAAGCGTGTGGTCCCGTTGGCAGATTTGCTGAATATTTCTAGCTGATCATAAAGCAAATAATAGTCGTGATCGCTTAGCTCGCGCACAGTCTGATGATGCCCAGCTTGCGCAAAAATGTCCTCGAGTTCAGCTTTGGTTAGTGGCTGCTTACTAATAGATGATGAAAGCGTATTAGTGAGCGCTAACATACCTTTTGAATTTGATTTTTGTTGGATAAATCCCAGAGCGCTGGCGCTGATCGCATATTGGTTTTGGGACTTGCCTACTGGGATTTTATCAATGCAATGTCGCGCTGAATACGATGAACACACAGCTAAGGCGCCGCCGGCCAAGACCAGTTGATAATCAGGAGGCGGTGCTTGACTATCGGCATTGGCAAGATTGTTGGCCAGTGCACATCCAGATAAAAACACGCCAATAACAGCGCTAACCCATCGCTTTTTTAACACACCGACCATCGTATAAATTCCTTTGACTTTTTTTAACCTTAGTGATAAACATAATAACAAGTCAATATTTAATTGCTAACGTTTAGCAAATGAAGTCATGATCAAAAAAGCTGCCAATCTAGGCAATTATAATTATCAAAGTTTTTATTTGTCGGAGTGGTTCGACGAATAAACCCCACCTCTCGTTGATGTCTGTCATCAGCGCACAAGACCGATGCTCAAGCACTCGGCATTTTTGTATACGATAAAAAAACACTTAGATACTGGTAACAGTTAACGCGCAATCTGATAACAATAATATTTTTGCGTAAAAGGCTCATTCTATAGCTAATCTATACCTAAATTACAGGCGAAAGGAAATCACGCATGACATTTCACAAACTATCACTGGCAGTGACTGTTGCGTTAGGCACAGCACTATTGGCACCAAGCGCACTTGCGCAAGCACAGGCTGAACAAGCTTCGACAGAGTCAGAAGAGAACGTTGAACGCATTCAGATCACAGGCTCCAACATTCGCGGCGTAGACCTCGAAGGTTCGCAACCTTTAACCGTTATTAATGCCGAAGATATACGTCGCTCAGGCGCATCTACTATCAGTGAGTTGATGCGTAACGTGGCACAAACTCGCGGCGGAGCAAGCTCATTTAATACCTCCTCCTCAGGTGCAACGTCGACGTCCACCCCGCCTGGACAGGCAGCAGCATCATTGCGAGGGATGGGACCGGCATCAACGTTGACGCTGATTAATGGGCGTCGAGTTGCAGCCAGTTCTTTTGCTTCTGGCACCGAAAACTTTGTGGATATCAACGCGATCCCGCTTGCGGCAATTGAACGCATTGAAGTACTGGCAACGGGCGCATCGGCTATTTATGGCGCGGATGCAGTTGCAGGCGTAATTAACTATATCCTCAAAGATGATTTTGAGGGCTTAGAAGTTAGCGGCTCATACAAAAACACCACCGAAAGTGAAGACGAATCAGCCACGAATCTGCAGCTGTATTACGGCACCAAACTCGGCGGAGGGCATTTGTCGATCTTTGCTGATTATTACGACCGCAAGCCAGTTAAGGCAACTACTCGTGAGGTTACGGCAAATCCAGTGTTAGTGAATAGTTACTCGTACTTACCCAAAAACACCCCCAATATCTATTACCGCTCGACCGTAAGCGGTGATGAAATTGGCAACCCAAACTGTGCCACTGAATTTGTGACCACCGTTTTTGGCGAAGAAATTTGTGCCTACTACCGCAACGAGGATGATTATCTAGAAACACCCCTAGAATCGGTCTCGGCAGGGTTCATGTACACCAAAACTATCAACGACATGGAGTGGCGTACTGACTTTATTGTTTCTCGCACAGATTCCACATCATTTTCTAGCCCAGCGCCGATTGATGATGTCTTTGGAGGCGAAGGACCTTTTGTACATGAGTCGGTGATTGACTCATTCTCACCAGAGTTTGCGCAAATTATTGCAGATGATGTGTACATCGACCCGTATTTTACCCAGCTCGATCAGCGACTGTTTGGCTTCCGGTTTGATGCACGTTTTTCCGACCCGCGTACTGTGGAGGTTGAAACTAACGCAATGCGTCTAGTAAGCGAACTCAACGGTCAATGGGATGATTGGAACTGGCGCGCTGGGGTCTTGTTATCCCAATCAGAATCCGAGCAAGTTGCCACGGCGGGTGTCTATAATCGCTACCGCTATCATGCGGCACTTTCTGGCGAGCTATGTGCCGATGGCTCTGTTGCCAGTTACGATATTGATAATGATGTCTTAAGCTGTAACGGCTCAACCCTGTTAGGCTTTTATAACCCCTTTTTACAGGGCGATGCAGCCAACGATGAATTGCTGAGCTTAGCTCAGTCAATGCCTACTCGTGACGGTAAAAGCACGCTATATGGTGCAGACTTTACTATCTCTGGTGAATTAGTTGAATTTAACGGTCGCTTCATCAGCGCCGCTTTTGGTGCTGAAGTACGCCGTGAAGAAATCACTGATGTGCCGTCACTTGATGCGCGAGCCCGCTTTAGTAACGAATATTTGGTTGACGTGCTTGGCTTTGGTTCGAGCTTATCTGAAGCTGATCGCACTCAATACGGCGCGTATGCTGAGTTCCAAATCCCATTATCCGATGAGCTTGAAGTTAACTTGGCCGGTCGCTTTGATGACTATAGTGATTTTGGTAGTACCTTTAACCCAAAAGTGAGCGTGAGCTACCGTCCCACCGATGATCTTATTATTCGAGGCTCTTATGCCACAGCGTTTAGAGCTCCTTCTTTGACTCAGTCAGGAGTTAAGTTACGCACCACTCGCGCAAGTTTTGATTGTGGTGCGAGTCAGGCGGTTGCCGATTTGTACTGTGAAGGCGCGGGCTCGTTGCGCGGTAACGACGTACTGGAGCTGGGCAATCCCAACCTAAAAGCAGAAGAGTCGACCAGCGTCAGTGTTGGTTTTGCGTATAGCCCTAGCCGAGATACCACAATCACCGTGGATTATTGGCAGTTTGAGCATGATGATTTGGTCGATACGAATATGACCGGTGTCATGGTAGCGGCCATTGAGGATGGCTCGTTACGTCACTGCGGTTTAGTACCAGAAGGCCAAGCCGGGATCAGTTATGACCCAGATATTTGTGCGCTCGATGACGATGGCAACTACATATTTGCCGACAGCAATGATTTGGGGATTGACCAGGAAGGCGCGAATTTAAGTGAAATTTTGGATGAATGGATCGCCATCGAAGATCCGCGTTTCTTTGAACTACCGCTGTTCCGCGATCACGTGCTGTTATTAGACAATACCGGTACACAGGAGCTATCAGGTATTGATTATGCCGCGTTTCACGCTATTGATTTGGGTAATGATACCGAGCTAGAGCTCGATGTAAACGGCACCTACTATGCATCGTTTGAGCGCAATATTCCTGGTCAAGATGAGATCGAAGAGCTCGCAGGCACCTTTACTTACCCTGAGCACATTGCCAGCATTGGTGTGTTCTATACTACGCGTGATTGGTATGTCGGTGCATCGCTATATTACACCAGCAGCTTTGCTGATGACATTGATGGGTTGAGTAGTCGTGAGTTTGATGAAGTAGTGGACTTGGGCGTGCTTGATGAGAACGATGCACGTGACGTGGATGCATGGACGACGCTCGATGTCAGTGCTGGGTATTACTTTGACAACGCCGATGTGCGCTTGACGATTGAAAATATCACAGACGAAGAGGCACCGCTTGCTTATGGCTCTACTCGCGGTTTTGATAGTCTTAACCACAATCAATTCGGCACTATCTATCGGGTCTCGTTTGATTATCGCTTCTAATTGCGTTTTATACTGATAATACGAGCATAAAGGACATTCCGCATGGCGACAGCACCATCCAATTCGAGCAAAATGCCTGACGCATTTGTGATCTTGTTTGTAGTACTGTTGCTTGCGGGTGGACTTTCGCATGTGGTGCCTGCAGGTAGCTTTACTCAGATAGCGCAAGTGCAGAGTACTGCAGAGGGGACAGTCACCCGGACAGTACTTGACCCAGATAGCTTTGCCTTTGCATCTGAATCTCACTCGGGCGTACCGCTATTTGCCAGTGGTGGGGAAGTAGGGCTATTTAATTTTGCCTTTGAAGGGTTAGTTTCTGGCAGTAAGTGGGGATCAGCTATTGGGGTGGTCGCCTTTATCCTGATTGTGGGGGGCGCGTTTGGCATCATTATGCAAACGGGTGCAATCAATAACGGGATCTTACGCCTGATCAAGCGCACTCAACACCTAGAAAATTTGTTTCTGCCCTTGATGTTTGTGTTGTTCTCACTGGGCGGAGCGATTTTTGGCATGGGTGAGGAGGCGATTGCGTTTTGCATTATTATTGTGCCGCTCGTCGTCGCGCTGGGTTACAACGCTATCACGGGCGTTATGATCACTTATGTAGCCACGCAAATTGGCTTCGCTACCAGCTGGATGAACCCCTTTTCAGTCGCGATTGCACAAGGTCTTGCCGATGTGCCCTTACTCTCAGGCCAAGGATTTCGTATGGGGCTGTGGGCGCTGTTCACATTAGTCGGTTTGGCATTTACGATGTGGTATGCGCGTGGGGTTAAAGCGCATCCTGAAACCTCTTTATCGCACAGTGCTGATGCGTATTTTCGACAGCAGCACACAGACATTGAAATTGCCCCATCACGCTTAGATAACCTGATTTTAATCGTGTTCGCACTGGGCATTGGGTGGGTTATTTGGGGCGTAACACAGCACGCCTATTATATTCCCGAAATCGCAACGCAGTTTTTCATCATTGGCATCGCCATTGGAGTGTTAGCAATCATTGGAAGGCGAATGCGTGCCAATGCCGTTTCGCAGGCGTTTGTGCAAGGCGCGAAGGACTTACTTCCAGCGGCGCTGATCGTTGGCATGGCCAAAGGCATCATCATCGTGCTAGGTGGAGATGATGTGACTTCACCATCAACGCTCAATACCCTACTGTTTTATATGAGTCAGTTAATCGCTGATACTGGTGCATACGCGAATGCCATCATCATGTTGCTGTTTCAAACCGGCTTTAACTTTTTTGTCGCCTCGGGTTCCGGCCAAGCCGCGATCACTATGCCACTAATGGCACCATTAGCTGATTTGGTCGGACTATCTAGACAAATCGCAGTGCTGGCGTTTCAGCTTGGCGATGGTTTTTCTAATATTATTATTCCAACGTCAGCCTCACTAATTGGCTGTTTAGGGGTGGCGCGCATTGACTGGGCAATATGGGTGCGTTTTGTGTGGCGCTTTTTTGTTGTGATATTATTATTGGCGATTGCGGTGATGGTCACTGCGGTGGCCATAGGATTTAATTAATGAAACTTACGTTAATCACCGATGTTGATACCTATGCGCCAGAACCGCTTGGGCAGTGCGATATTCTATTGGATTCGCAATGCATCATAGCCTTGGTACCGGCCAACTCTGAGCCGGGCTTGCGCGCCTTTGATAAGCGCTACTGTCAAACGCTAGACGGCAACAATCACATCGCTATTCCCGGCCTTGTCGATTCATTGGTGCATATCAGCGGTGGGGGCGGAGAAGGTGGCTATCATACGCGCACCCCGCAGATGCGTTTAACTGATGCAACGCTTGCTGGGGTAACTACAGTTGTCGGTGCGCTCGGCACAGATGCTGTTACGCGCACGCTGTCAGACATGTTGGCAAAGGCCAAAGCGCTTAATCATTATGGCCTGAATGCCTTTATTCATACCGGTTCATATCATTTGCCCGCCGTCACAATTACCGGTGATATTAGTGCGGATTTGGTGCACATTGACGAAATCATTGGGTTAGGTGAAGTGGCGATTTGCGATCATCGCGGTGCACAGTTGGATTATGCGCAGCTTGCAAAGGCCGCTGCCAGTACAAGGGTTGGCGGCATGCTCGCTGGCAAAGGTGGCACGGTGAGTATTCACGTTGGCGATGGCGCGAGTCGCCTGGACCTGCTGCATGAGGTCGTTGCGCGTACGGATATACCCGCCTCGCAATTTTATCCCACCCATATGAATCGCAACCAAGTATTATTAGACGCTGGGATTGAATGGTGCCGTCAAGGTGGTGTGATTGACATGACCACCAGTACCAACGCACACTTTATTGCCCAAGGCGAGATCCCAGCTGCCGCTGCGATTGCATATTGTTTAGCAGAGGGCATTGGCACTCATCATTTGACGATGAGTTCAGATGGCAACGCTAGCCTGCCGGTATTTGATGATGCTGGCGTGCTGATTGGCTTAGAAGTTGGTCAGGTCAGCTCATTGCATGATGCGTTTGTTGCACTGGTGCAAACCCACCAAGTTCCGCTGCAAGATGCTCTTGCCGTAGTGACGGCAAGTCCAGCAGATGCGTTGCGCTTAGGTCATAAAGGGCGCTTGCGCAACGGCTCAGATGCTGATGTCGTGTTACTCGACAAAGCGTCTTTAGCGGTATGTGAGGTATTTAGCCGAGGGCAGCACATGGTGAGTAAAGGACGTGCTATAGTAGCGGAAGAATTTTGAGTAAAGGATGCAAGCATGACCAAAAAGTCGGGCACAGAAACAGATATAGAATCGGGTGTTGAGGCTGGCATTGCGGTGCGCAAAGCCGTGATGGGCGAGGAGTTTGTCGAGCGCGCGATGCACAATACCAACGCGTTTAATGCTGACTTACAGGAGTGGATCAATGCGCATGCCTGGGGGTCAACTTGGCAGCGCGACGGTATTGACCGCAAAACCCGCTCGCTGGTAACGATTGCCATGCTGACCGCACTAAAGACCCCAACAGAGCTCAAAGGGCACATTCGCGGCGCACTCAATAACGGTGCTAGTGTAGCTGAGATCAAAGAAGTCCTGTTGCATTCAGTGCTGTATTGCGGAGCCCCAGCCACACAAGAAGCATTTCGCGCTGCGCTTGAGGTGTTTGCTCAAGAAGGCATTGACATCAACTAGATCTGTGGATCTGTGGCGCTAGGTAGCACCCAATAAATACCCGTAAATTCAGCGACCTGAGTATGGCCATCTAGGATATTAACCTGCACGTCAAAACGGGCTTTGCGCCTTTGTTGTAACTCGCCAAAATCGCCTTGTAGTGCGTCTACATCAACCAGGCCGCGTGGTTGAGAAGTAACGGGTTTGTGATAGTGAATATTGCCATCACCCAGCACAATATCACCGCCGAGACCGCGCTGTTTAAGCTGCAAATGAATCAACCCCCAGCCCGTGAGGGTGGCAAGTGAGTAAATACTGCCGGCAAACATAGTGCCGTGCAGGTTAACGTTTTTATTCAGCGATGCGCGCACTTCAAAGGTTAAACCATCATACTGATAAACTTGAATACCCATTTGCTCGCTGATGGGAATGGTGTTTTGCCAAGTGCTTTGCAGTTCTTGACACCACTTCGGGTGCATGACAATACGCAGTTGATTGCCGAGTTGTTTGACCATGTGGATGCGTTTGAGCTTGGTCAAATCGTTGGGCGCAGAGTCTTCACGCACATAGCCACACGAACTAAAAAACGCTTCTGAGGTTTCCAAACTGTTAGTCACAGCGCGCGTGGCTCCCTCACCGATGGCATAATTTTCTAAGGCCGCAATAATGATCCGTCCCAATCCTTTTCCGTGCTGGTCAAAATCAACGGCAATGTGGCGGATTTGCACTTCTTCAGAGGTATTAAAATGCACGCGTCCAACTGCAACAATTTGATTCTCGTGATTGAGCAGCATGCGATGTTGCGCTACGGCGTCGTATTCGTCTTTTTCAGAACCCGGTGGAAAATTAAATGGCTCACGTAAAATGCGCCAGCGAAAATGATAATACTGCGTTAACTGTTCGTCTGTTTTTGGGATCAATACTTTGTACATCGACTTAATCCACCTCTAGGGCAAAGGTCACTGGACCATCATTGATAAGTGAAACCTGCATATCTGCGCCAAAGCGACCGGTTTGCACATCATGAATGCCGGCTTGTTCAAGACATGCGATAAACGCTTCATATAGCGCTTTACCGCGCTCAGGCGATGCGCCTTTTGAAAACCCGGGGCGATTACCTTTTGCCGTATCTGCTACAAGGGTAAACTGAGAGACGACCAATATCTGACCGCCGCTTTGCGCTAAATTACAGTTCATTTTACCCTGCTCGTCATTAAACATACGAAACTTCAATAGTTTATTGACTAGTTTTTGCGCCGTTTGTTCGTCGTCATTTGCGGCTACGCCTAATAACACCAGCATGCCGTGTTGGATCTGACCAATAACGTCATTATCAACTGTCACAGATGCTGAGCTAACTCGTTGTATTAATGCTTTCATAGTGCCTTTATAGCGCCCTTATAATAGCTTGGCCATTAGATCCGTTGTGAGTTTAAGGGCCCATGCAATGCTTGGCTCGGAAGTACTGTGACCCGCATCTGGCACAACATGCAGCTGACTATTAGGCCACTGTTGTTGCAAGAGATAGGATGATTCTAACTTACAAATCATATCATAGCGACCGTGGATGATGTATGCCGGCAAATGGGTAATGGCATCGATATTATCCAAAATATAGTTTTCTGGGATAAAACAATCGTGCTGTAAATAAAAACACTCGAGCATGGCAAGACTAGCGACCTGATTGAGATTGTAATTAGTGAGCGGGTCGCCGTAGGGGTGCTGTATTCTTGAGATCCGCTCTTCCCAACCATACCAGGCGCGCAGTGCATCTGTTTTCAAAAAGCTGTTTTTTTGTTGAAACAGGCCAGTGAACGCGTCACACACGTCTTTTGCCGTACTCGATTTGTGGATAGTGATATCTTGGGTAAACGCTTCGTAATGTTCGGGGTAAAGCTGCGCGGCTCCCCCGTGTGGTGCGATGAACCAGTCCACATCTTCCTTGCGCCCCAAAAATACGCCTCTGAGGATCAAGCCCAGCACTGTTTCTGGCGCTTTGATTGCGGCTAGTAATGCAAGAGTCGCGCCCCAGCTGCCGCCAAACAACAGCCATTGTTCAATGCCAAAATACGCTCGGATCCGCTCGATGTCGGCTAACAGGTGTGCGGTGGTATTGTCATTGAGCTCACCAAAGGGGATGGAGCGGCCACAACCGCGCTGTTCAAAGGCGATAATGCGATAGCGAGTACAGTCAAACATGCGCGAATAATTATCCGTCAAACCAGCTCCGGGTCCACCGTGTAAAAACAGCACAGGGATCCCGTTAGGAGCCCCAGTTTCTTCGACGTGGATCTGGTGACCGTCCCCCACATCCAGCAAGAATTCAAGATGGGGTTTGGTGATCGGATAGAGTTGATTGTTTTGCATGTTTGCTTGCATATAAGTCTATGGTTTTTATTGTTCTTTTGTCAGTATTGAGCTAGGTTTATACATGATGATTGTTTTATTAACATTAGCAAGGAAATAATAATGCCACAACAAGGTTCAGGCGGTAATGTCATTGCTGCCATCTGTAATATTTTTATCCCAGGGTTAGGCCAGTTGGTGCAAGGGCGTATTGGCAAAGCGCTGTTGTTCTTTTTGGTATGCGCTATTTGTTATGGGTTAACTGCGACCGTTATTTTGGCGATTTTATGGCCAGTTGGTGCGCTGTTTCACCTCTGGTCGATTATTGACGCGGCGCGCTATCGCGCTTACCCCTATACTTAACACTTCACTGACACGGATGTTTTTATGAAAGTTATTGCACTGTTCTGCCTGCTTGTACTTACCGGGTGTGCCCAAACTTACTATTCAGCGTGGGAAAAACTCGGCGTTGAAAAACGCGATATCCTCGTGGATCGCGTAGACAATGCCAAGGAAGCCCAAGTCGATGCACAAGCCGAGTTTACCTCAGCTCTTGACCAATTTAGTCAGCTAATTAACTATGATGGCGGTGAGTTAGAAGCGGTTTATGATGACCTAAAAGGCCAGTATGAAAGCGCCAAAGATGCTGCTAACAATGTGACTGACCGCATTGATAAAGTGGAAAACGTTGCTGATGCGCTATTTAAAGAATGGGAGGCTGAACTAGATCTTTACACCAACGCTAACCTGCGGCGTGATAGTGCGGCCAAATTACGCGACACCAAGCGCCAGTATCAAGACATGTTGCGCGCGATGCGCAAGGTGGAAGGTGCGATGCCGCCGGTATTAAACGCCCTGCAAAATAACGTGCTGTATCTCAAGCACAACCTAAACGCTGCAGCAGTGGGTGCATTGCGCGGCGAGCTCAACGCGATTCAACAGGAAGTCAGTCAACTGGTGGCCGAAATGAATGTGGCCATCAAACAGTCTGACGCATTTATTGCCAGTATGAAAGGCTAATCACAAGAAAAAGCGGTTTAAGTCGATGTGGTAGGAGCGCTGTCTTCTTCCACATCCAGCAGTTTGGCTTCTTTGACCGAGCAGGTAAATTCCGCGCCAATTAGCACTACCATCCACGACAAATACACCCAGACAAACAAAATCGGCACTACCGCAAGCGCGCCATAAATGAGCTCGTATGACGGGAAGTTTTTGACGTATAACGCAAAGCCTTTTTTGCTTAGCTCAAACAAAAATGTTGATAAAATCGCGCCCGATAGCGCATGTTTAAACTGCACGCGGGTATTGGGCACGAGCATAAACAAAATCAAAAAGGCGAACATTGCCAGCAGGCTTGGCACCATCTTAAGCAAAAATGTCCCAAGACCTGGGGTATATTCATCGGCATAGGCGGCAAAACCCATGATGTAAGTACTAACAACGACACTGGCTCCCATCAAAATTGGACCTAACGTAATGACCATCCAGTAGATAGCAAAGGTAAACACCGTGGGACGCTTATCTTCAATACCCCAGATTTTGTTGAGGGTCTTGTCGATATTGGAGATCAGTAGCAACGCAACGATCAGCAGTGAAATAATACCCACTGCGCCCATTTGCGAGGCGTTCCCAACAAATTCAGTCACGTATTGTTGTACAACATCTCCTGAGGTTGGGACAAAATTAGAAAAGATAAAATCTTCTATTACCAAGCGCACTTCGGCAAACGCCGGGAACGCACTTAGTATGGTAAAAAAGACCATGATAAAAGGCACTAGCGAGAGTAGGGATACATAAGCAAGATGCCCAGCAGAGACGGTAATACTGTCTTGCTGGCAACGCTGAAAAAAGAAAGAAAAAAGATGTTGTAGCTTGGGGAGTGTGGTTTGTTGCAAAAGCGTCCATGCTTTTTGAATATAATTCATCTAAGCCCGAAGTCCTAACATATGACATATCGCGTAACTTAACTCACTGCGATTGAGGGTATAAAAGTGAAAGTGCTTTACCCCTTCACGCGCAAGTACCTTTACTTGATCCATTGCAATATTCGCTGCCAATAAGTTACGCGTTGTTTGGTCAGCGTCATCTAAGCCATCATACATTTTATGTAGCCAATTGGGTACATGCACGTTGGTGAAATTTGCGAACTTAATAAGTGTATGATAGTTGGTTACTGGTAAAATGCCAGGCACGATGTCCAAATCAATACCGGCGGCAGCGGCGCGATCGCGAAAGCGCAGGTAGTGACTTGAGTCAAAAAAGAACTGTGTAATCGCTTCACTCGCCCCAGCTTCGGCTTTGCGTTTGAGGTTAAGCAAATCAAACTGTGCATTTGGCGCCTCTGGATGAGTTTCGGGATAAGCGGCCACCGAGATATCAAAATCAGCAACTTCTTTGAGTAGGGCAACCAAATCAGAAGCGTACATGTCGGTCTTGTCCATCCCTGGTGGCAAATCACCACGCAACGCCACAATGCGACGAATACCGTTGTCCCAATACTCTTGGGCAATGCCGATAAGCTCCTCGCGGCTAGCGTCAACGCAGGTCAAATGCGGTACCGCCGGCACGCCAAACTCTTGTTGAATACGCTTGACCACGTTGTGGGTTTTGTCGCGCTCGCCGGAATTGGCGCCGTAGGTGACGGACATATAGCTTGGTTTAAGCGGAGCAAGGCGTTCTGCTGATTTCCAGAGCATGGCTTCCATCTTGTCATTGCTCGGGGGAAAAAACTCAAATGAGACTTCAATATCGCGTAGTTCGGATAAAGATTGGTTGAGCATATCAATGCCTTGGGCAAAGGAAACCATCGGGGAAACTCCAAAAAAAGGTATACAATAGACGTTTAGACGTCTAAACTACGTCAAGGTCGGGAAGTTAGCAAGTAAAAACATCTCGGATCAGACTAAAACCGTATATAGAAATAGAATAATAAATACAAAACAACTCTAATAGGTACATCGCAGTATGGCAACGTGGAACGGTAAATACATTCACCCCTATGCAGAACACGGCAAAAAAGCCGAACAAGTCAAGAAAGTCACGGTGTCTATTCCTATCAACGTGCTCAAAGTATTGACGGATGAACGCACTCGTCGCCAAGTCAATAATCTCAAACACGCCACTAATTCAGAATTGTTGTGTGAAGCCTT
>CAZLGJ010000006.1:30197-36276 GCA_964559075.1 uncultured Glaciecola sp.
CCGGTCAACCCCTGCCTAGTGATGACGATTTGCGCAAAGACAATCCTGAGCGCATACCTGCGGAGGTGCGCGCTATCATGGCGGCGCTAGACGAAACAAAATCTTAACTATCTAGTGCTATATGCAAAAGTTGGTAGAAGAACGATTATACTTAGTGTCGCTTGACAAAAGTAACAATAGGACTCAAATGCAAGTTAATCTATATAAATCCATGAAATGGAATTACGTAGCACTGAAATTTGTGTATTACTACGAGTTCTCAGTAATTACGGAAAGTTTATGTGGTTGCCTAAGAATATAAATTGATTCTAATCTAGAGAAAAGTGAGTGGCAGGGATACACGACGAGCTGACGTCTAATGTTCAATTTCCAACCAGATATTGCAAATATCCCTATTTAGTTAGTAAGGTCATTCCTACGTTTTGAGCTTTCTTGTCAAAAGTGACAACTTGCGCACAGCCGTTGTTTTTTGCAATAGTTGCAATCAATGCATCCGAAAAATCACCATTGCCAGCTCTAAACATTCTCAATGCTTTGTAACATAATTCAGCTTGTTCAACCTGAAATTGTTTCGTTTCCAGGATTGCTTTTATTGTGCTGCATAACTCTTCTTTCGATGCGTGGTAACACTTTTGTAAAACCCACGTAGTTTCAACTAACGTGATAGCCGTAATGAAGCCGGGGTTGATTTCAGATAATGTCTGTTTAATAAATGTCGACGCGAGCGATGCTTGCTGCTCATCGTCTTGGGCCAAATAGCGAATAATAGCGTTCGTATCGATACCAATCAGTTTGCAGCTTTCTCTGCAATCGCTTTGTTCATTGCTGCAATGCTGACAGCTTTATCAGTTTTGAAAAGCCCCTTTAAACTAGTGACTTCTCGCGTTAGCGCAATCATCTCAAACTTACCATCTTCTATTTCAATAAACTCAACCTTGTCACCCGCTGCAACCTTCATTTTTGCACGGATTGCACTGGGAATGGTGATTTGACCTTTCGATGTTATTGTAGCTTGGCTCATAGGTGCTCCTATCAATTCCTTACTAATAGGTAAAGTAGCATGTAAAGTCTAAAAAAGAGATTTAACAGCTTCAATTATAACTTCACACAAAAAAGGCCTTACCCGCGAATGCCCGATAAAGCCTCTTATCTTGATTATCAGCGTCTATGCCTTGATCAATTCTGCATATACCCAGCAGGCAATGCTTCCATAGCACTGGCACCAGAATCAATGGCCGCTTGTGCCACGGCTTTGGCAATGCGCGCGCACAAACGCGGATCCATCGGTTTGGGAATGATGTATTCACGACCAAACTCGAGTTTGTCTGACTGACTGGCTACCAACACTTCTTCTGGGACTGGCTCTTTGGAAACGGCGCGTAATGCTTCAACTGCGGCCACTTTCATCGCGTCATTGATTTCACTAGAGCGCACGTCTAAGGCACCGCGGAAAATAAACGGGAAGCACAAAACGTTGTTGACCTGATTGGGGTAGTCAGAACGGCCGGTTGCCATAATCAAATCATCGCGGGTGGCGTGTGCCAGAGCGGGTTTGATTTCTGGATCGGGGTTCGAGCAAGCAAATACTACCGGGTTAGGCGCCATTAGCTTGAGGGTTTCTGGTGGCAGCACGTCTGGGCCAGACAGACCAAGAAATACGTCCGCACCTTCCATGACATCTTCAAGGGTACGCTTATCGGTATTGTTAGCAAACGCAAGCTTATGCTCTGGCAGGTTTTCACGGCGGGTGTGGATCACGCCGTTGCGGTCAAGCATGTAGACTTTTTCACGCTGTGCGCCACATTTGATGAGCAGCTCCATACAGGCGATGGCGGCAGCACCAGCGCCCATACAAACAAAACGCGCATCTTTGATGTTTTTGCCTTGGATTTCAAGGGCGTTTAGCATACCTGCGGCAGTCACAATTGCCGTGCCGTGCTGATCATCATGAAAAATGGGGATTTTACAGCGTTTTTGTAATTCTCGTTCGATTTCAAAACACTCTGGCGCTTTGATATCTTCAAGGTTGATGCCGCCGAACGTATCGGCAATATTGGCAACCGTGTTGATAAATTCTTCGGTGGTACGATGATTGACTTCGATATCGATCGAGTCTAATCCGGCAAAGCGTTTGAACAACAAGGCCTTACCTTCCATAACGGGTTTGGATGCTAGTGGTCCGAGATTACCTAATCCCAAAATAGCTGAGCCGTTAGAAATAACCGCGACCATGTTGCCTTTGGCTGTATATTTGTATGCTAACTCGGGATCGTCCGCAATCTCGCGTACAGGTTCAGCAACACCTGGGCTGTAGGCCAGTGCCAAATCATTTACAGTTTCTGCGGGGGTGGTTAATTCAACGCTAATTTTACCTGGCTTAGGCAGGGCGTGGTAGTCTAACGCCTGTTGACGGAAATCCGACATCGACAATGGCATCCTTATGAATAGGGTGGAGATAAGCCCTAGGGCAACTTACTTGTTCTTTTTGTTATGGAATAAATGTATCACAGACAATGAGTTTTGTAAGGAATAAAAAACTACAGACACAAAAAAAGCGCCATAAAGGCGCTTTTTGAGCATAAGACATTGGGCTTACTTAGATTTAAGTGCACCAAAACGCTTCTTAAAGCGGTCAACACGGCCACCGGTGTCAACGTTACGCTGCTTGCCAGTGTAGAATGGGTGACATGCTGAACATACGTCAAGGTTCAAGTCTTTACCGACAGTTGAACGGATTTTGATGACGTTACCGCAAGAACACGTTGCTGTGATCTCTTCGTACTTAGGATGAATATCTGCTTTCATGGGTTACTCCAATATAGAAGCCGCATCGCTATAAGATCTGGGGCGTTGCCTCAATCAAACACCATACGCTAATAAAATAATTACAAGCAACAAAACATTACTTGCTGTTTAGGGTGGCGCATATTAAAGTAAAGCGCTACTTTGATCAAGTCTTTAGTACGATCAACAACCCCAAAATCGAGTAATCAATAGCTTTTCATGCATATATACGCCGTTGCGGTTCCCGTTCCTCTATATTCCACGTTTCACTACACAGCTGATAAGCCAGTTGCTATCGGTTCTCGGGTGCTGGTGAATTTTGCCAATCGCAAGGTGGTCGGGATTATTTGGCAAGTCGCCAGTGAGGCAGAGATCACTGCAGAGGTGCGCAGCAAGCTCAAACCGATTGAAGCGGTATTGGACGGTGAGACGGTGTTTACTGAGAAGCAACAAACGCTGTTACAGTGGTTAGCCAGTTACTACCATGCACCACTAGGTGAGGTATGCCACACTGCACTCCCAGTTGCTTTGCGTAGACCCAAAGGGGCACTGTTATTGCCCGAACAGGTGATGGTGCGCTTTGCCAAAACCTGGCAACGCCAGCTAGCTAGCGGCATGTCGGCAGAAGAGTTGTGGCAAGCCCAAGGCTGGCGAGCGGCAGCGCAACAGCAGGCATTATTAAGCTTGTTGGCGTCTACGTTAGTTGGCTCTGCATGCGTGTTACTCTCCCAAATCAAAGCCCAATTCAAAAAAGCCAGCATTGATGCCTTGCTCGACAAAGGTGTGATTGAAACCGTCTCATTACCGACTCAAGCCGGAATATGGCAGCGTCCGGCGACGCACTGGCAGTCTTTGCAAACGCACAGTGCTAACGTGCAGCAAGCGCTTGCGATTACGGGGATCAGCGCCCAACTTGATAGCTACGGATGTTTTTTGTTAGAAGGGGTGACGGGGAGCGGTAAAACCGAAGTATATCTGCAAATTATCGCGCAAGTACTCGCTAAAGGGCGGCAAGTGCTGGTGTTGGTGCCGGAAATTGGCCTAACGCCGCAAACGGTAGCGCGTTTTGAACAGCGCCTTGGTATTGAGATTGGCGTGATTCATTCTGGATTGTCAGATAACGCGCGCTTAAAGGTGTGGCAACAGGCGCGTGAGCAACAAATAGGGTTGGTGATTGGTACGCGCTCAGCTGTGTTTACCCCGATGCCCGCACTTGGCATGATCATCATTGATGAAGAGCACGATGACTCGTTCAAACAGCAAGATGGTGTGCGCTATCACGCCAGAGCTATGGCGATCATGCTGGCGCATCAGCAAAATATTCCCATTGTGCTTGGTAGTGCGACGCCAACAGCTGATTCATTGCACAACGCCCAGCAAGGTAAATATCAGCACTTTTCGCTGGATGCGCGTGCGGGTTCGGCGCAAATGGCCAGTCAGGAGCTGGTTGATATCACGCAAGCGCCGCTACAAGCTGGCTTGGCGCCACAAACTATTGAGACTATGCAACAGCATCTGGCGCGTGGTAATCAGGTGTTGGTGTTTCTCAATCGGCGCGGCTTTGCGCCAGCAGTGGTTTGTGATAACTGTGGGCAGGCGCAAGATTGTGTGCAGTGCGATAAGCCATATACCTATCACCGTGCCAAGCAGCGTCTGATCTGCCATCATTGCGGCGATCAACAGCCAACCATTCAGCGCTGTCAGCACTGCGGCCACCCACAGCTCTACACCCAAGGCCTAGGAACGGAGCAGCTTACCGAGCAAGTGGCGCAGATGTTTCCCCAGTACAGCACCATTCGCATTGATTCAGACAGCATGCGAGGCAAAGACAAACTGACCGAGACGCTTGATGATATCAATGCCAAACGGCATCAGATCCTTGTGGGCACACAGATTTTGGCCAAAGGGCATCACTTTGAAAACGTGACCTGCGTGGTGATCATGGATGTGGATGCAGCATTGTTTTCACCTGATTTTCGTGCTACCGAGAGCCTAGCGCAGCTGATCACGCAGATCTCCGGTCGCGCCGGACGCGGCGTACAGATGGGGCAAACCTTGCTGCAGACGACCCAACCTGGGCATCCACTGTTACAAGATTTATTGCACAATGGCTATGGGCACTTTATTCGCACCTTGTTGATAGAGAGACAGGCTGCGAATTTGCCGCCGTATTCGCATCAAACGCTGTTGCGGGCAGAAGATCCCGATGCGCGCAAATGCCTAGCATTACTCAATTTTGCGGCGCAACAATGTCAGGGTTTGACGCAGATCCAGTTGGTCGGCCCGATGCCGGGGTTGTTAGAAAAAAAACAAGGGCGCTATCGCTATCAGTTGCTCTTACAAGCCCAGCAGCGGCCCTATTTGCAGGGAGTGCTCAAACAAATTGTCCCGCAAATTCAAGCGTATGCACAACAATTGCACATTCGCTGGTCAATTGACGTGGATAACATAGATTTTAGTTAATTCCTTGATACAATAGATGCGTCTTTTATTTTCTGTATCCCATCACACTATTCATGGCTACCAAAGATTACGTCAAACGCAAACCGCGCCCAAAAACGCCCAAAAAACCTAATCAGCGCAACGCAAAGAACGCGCCTTCTAGCATCGCTTGGTGGCGCGTTATTATGGCTTTTTTGATTTTATTAGGTTTTGCCGGCGGTCTGTACTGGCTCAGTCAGCAAGCGGTGCCGAGCAAGCCTGATCTAACTGAACAGCCCCCATCCATCTCCGAGCCTAAACCAGTTGAGAAGGCGACCGTTAATGATGATCCGCTGCCAGAGCTGCCCGAGGAAGAATGGGAGTTTATCAAAATCCTGCCCGGTTATGAGGTGCAGGTCGATGCCGAAGCAATTGAGTCGGACAAACTATATTTGATGCAGTGCGGTTCGTTCAAAACCTTCACTCAGGCCGACAGACTACGCGCTAATATGGCGCTAGCGGGGCTTGAGCCGCAGATCCGTGGCTCACAAAATGGCTGGTACCGCGTCATTTTAGGCCCTTATGAATCTAAACGCGATGCCGAGCGCGACCGTCACAGCTTGCAGCGAGTGCAGGTCAACGGCTGTCAGATTTGGTACTGGAATTTGGACTAGTCCTGTTATTTTTCCTTGAATTTGTGTTGATTGCCCATACTAAGCTTTTATCAATAAATTAAAGGAATACCTGTGACTACGATTGTATCAATTCGACGCGGCAACCAAGTAGTGGTTGCTGGAGACGGCCAAGTATCCCTCGGCAATACGGTGATGAAAGGCAATGCGCGCAAAGTGCGTCGCATCTATCACAACAAAGT
>CAZLGJ010000007.1:0-35765 GCA_964559075.1 uncultured Glaciecola sp.
TCAGTTCTTTGCACAACTGATCCAAAATAACGCAGACAAACTTAAAGCAGATGTGATGCAAGAATCGGTGGAGGGACTGAATTATGGACTGCGCTGTATCTACGCCAAAAACGCGCGCAATGTCGCCTTTTTTATCAACCAGCATGAGCATCACTTCCGCCCGCAATTTTCGGTGTATCACAGTGGCGATGGGCGGTTACGTCGCATTTTGAGCTTGTTCACCTACAACGCTCAATTCAATCTAGAGTTTTTGTTTCGCGACCGCGATCACGTCTCGCCCATGATTGAACGCTGCATGCAGCATATCGTCATCAACGATGAACCCTGCGTGTACGAGTTATTTTTGGCAATCAATACCCAGGCGCGTCATTTTAATGATGCTTTCAAACCACACCTAACACGAGACTTTGCCGATGAGCAACAGGCGCGTGACTTTATCAATAGCGCACTTGATGAAGGCGAGTTTTTAGCGATAAAGCTCTATTTACAACAAACCCCTGAACCAGATTTGGAGACGCTGAGCACTGAATTAGAGTATGTCAAAGCCCACTCGACCCATCATGCACAGACAATCATCCGGGATTTGCAAGACATGGTCGGCTTTGGCTATATCATCGATATTACCGACGAGGTACTCTTTCGCTCGCTCTATCCAGATAGGCAAATACGTGCCAACCAGGCTGCGCTGTTGGACTTAGCCCAACAAGCCAGTTAGCGTTAAGCGAACGACATTGCAAACAGCGTTGCGGCCAGAGAGTGATGGCGAATACTGCACTGCGCCTGCGCCTGCACTAGCGGCTTGGCGCGATAAGCCATGCCTAAGCCCGCGTCGCGCATCATGACTAAGTCATTTGCCCCATCGCCAAGCGCAATAGTTTGCGTCATAGCTATCCCATTAGATTGGGCTAAGCGCTTTAAGGTGTCGTCTTTGGTTTGGGCATCGCTAATCGGGCCGAGTAACTTCCCCGTCAATACCCCATCTTGAATATCGAGCTGGTTGGCGACGGCCTCAACTAAACCTAAACGCGCGGCGACATAGTCGGCAAAATAAGTAAAGCCCCCGCTGGCAATCGCGATGTGCCAACCGCGCTGCTGTAGCTCTGTTACGAGCGTCGTGATCCCCGGCATTAGTGGGATTGCATCGCGAATTTGGGCTAACTGTGCTGCTGGTACACCCTGCAAACACGCCACGCGCTCATGTAAACTCTGCGCAAAATCCAGCTTACCCTGCATGGCAAGCTCTGTCACAGCACTGACTTCTTCTCCCCGTCCGGCTAGTTTGGCAATCTCATCGATACATTCGATCTGGATCACGGTTGAATCCATATCCATTACCATAACGCCCGGTTGCGCCATCGACGGCTGATGCTGCTGTGCAAATATATCCACATAAAAACGCTGTGCCTGCTCGTTTACCCATTCGTGAGAGACCGGCGCAGAAAGTGAGACCACGACCGCACAAAGTCCATCAAGGCCCGACAATCCGTGTTTGGTAGCAGTGAACTGCGTGCTTTCAGGTAACGCACTCACCACTCCTTGCAGAATATGCAAATTTAGATGTTGCCCTACAATAGTCAAGGTTTGTACAGCGTTTGATTGCGGTGTTATCGCCGGTTGCCAAGACTGGCCATGGCGGTCAAACGAGACGTGCGAGAATTCAGTAAACAACGAGCTTAAGGCGTGATGGGAAAATGTTTGCATATTGCGTAAGTTCATAAATTGCTTTAGGGTGTCTATCTTTAATGTTTAGGTTCACATAGTACCGCAATTTATGTGTTTTACCCATGTATAATACTATTTTCCGCTTTCTCTGGCGGCTGTTTTTTATTTTCCTTGCCGGCTTTATGCTGTTTTTTGTGTGGGACTTACAGCATCAGCGTACCCATGACGCTTATCAAACTTATTCTAGCCAGTTAGGCAAAAAAATTGCCACCATTGCAGCGGGCTCACTTTCCCCTTGGCTAGCCCAGCATGCAACCAATGAGAGTAATGCGCGCTTACCTGCAGAGGCTCAAGCGTCACTTACGCAGATTTTGGATGAGTATTTAGCCTTGGGCGATATTTTAGGGATCCGCGTGTTTAACAAGTACGGCGTGACCCTTGCGCAAACTGGTGCCGTTAACAATCTCGTTGACGACTTAACGCCCGAGCACAGCCATGTGAAAATTTACGTCAGCGAAATCCGTGACCAAGAGCAGGTTATTGGCTATTTACGAATGGTGGTCGCCACTGAAATATTGGCACAAGAACAGCAAAACAGTTTACAGTCACAGATGAACTTGGCATTTTTTACAGCCCTGAGCGGTCTGGTGTTTGGTGGGTTGATGACGCGTTGGTATTATCTTCACGCACGCCGTTTGGCCAAAGAGCAGCGACATAATTAGCGCTGGTTTGTGCACCAAGCGTCGCAATATCGACTTGCAAAGCGTCTGCCAGCACGCCAGCCACCTGCGGCAAAAACTGCGGCTCGTTACGCTGCCCTTGGCGAGTGTGCATGGGCATATCAGGACTGTCCGTTTCTAACACCAAATGCGCCAAGCCAACCTTTTTGATAACGGCCAGCGTTTTGTGTCCACGCGGATAAGTAATGGTTCCGCCCACCCCGAGTTTAAAGCCCAAATCCAAATATGCTTTGGCCACCTCTATGCTTCCGTGAAAAGCATGAATAATCCCGCCGTTGCTAAAGCGCTGTTGTTTAAGTAACCCCAACAAACGGTCGTGACTTTTGCGGTGGTGCATGATCACCGGTAACGCACATTGTTTGGCCACTTTTAGCTGAGCGACAAACACTGTCTCCTGGTAAGTCATGGCTGTGCTTAAGGTGCGATCCAGGCCAATTTCCCCAACCGCAACACAGCGGGGCGTCTGGCGGATCTGCTGGTATAGCAACGCCATCATGGCATCAAGTTCGGTATCAGTTAAAGTATCAGCAGACGGAGACAAAAAATAGGGATGATAACCATGAGCAACATCAATATTGGTATAGGTTTCAGCCAAGGCCTGTTGCACGGGCCAGTGCTCGCTATCTATCCCCGGCACCAAAAAACTGGACACGCCCTCTTGATTGGCGCGCTGTAATACCTCATCAATATCATCGCGAAAACATGCCAAGTCCAAATGACAGTGGCTATCGATAAACATGCCTAAGGATTGAGTCGCTGTACAGCCCAGCTTGCATCTGACTGTTTGGTATATTCGAAGCGGTCGTGCAAGCGATGCTCGCCACCTTGCCAGAATTCAATTTGGTGGGGTTTGACCAAATAGCCGCCCCAAAAATCAGGCAGCGGGATCTCCCCAGCCGCGAATTTTTCTTTGAGCTGGGCAAACTGAGTTAACAGCGCTTGTTTGGTTAAAATCGGCTGACTTTGCTTTGACGCTATAGCCGCAAGCTGAGAGTCTTTGGGGCGCGACAGGAAGTATTTTGCAACTTGCGTACGCGATAATAGCGTGGCTTCACCACAGACTCGCACCTGACGTTCGATAAAGTGCCACGGAAAGTGTAGCGATACCTTGGGGTTGGCTTTTAGCTCAGATGCTTTGCGCGACCCGAGATTGGTATAAAAAACAAAACCTTCCGGCGTCACATCTTTGAGCAACACAATCCGCTGAGAGGGTTGCCCGCTACTATCGACCGTCGCCACTGTCATGGCATTTGGATCGGGAATATCGGCCTCAATTGCATCGTTTAACCAGCGATCAAACAGCGCCATAGGTGAGTCTAATAATTGAGACTCATCCAAAGTGGCTTGCGTATATTCACGTCGATATTGATTAAATTTGCTCATCTCTATCCCTCAGTATGCTCAACACAGTGTTGTTATTATTCCGCTTATTGTTCTGAATAGCCAAGGCTACGTAGGGCACGTTCATCATCCGCCCAGCCTGATTTGACCTTGACCCAAAGCTCTAAGAATACTTTATGTTCAAACAACGCTTCTAGATCACGTCTGGCATCTGAACCGATCTTTTTGAGATGCGTGCCTTGTTTGCCGATGACCATGCGTTTTTGTGTTTCGCGCTCCACCAAGATTAAGCCATTAATGCGATACACCCCGGTCTCAGTCAGTTTGAATTGTTCAATCTCGACCGTTACCGAGTAAGGTAGCTCATCACCGGTATAGCGCATGAGCTTCTCGCGAATAATTTCGGCTGCCATAAAACGACTTGAGCGATCGGTAATATATTCCTCGGGATAATAGAACTCGCTTTGCGGCAGTTGCGCCATGACCATTGCGCGTAATTCGTCAATGTACTTGTTATTTTTGGCTGAAACCGGAATGACGTGAGCAAATGCATACTGCGTATCCAGCCACTTTAAATGGGTCATGAGCTCAGCTTTGTCCTGTACCTTGTCGGTCTTATTGACAATCAACCACACGGGTAAGCCCGCTTCTTTGACTTTCTCCAGGACTAGCTTATCGTCATCGTTGAAGCGCGTGCCTTCGACCACCATCAATATCAGCGACACTTCACCCAGCGAGCTTGATGCTGCTCGATTCATAAAGCGGTTTATTGCGCGCTTTTCTTCGTTATGCAGCCCCGGCGTATCCACGTATACCGCCTGTTGTGTGCCTTCGGTATCTATCCCCAAAATGCGATGGCGAGTGGTTTGCGGCTTGCGCGAAGTAATACTGACTTTTTGGCCAATGATTTGGTTAAGGATGGTGGATTTGCCCACGTTCGGCCGACCGACAATGGCGACCATCCCGCACTGTGTTGGTGCATTATCACGGTCTTGTGTCATGTAGAGGATCCTGCTTTGATAATAGATAACATGGCTTTAGCCGCAGATTGTTCAGCTTTGCGGCGACTTGCACCGGATGCCGAAACGGACTCTGTGCTTAGTGTACTTTGACATGATACCGTAAAAGTTTGCTTGTGCTCGGCGCCCGCAATATCAGTCACCGTGTATTCGGGTAACGGTTGCTTAAGCCCTTGGAGGTATTCTTGCAGCTGAGTTTTGGGATCTTTAGGGTTGTGTTCAGGATCCAGTGCATCTAAGCGCGGTTTAAACCAGCTCAGCAAGAGCCGTTGACAAGGCATCATGCCGCCATCGAGATAGATGGCGCCAATGATTGCTTCGACCATGTCTTCCAAAATCGAAGTGCGATTTTTACCGCCGCTTTTTAACTCGCCGCTGCCCAACGCTAGATATTGCCCCAGCTCTTTTTCGCGCGCCAGTTCGGCAAGTGTTTCGCCTTTGACGATGCTCGAGCGCATTCGCGTCAAGCGCCCTTCTGCGCTTTGTGGGAAGGTTTGGAAAAGATAATCAGCGATCACCATGCCCAGTACCGCATCGCCCAGAAATTCCAAGCGTTCGTTATTGGGATGGCCAACGGATTTGTGGCGCAGTGCTTGGCTCAACAAATCCAAATCGTTAAACTCATAACCGAGTTTATTCATCAATAATGTGAGTGGCTCAATGCCGTCTTGTCGTCCCTTGGTGAGGACTTTTCTCATTGCAAACCACCTACGCGTTCAAAACGAATACCGCTGGGGATCCAAGTAGGTATAAAACTATTAGGGTCGCGGGCAAACTCAAAGCTGATCCAAATCGCCACCGCCTTGCCCACTAAATGCTCTTCGGCAACAAAGCCCCAAAAGCGTGAGTCACGAGAGTTGTCGCGGTTATCGCCAAGCACAAAATACTCGCCTTCAGGTACCAACCACTCGTCAATGGCCGTGCCAGGCTGACGATAAAATTGGCCAGGTGAGGCACTGTAGATTGGGTGCTGCAGGATATCATGTGGCGTCTCGCCTAGTTGCTCCGTATAGCGATTAAGCGGCACGAGGTTTTGCGTGAATTGGGTATTTTCAACCGAATCTAAGTCTACCAAAAATGGCGCTTGGCAGTCACTTCCGGTCGGACACGCTGGCACAATAGTCAGCTGTTTTTGGCGATAGAACACGCGGTCGCCCGGTAAGCCCACAACGCGCTTAATGTAATCAAGACGCGGATCAGGCGGGTATTTAAAGACCAAAATATCACCGCGCTGAGGCTCTCCAACATCCATAAACTTGGTGCGCGTGATGGGATCGCGCAAACCGTAGGTGTATTTTTCAACGAGGATAAAGTCCCCTTCCAATAACGTTGGCATCATCGAACCTGAGGGGATCTGAAATGGCTCATACAAAAACGAACGCAGCACCACAATAAACGCCAAAATCGGGAATATTTGTTGCGCGGTATCCACTAAATAAGGAACGTCTGGCTCCTGTGTGAGTTCATCGACTTCCACCCCAAAATTGGCTGCCATGGCGGCGCGGCGTTTGGGTGCAAAAAACAAATAGTCAACCAACCAAATCACGCCAAGTGCCAGCACAATACAGGTGAGAAAAATCGAGAACAACTGCGCCATTATTTACCTACCTTGAGTACGGCTAAGAACGCATCCTGCGGCAACTCTACGTTACCTACTTGGTTCATGCGCTTCTTACCTTCCTTTTGTTTTTGTAAGAGCTTTTTCTTACGTCTCACGTCACCGCCATAACATTTGGCGATAACGTTTTTGCGCAGCTGTTTAACCGTGCTGCGGGCCACTACGTGGTTACCGATTGCAGCTTGAATAGCGATATCAAACATTTGGCGCGGGATCAGCTCGCGTAACTTCTCAACCAATTCGCGGCCGCGATACTGCGCGTTATCTTTATGCGTAATGACCGCAAGGGCATCCACGCGCTCACCATTGATGAGAATATCCAAGCGACACATGTCTGCCGATTGGAATTTTTTGAAATTATAATCCAGTGAGGCAAAGCCGCGGCTGGTGGATTTTAGACGGTCAAAGAAATCCAACACCACTTCGGCCATTGGCAACTCATAGGTGACTGCGACTTGCTTGCCGTGATAAGACATATTGGTTTGTGAACCGCGTTTTTCGACACATAGCGTAATCACGTTACCCAAAAATTCTTGCGGCACCAAAATATTCGCTTCAACAATCGGCTCGCGGATTTCTTCGATGTCATTTACCGGCGGGAGCTTTGAGGGGTTATCTACATAGAGCGTTTCCCCTTTGGTGGTAATCACTTCATACACTACGGTCGGTGCGGTAGTGATCAGATCCAAATCATACTCTCGCTCGAGACGCTCTTGAATGATTTCCATGTGCAGCATGCCCAAGAAGCCAATGCGGAAACCAAAACCGAGGGCGCTTGAACTCTCAGGTTCATAAAACAACGAAGCATCGTTCAAGGAAAGCTTTGCCAACGCATCGCGAAAATCTTCATATTCGTCTGAAGATACGGGAAACAGACCGGCGTAAACCTGCGGCTTGACCTTTTTGAATCCCGGCAGTACCTCACTTGCAGGTTTGCTTGCTAGGGTAATGGTATCCCCCACAGGCGCGCCGTGGATCTCTTTGATACCGGCCACAATGAAGCCAACCTCACCGCTACGGATAACACCGGTGTTATTGGGTTTAGGCGTAAAAATACCGACTTTGTCGGCGATATGGGTTTGGCCATTCGACATGATTTGAATTTTGTCTTTGGCTTTGAGCTCACCATCAATGACGCGTACTAATGAGACTACACCCTGATAATTGTCAAACCAAGAGTCGATAATCAATGCTTTGAGTGGCGCTTCAGGATCGCCCTCAGGCGGCGGTACTTTAGCGACGATCTCTTCGAGTACGTCTTCGATACCGATACCGGTTTTGGCACTACAGCGCACGGCTTCAAGCGCATCAATACCGACGATGTCTTCAATTTCTTCTGCGACGCGCAGCGGGTCGGCCTGCGGCAGGTCAATTTTGTTCAAAATTGGCACGACCTCAAGATCCATCTCAATCGCGGTGTAGCAGTTTGCTAAGGTTTGTGCTTCTACCCCTTGCCCAGCATCAACTACGAGTAACGCACCTTCACAAGCGGCTAGTGATCGCGATACCTCATAGCTAAAATCGACGTGTCCTGGCGTATCGATGAAGTTGAGCTGATACGTCTCGCCGTCTTTAGCGGTGTAGTTCAAGGTCACGCTTTGGGCCTTGATAGTAATTCCCCGTTCACGCTCAAGATCCATTGAATCAAGCACTTGCGCCGCCATCTCGCGCTCTGTCAAACCGCCGCAATGCTGAATAAGGCGGTCAGACAAGGTCGACTTGCCGTGATCAATGTGAGCTATAATACTGAAATTTCTAATGTTTTTGTGAAGCATAAGGGGTTGTTTACTCTCATAACAATTAACTTTGTTATTTTACCGTTTTATCAAGGTAAATGCATCAAGATTAGTTTTTTGTTGGTTTGTCTGAGTGTAAATTCACAATCGCAATATCCCCGCTCGGCTGCACCGGTAAGATGTGGCACAGTTCGGGTTGATACTGTTTGTATTGTTGTTGCAGCAGGCGACTAAGTCGTTTATAAGCCAATGCACTGATCAATATACCGATAACCAGACTCACTAGCTCATGCGCCGCCCAAGAGCCAGCAAACGCCCATTGCACCAACAAGATTGTTGAGATAAACAATAATAGTGGCGCAATGTAAACCAAAAACGACGCGGTTAATAAATGCTGCTCGCGGATCCCAAGGCTGACCTGCTGCCCAATTTGCACCGGCTGGTCGGTGACAAAATACAAGTGCTCAGGCTTGGGAGCAAAGTAAGTGGCAAGGGCGCTGGTACCGCAATTATCCTTTGCTTGACAGCTGCTGCAGGTAGTCTTGATGGCGGTTTTGACCGCAATCACAGTACGTCCCTCAGGATCTTGTTGAATAGCGGTGATTACGCCCTGTTCTTCAATCATGTGAGGCTACACCAAGTCTATTTTTCGCCAGGTAAGATGCGAATATATTGCAACAAGGTATTTGCCGTTTGCGCCGGGATTTTGCCGACCACGGATACCTGCACGTCATCTTTGACGCGAGCCAAAAACGTATCGGACTGATTGCGCAGCAACACGTCTTCCTGAGCCACATCACCCGCTGGCTGCAAATATACCGACACGTCCACTAGACCATCAGATAACAGTATATGCTCAGCTAACTCACCCGTTATCGCTAGCCTCGTGACGCGGCGCTGCACTTCGCTCATGCCGACGGGCAATTTGCTAATCGTCCAGTTGAGAGTAAAGTCCTTGTTGGGATTGAGATGCTGAGCCGCAGGTAAGGTCTCGCGATCAATGCTCGCAAAGCTCGAATGCGCTTGCTGTGTCACCTCCAGATGCGTAACCTGCACTGACTCCAGTAACTCACCGCTCAGCGTAAACGTGGTAAATTTGATGGGCAGTGAAGTAGCCTCATCTAGCCATAGCGTATAGTTATAACGTGACTTATCCTTGCTCACAATGCGAAATTGATGCGCTGCGAGCCCCGCAACGCGCGCACGCCCCACATAAATAGTGTCGTAAGCTGCGGCAAAAGCCTGCGGATTGTGTAGCAAATTATGAGGCAAAACGCCCTTTAGATAGTCTTGAGCAAGTGTGTAAGCAGGTGTATCAGCTTGAAAATAACTGACCATTTCTCCAAAACGGATAATTTGAGCACCAGGTCCATTAAGTTCATTAAGGTACTCAACGCGCTCCCCGGCCAAATTACCGCGCCGCCATACATAAGGCACAGGCTCGTTGCCAGGTCGATACACAATCAACGACATTTCAAAGTTTAGCGACTGTGCCGCTATCGCGAGCTGTTGCAATGATGGTAGAGGTCGCTGACTTTGCTCTTTCTCAAGGTCAGACACAGTTAGGGCTGACGCAGATGCGGTATCACTAAGTTGCGCGTAAGCGACACTTACTTGAGTCATAATCACGACAGTAAAAACAAAAATGCTTAGCAGAGTGAAAGCGAGGCTAAGCATTGTTTGAGATGATTTTAAGGGCGTTTTTTCGGATGTATTTTCGCGCATATTTTGGCTATTCGTTCCGGTATTAATTAATGCCCAAAGACTGCTGCCGTCTTATGGGCAATATCACTATACTTTATACAACTTATACGTGCGACTCAATACGCTTATTGTGGGGAACGCTGTGTCTGAGCTTCGCCCTCTAAATCAGCTTGAACTGCAGTATTTCGCTGAAGCTGTTGTTTATGATCAACTAACAATGCGTTGATGCGCTTGCGCTGTTCTACTACAGCTTGACGATCGGGATTAGCAACCGTTCTCGATTGTGACAAACTCACAGGAGACAGGGCGCCTTGAGGCCCGGAAGTAGGCGCAGTAACAAAGGGCTGCGTCTGCTCTTGATTGTAGTTTTGTACGCCCAAAATCATCACCGCCGCGACGCTAGCCGCAACTGCAAACTGTGAGGATTGTTTAAATAGTGAAATGACATTTTGTTTAATGGTTTTGCGCTTTGAAAGCGGGGCTAGCACAGTAGGCTCATCTTCAATGGCATCTGCGATTCGGTCAAACAACCCAACATCGACACTGCCAAGGCCTTCGCCACGAATACCGTCACCAATGATGTGATAAGCGTGCCATTTTTGTTGCAAAGACTCATCTGAGTATATGTCTGTCAGCGCTAGTTTAGATGGTTCTCCATCTACCAACGCAGACAACGCTTCTTGCTTCTCACTCATATTTGCTCTCACTCTCAAACCTAACTTACTATAACATACCGCGGTGTGTAGTACAGTATTTGTACTCCGCTGAGGTTACTTCTAATTGTATTTATTCAAAATTACCGGTTATCGCCCTAATAACCAGGTTATCGCTTCATTAACGGCGAGATCACCGCGTCTATAGATTCTCGAGCTCTGAAGATACGCGACCTCACTGTACCTACTGGACAGTCCATGACGCTGGCAATTTCTTCGTAGCTCATGCCTTCCATTTCGCGTAGCGTGATTGCCATGCGTAACTCTTCAGGCAGTTTATCAATGGCACGATAGAGCTGTGTTTCAATCTCTTTGGTTAACAAACTGCGCTCAGGTGACGAATTTTCATGAAGCGCCTCACCGCCATCATAAAACTCCGCTTCCTGTGCATCAACATCGTTAGCCGGCGGCTTACGTGATTGAGACACCAAATAATTCTTAGCACTGTTGACCGCAATGCGATACAGCCATGTATAAAACGCGCTCTCCCCTCGAAAGTTAGGGATGGCGCGGTACGCTTTGATAAACGCCTCTTGGGTCACATCTGCAATATCACCCGAGTTCTTCACATATCTTGACACCAAATTGGTGACGCGCGTTTGGTACTTTAACACCAGTAAGTTGAAGGCTTTTTTGTCGCCTTGCTGAACACGCTCAACCAATTGTTGGTCTGTAAACTGCTCGCTCATTCGAGCCTGCACTCCTATTTTATTATCGAAATCACATCGACTGTATCTTGTTATCAGGCTACCACGAGCACTGTTATTGACTCACCTATTCTACTTTAGTTCACTAAAATACACATTTTTTTATCTTTTGCTGAGCAAAACTTGCGATTTTACGCGGTTGATTTACTATTGAGCCCCTATTTACACACCCTCTGAAAGGCTTTTTTGCGTGACCATTCAACACAACTGTGATGTATTAATTATAGGCAGTGGCGCTGCAGGCTTGAGTTTAGCGCTCAGTATTGCGGATCATGCCAATGTTATTGTATTGAGTAAAGCAGATGTCACCGAAGGTTCAACGCGTTATGCACAGGGCGGCATCGCTGCGGTGTTTGACGAAAAAGACTCAGTCGCTTCGCACGTACAGGACACCCTAATTGCGGGTGCAGGTTTATGTGATCCAGCCGCGGTAGAGTTTACTGCGCAAAATGCCAAAGCCGCCATGGAGTGGTTAATCTCTCTGGGTATGCCCTTTGACCGCCGCGACGAACCAGGCAAAAACGACGAATATCACTTGACCCAAGAAGGCGGTCACTCGCATCGACGGATTCTGCATGCGGCCGATGCCACTGGTGTGGCGGTTCAGGATACGTTGGTTGACGCAGTCAGTCAGCATCCCAATATACACCTGTTTGAAAAATACAACGCCGTTGACCTGGTCATGGCCAAGCATCGCCCGATGCATGCGTTAGGCGCCTATGTGCTCAATCGCAAAACTAAACACATCGACACGATCCAAAGCCGCTTTGTCGTACTGGCAACCGGCGGCGCCAGCAAAGTATATCAATACACGTCAAACCCTGACATTGCCAGTGGTGATGGAATTGCAATGGCCTGGCGGGCGGGTTGCCGCGTTGCCAATATGGAGTTTAATCAATTCCATCCCACCTGTTTGTACCATCCTGATGCCGGCAATTTTTTGATCACTGAAGCGCTGCGTGGTGAAGGAGCCAAATTAGTGCACCCTGACGGCACGCCGTTCATGACCCGCTTTGACGAGCGCGGTGATCTGGCTCCTCGAGATGTGGTCGCGCGCGCGATTGACTATGAAATGAAGCGCTTGGGTGCAGATTGCATGTATTTGGATATCTCGCACCAGCCTGCAGATTTTATCGTCAATCATTTTCCTAATATTTACCGCAAATGTCGCTCTCTTGGCATTGATATTACCCAGCAACCTATCCCTGTAGTGCCGGCAGCCCATTACAGCTGCGGCGGGATTATGACCAACACTGCCGCCCAAACTGACATCAATAACGTATACGCAATCGGTGAAGTGGCCTATACAGGTCTGCACGGCGCCAACCGCATGGCATCCAACTCTTTGTTAGAGTGCGTGGTCTATGCCCGCTCTGCTGCGCAACACATTCTGTCGCATCTGCCGACTGCACAGTACGCCGAAGTATTGCCAGCATGGGATGAATCACGCGTCACTGATTCCGATGAAGAAGTCATCATCCAGCATAACTGGCATGAGCTGCGTCTATGTATGTGGGATTATGTGGGAATTGTCAGGACCGACAAACGTCTTGAGCGCGCTTTGCGGCGCATCGATTTGTTACAACAAGAAATTCACGAATACTACAGTCACTTTAGGATCAGCAATAACCTGCTGGAACTACGTAATTTGGTCACCGTGGCGCGCTTGATTGTGTTGTCGGCCATTAGCCGCAAAGAATCGCGCGGTCTACACTACAATCTCGATTACCCCGATACTTTGCCTGAATCATCACCCACGGTACTGACACCGCAATCGGTAGTCGTCACAGCGACCAAAAAATAAGGCTTTGCGTGCTGCCAATCAGTGACATATGGCATGCCTGCAAACAGCACCTCATCTGATGCTGAGTGGGTATAACAAGACACTGTGTTGGGTAAGCTGATCATGCTGGTGAACTGCACTTCAATCTCTATTGGGTTCACGACAGTTTCAATATGCCAATTGCTTGCAATGTGTGAAAGGGCGATTGCTTTGCTATACATTCCGTGAATAATGTGACGCTTCAACCCCAGTAACCGGGCGCTCCACGCCCACAAATGGATAGGATTGTAGTCGCCAGACAAAGCCGCATAACGCCTCCCAGCACTCGTAGACAAAGTCCATTCGAAGGCAGGCTCAGGCTCAACTGTGGATGCCGTGAACGCAATTTTCTGTGGGCGATATTCTGGTAGCGCACAATCGGCGGGAAACTTTTTGGTGCGAAATAGGTAATGCGAATCCAAATGCAGCAACGGCCTACCTTGTGCATCCTCTACAGTAGTTGCCACAGCAAATACATAGCCATGCTTATATCGCCATAGCTGCGAATACTCGCAGCGGCACTGCAAACGCTCACCTCTTAGCGGCAAGCGATGATAGTGCATGTGGTTCCCCAAATGCACTAAGCCCATCACGGCAAAAGGTTGTTCCGGATGCACCATTAGCGGGGCTTGCTGTTGTAGTGCCAACATCGCAAGATAAGCGGGGTGCACGTACTCTGACAAGTTTACAGGCCAATCGACAAACTGATGATAAGTTTGAATGTGTTCATCACGGGCCGCCAAATCGATACTTTGCTGATGACTAACATGGGTTGGCAGTACAGGAACGGATTGCCCCTTGGCCACTGGAGAATGAGTGCGTTTAAAAAGGTATTTGAGCATAGTGATTAGAGATACCGAGCCTGTTTAATTATTTTTGTTATCCGGCGAAAGGCGCGCGCATTACACTGCCATCTGGAAATGAAAATATACGCGTATCGTCCATGACGATCAATCAGTTCTAACCACAAAGCCCACTGAGTGTAACGACTCGTTTGGAGGAGCCTATAATGCACGCCTTGATATTCGAGGGATGGCGGCACTTTGCCCTCAATCGAATAAATGATGCGCAAACGCAATTTGCGGTTTTTCTTAAATAAAAAATGTGCGGTTCGACACCAGGCACAGCAATATACACACAGCAGATTTTCAACATTGCTCTGCACAGCTGGTGAAGCCTGTGCAAAGGTCCGGGGTTCCGCTGTGGATGATAGTATTGCCCGCCGTTCATATTGAGAGGCAGCGGGCATCTAGATTAGACCTTTACGCGTGCCAAAATGTGTTCGACCATACCTGCTAGCTCTTTATCTTCACAGGTTTGATGTCCCATAAACCACGCAAACAAATCAGGGTCATCACAGGTCAATAAGCGTTCAAACACCACTTTACCTTCATCATCCAAGTCGGGGAACCCCTGCTCGACAAAGGGTAAAAATAACACGTCAAGTTCAAGCATGCCGCGGCGACAAGCCCATTTTAAGCGATTGAGTCGTTTTTCAGTAAACATAATATCTCTTGGTTATCCCTGGTGTTATCTAGTCGTAGCGACTACGCGTAGATGTTTCAGAATTTAAGCTTAAGTATATCAAATTTAAGCGTAAATTCAGCTGTTCTTTGGTCGAGTATGGCACAAACCGCTATTCTCACTTGAAATACTGACAAACCCCCACATTAATACAGAAATCTACTTGTGTGAAATGAACCTATACCATGTCTACAAACAACCATCTTACTCTTCCTCCAACCGGTGCCTTCGGTTATGTTAACAATTATAGCGTGATTAAAATTACTGGCGAAGAACGCTGCAAATACTTGCAGGGGCAAGTGACTTGCAATGTTGAGTCACTGGCCACAGACGCTTGGGTAGTGGGCGCACACTGTGACTTCAAGGGCAAAATGTGGGCAATATTTTATCTCATCAAAACCACTGATGCCCTCTACCTGGTAACTAGCCGAGACTGCGCTGAAGCATCCTTGAGTGAGTTAAAGAAATATGGCGTGTTCTCAAAAGTTGACATTACGCTTGCCGATGAGTGGTCCGTTGGGCTTCGTATCACTGCGCCGGAGGATGCTCTAGAGAGTGGCGCAGCCAAGATAAGTGCCTCAGAAATAGCCATCTCGATTAGCCCAGTCGCACAGTTAACGCTCTCAAACGAAGCCTTTGATGAAGATTTCTCAACGCTGTTTGACGCTCTACAAATTAATCTAGGCATATCCCAACTAGGTGCTGCGACGATTGGCGAGTTTGTGCCGCAGATGGTTAATTTACAAGCAGTCAATGGCGCAATTGACTTTACTAAAGGGTGTTATATGGGGCAAGAAGTAGTCGCTCGAACTAAATATCTTGGCAAAAACAAGCGCGCAGGGTTTATCCTACATGCGCAAGGTAACTTCGGTATGCAACAAGGCGATATTTTGGAATATGCAATTGGTGAGAACTGGCGACGGGCTGGTACTGTGCTCAATCACGCCCAACATGCTGACGAGAGTTTTTGCATGGCGGTTTTACCTAATGATCTTGATAGCCAAACTGTGTTACGCTTAAAAGCACAACCTGAGGTGACGCTATCAATTTTACCGACACCTTATTCTCTCTCAGAGTAGTGCGCTAATGATGCAAGTGTTGCGCACACTCTATCCGCTCCAAAGGAACAATCAACTATGAATATTGCTCAACACTCTGTTGTTACCATGCATTACAGCGTAAGTACCACTGATGGCACTGAGATTGATTCATCTCGAAACGGTGATGCAAAGCCAATGGTACACCTACAAGGCAGTCAGTACTTGATCCAAGGTTTGGAAGACGCCCTGATTGGCAAAACATCCGGTGATAAGTTTGCCGTTGAGGTTGCACCTGCCGATGCTTATGGTGAACGTTTAGAACAACTTGTGCAAACGGTACCAAAAACATTGTTTGGCGATAATGATATCGAAGTGGGTACTACATTTCGCGCTCAAACTGATGAAGGCGAGCAAACGGTCATGGTTATTGATGTTAGTGAAGATGAAGTTGTCGTAGATGGCAACCACCCACTTGCTGGCGTTGATTTGGTCTTTGACGTGGAAATCCTCGATGTTCGTGAGGGAACTGAGTGTGAAATAAAAAATGGTTGTGTTGGTGACGATAGTGCCACCTGCTGCTAACCCATACTAATTAAAAACCGCTATTTGCTCACAAATTATCAATCTAACTGTGTATTAAAACACATTATCATGCGTGAATGTGGCAATATAGCGGTTCTTGATAACTATGGCTATTGCATAGATTGCTAACTAGCTTTTGCTAGATCGCTTCGTCGTTTTCTTCGCCAGTGCGGATACGCACAGCTTGTTCAACGTTATAAACAAAAATCTTGCCGTCGCCAATTTTCCCAGTTTGTGCTGATTTGATAATTGCTTCGATGGCGCGATCAGCGTCTACATCACTCACTACAATTTCAATTTTCATTTTGGGTAAAAAGTCTACCTGATACTCAGCACCGCGATATAATTCGGTGTGGCCCTTTTGACGGCCAAACCCTTTGACTTCGCTCACTGTCATACCGTTGATACCCACTTCAGCTAACGCTTCGCGGACATCATCCATCTTAAATGGTTTGATAATGGCTTCAATTTTTTTCATCTTTATTCTCGTTTAGTCATAAATTGTTGGGATCGGGACCCGTTTATGTTGCGTATTATAATAAATCCCGATGAGTTTATCTGCAACAGCCGGCTCGACCTCGCGACCTTCCAAAAAGTCGTCGATTTGGTCATAGGTTAAGCCAAGCGCCTGTTCATCTGCAAGCTGTGGGTTAAGTGACTCCAAATCAGCAGTAGGTGCTTTATGGATGACTTTCTCAGGAGCCCCTAAATAAGCTGCGATCTGACGCACTTGACGCTTATTTAGACCGAACAGTGGCGCCAAGTCACAAGCGCCATCGCCGTACTTGGTATAAAAACCCGTGATATTTTCAGCGCTGTGATCGGTGCCTAAGACTAAACCATTGAGCAAACCGGCAATTTCGTATTGCGCTACCATCCGCGCACGTGCTTTGACATTCCCTTTCACAAAATCGACATGATGCTGCTCGGTTGGCAATATTCCTTGTTCGGCAAGCGCCTGCGTGGTGGCATCATGAATACCCTCTACCCCGGCTTTGATATTGACCGCTACCTGTTGCGAGGGTTGAATGAAGGCAATGGAATCCTGAGCATCTGCTTCATCGGCTTGGGTGCCATAAGGCAAGCGCACCGCAATAAATTGGTAACTCTTATCTGCACTTTGTTGATTCAGCCCATCCACTGCCAGCTGAGCTAAACGCCCGAGGGTGCATGAGTCAATGCCCCCACTAATCCCTAAAACCAAGCTTGTGCACGGTGATTGGCGAAGCTGTTGTTGAATAAAAGCAACGCGTCGGCTAATTTCAAATTCAGGGTCGATACTAGGTAACACTTGCATCTCTGCAATAATCGCGGCTGCGCTCATAATCGCTCCTTAAGACTGAGTAAATTGTGCTAACACTTTCTCCTCGTAGTGCGCTTTTAGCACTTACGGACAGTCGTATCACGATTGTGAGAAAGTTATGATAAGCCTTAGCGAATAGGTATATAGCTAACACTAAGGGATATATTAAGGATACCTAACTATGCATTGAATTGCATTATCCTTAATAGGTTATTTTATGACAAATGGACACATTTTTTGCCCCTGACGGGACGGTCAATAAGCGAGAAAACATGCAACCAAATACTTCTGAACGCGGTATGACTCTGATTGAATTAATGTTAGTCATTGCTATCAGCGCCATCGTGCTGACACTAGTAGTGCCCAGCGCAGAGTCTATTTTTGCTCAACAGCGCATCATTGCGCAGCTTAATCACAGTAGCAGCACCTTACAGTATGCACGACATCAGGCTGTATCGCGCTTACAAACGACAACAATGTGCCCAACCACCGACTTTGTCAGTTGCCAAAGCGATTGGACACAAGCGTACATGGTGTTTGTAGATAGCAATGAAAATGGCCAGCGCGATAGTACAGAAACCTTGCTGCACTCCACCAGTGCTGCACCTTTTGGGTTGTTAATAAGTGGCCCGACCGCGCCAGTCCGCTTTTATTTTAGTGGCGTAAGCGCAAGTCCTGCTACCTTGTTATTTTGTGATCACTCAGGTGACAACCGTTTTGCTCGTGCGTTATTTATTTCTATGCAGGGCCGAATTTCGTTAAGTCGCGATAGTAACAATGACGGGCTGTATGAAACCAATTCAGGTACCCCGCTTGCCTGTGCAGACTAGCTACCTTAGCTTCTTAGCAACAGCCAAACCTCACCTAGCACTTAACAGTGCCAGCAGTATTCAGCAGCGCTAAGCTCGCCATTGCCGTTTTGATCCCACGCTTTGCGGCCATCAGAAAAATAATACAGTGTGCCCGTATCGGCCACATTAGAACCCGTTACAGGAGTAGCCGTAATAACAAATGCTTGCCCCCCCATACTGATCTGACTAATCGCCAAATCATATTGTTTGCTTGCAATACTCTCAGTGCTTGGAGAATGACTGTGAAACACGGCAGGCTTGCCGGTATCTGCCGCGCTTTGGGCGGCTTTGGCATAGCTAAACTGGCTCGCGCGATGACGCTCTAAAGCGCTCGCTAAGCTCAGTAAATCAGCCTGCGCAGCGGCGCGTGCGGCCTGTTGAGTCATCCCTTGAAAATTTGGCAACCCCAGCGTTGCAATGATCCCCACAATTGCCAGCACGACCATCAGCTCGATTAAACTAAATCCTCGCTGTGCATCAGAAACATTGGCGCGCGGGTGAAACGGATAAAGATACTTTGGCATGCTCTTTGACATGATAGACTCCTACTGCTGTTCAATTTGTGAATGCCACGCGCGCTGCTGCACGCGCTCAAAGCGCCCGTAGATATTTCTGACTAAGCAGGCAAACTCCCCTTGGCACTCAATTTCATTGCCCTCGTCGTCCAGTTCAATCACAGCCGCAGCGCATTCTGCGCCCAAGCAGACCACTGGCTTGACAATGTTTTCGATCAGAATTTTGGTATCCGGTGCAATGCCAGTTTGGTTGAGCTGAGCGGAGCGGTCTCCGCCAGTTACCAGCATATCGCCGTCGAGATCAGTGACAGCATTGCCAGTGAGTAAGTTCAGCAAATACGCACGCGCATTACCCGTTGGCGGTGCACACAAACTGTCACTGCCTGCCGCAGGCACATAGGTGGTAAAAAACACCTGATAATCTAAGGTCAGCGGCGACGACAAGACTTTTTCGCCATCTCGCGATAACCTAATATACCAGCCTTGCTTGCTGGCCAAGCTTGCAATCGCGTTATCGCGCACCAGATGATCACTGGCGTTGAGTAAATGTTCACTGGCATCGTACAAATCAGTATGCTCAAGGACACTGTCGCCAAAGCTAAACAGCCCGGCCTCGTCACGGGCAAAGACGCCGTGATCACGCACCATATAAAAGCGGTCATCGATGCTGAGGTTTAACGGATCGCCGCGGTGACCTGAGCCCATGGTAAGCGCATAAAAAGGCGTATCGTCACTGATAATCTCAGTTACATCCGGTCCATAGAAGAAGCGGCGGTTGTCAGCCTCAGTCGCGCCGCCAAAATCGGCCAACCGCGCGCCTTTTACCAGGGCACTGCCAACTTGTCCATTGTAGATGTCAAAGCGAAATAACTGCCCCCCCATATCAGTCGCATATAGGTGATCCACATAGCCATCCTGGTCGCGATCAATACTCGATACGCGTCCGGGGATCGCATACTGCATATCCGCCATGACCAAATCCGCAGCACTATCTCCATCTGCATTATCTCCAATGGTATAAAGCGCCTCGCCGGTATCAGCATTAATGATATAAATGGCGTTGCCTTGAGAGTCTGCTGAACGCAGCGCGCGATCGTCTTGACTATCATCATAGCCGCCTCCAACGATCATCACGTTATACGACTGGGTACCGATACGCATCTTTGTTAAAGTAGGCGGGGACCATGTTTGCCCCATCTGCGCATAATCCCCTTCCCCTCCTTTAATAGTAAATACAAACTTCGGTGAGTTTTTAGCGCTGATATCGATGACGTAATACTGCATGCCGCCACGCCGCATGCCGATGTACAAGTAGGTTTTGTCGTCAAATTGACGCACCTGCATCGGCCCATCTAAGCCATACAAATGGTTGAATGAAGAGCCATCTTGATAAAAATCATAAAGATTACTCAGCAGCGCTTGCGGAATGATGGCAAAATTTTCAGCGCCTGTAGCGGCGTCAAACGAGTGCAAAAAACCGTGATTCGTAGCAACCAAAATCGCACTGTCTGTATCAGAGTAATTGACGATAACGGGCTGTGAGTGGATCGGATCGCCCATTTGCAAGCGCGCCTCCAACCGATCCCCATCACCGTCATAATCACGCACATCCACGCCTCGCGCCCACTGTAACACATTGTCTCGTAATACCGCTGAATCAGGCAGGGCGTCAATACCTAGCAAGGTAGTCGTCAATGCGCTGTTATTTTCATGCAGTTGATTGCTGCTCGTCATAATCTCACCTGGCTCAGCAAAGGTGTATACTTGGCGAGCCAAAGAAAGCTTACTAGCCGCGCCTCCCTCTCTGACATCATTGCCATCGGCAAGGGTTGACCAAAAGGATTGCGCATACTCAGAAAAGAACCCCGTGGTAGTGTCAACCGCATCATGCCCGTGTTGGTCGAGAATAGTATCTCCTGAGATTTTGTATTTTTTGACATTGCCAGGCCAAATGGTGCCCTCTGCCGGTTTAAATAGCGCAAAATACAGCTCGTCTTTGTGGGTTAATCGGTTGAGCTGATTGACCGCCACCCCGGGGGAGACAAAGGTTGCATTCACATCTTTCACCGTGCGCAGAATTTGCTGAAATGCCTCAACGAGCTGTTCTGAATTGTCGGTTTGATAAAAGCCACCGCCACCATTAAGTGCCAGCTGGTTAAGAAAGTTATTAGCGGTGCTGTTAGCCGCAAAGCCAATGGTGTGTGTCATGACGCGCGTATCAATCGGGGAGGTATTGGTCTGTGATAATTCGCGCACCAAATCTATTCCGCATTTCTCACCGCCGCTGCCTGAACAAGTGCGACCTAGCAGGGTTTGGATCTCATCAACACTGTGATTATTGTTCGCTTGCCCATCTGATAACAAGACAATGTGGTTATTGGTCTGACACTGCAGATCGGTAACCGGTGACAGGTAGGTCGCAGGTTTAGGGATGGCCTCATTGACACAGTCTGAATCGCTTAAATTCGCCTCACTGCACCCTGAAGGGCGAATGGGATCAGCACCTAAATACGATAAGCGATGACTCACACGGGTATTGCGACGTACACTGCTGCTGACGCTGCTCGGGCCGCGCTGCAATCCATAATACACGTCATTGCCGCCATAGTATTGTGCGGCTTCATAGAGCGTATCGACAATTGGCGTCATCCCAGAGTGCGTCAGCTCATCCACTTTGCTTTGCAAATAATCGCGCACGGTGGCTGCGTTGCCGGGTGTCGCATTAGCTTGATAGCGGATCACGAGCTTCGCTGCGCCCGAGGGTTTGCCTTTGTAGGTATAACCACCGCGGCGTGAGCTACCAAAATCACTCAGCACCAACATCAAGTCATTCCCCGCGGCCCAGCCGTTGCGATTCACGAGCGCCTGCACAATGCTAGTCACTGGTGGACTTTGATAAACATTATTGCGATACCATGCGGGGATCGCATTCCACTCGACTAGGCCCACCTTGGGTTTGTCACGCAGGAGATAGCGCTTGTACGGATTAAAATCCGCGGGCAAATCTTGCGCCACCCCTTGAATACGCATACTTGCGTGACTACCAGTGCCGTTTTGATAAGCAGTAAATTCAAGGTGTGCCGCAACGATGGTGGCCCCCTGCGGCAGCTGCAGGTTTTCAAAACGCAAGCCAACGTAATCATTAGCATTATTGCGAAAGGTTAGTTCGCTGCCGGTCGATTGATAGCCGTTGCTCTTTTCTTCTGCATTTTCGTCCTGACCAGAGATTTGTAGAACGGTAGTACCGGCTACACAGCCAGTCGCGGTTGCATCATCGTACTCGACCACTAATTGCGGTGCCAAACCATTGCCCTGCTCAAAGCCATAGGCTCGACGTGAAGCGTCACTAGTAGCTCCTGAAGTAACCAGAAGTAAACTTAAATCATGACTGCCGCACCAGCCCGCTTGGTCCACTACCTCTTGGATCACCGCCGTGATATCGGGGGAAATCACCGGCTCGCCCGACAAACCAAAGTCATTATCCTCATCCCAAGCAACTGCAGTGCTGGTGCGAGGACGAATTGATAGCGCTTCGCCATGCGCAAAATCCACGCTATCCGCTGTTAATTCGCCGTGGATCTGAATATCGACCGTCGAGGTTTGATAGGCAGCTGAGGTCAGGCGGAGATGCGCACGTGTGATTGTGGCGCCTTGTGGAATATTAAGCTGGGTAAAGCGCAGCCCTGTGACCTGAGTATCTATGCCGTTGGCAATGAGTAATTCTGGCTGTCCCAGCGTAGTTGTTCCAGAACTGGCCACCGCATCGTTATTTCCGTGTTTGATCACGCTAATCAGTTCAGGTTGCACAAAGCTGTCGATATCGCGTACCGGGTACAAAATAGGCCCGCCGAAGTCAGAAAAGCGCATTAACCCAGCGTTGATGTTGGTAGCGCCGGCCAGCGCTTGATTGAGCGCGTTTTGTACGCGCAGTAAACGCGTCTGCCCGGTACCGTCTTGGTTAGACATCGAGCCAGACGTATCCATGATAAACAACACGTTAGGCTTGTAAGTCACCGTGTCATTACCCGCCCCCAAATAAATATCTAAATCATCCGCCCAACTCGCTAAGCTGATGGCCATACTTAACCAACAGGCTAGACAGATTGTTGTCAGTGAAGAGAGCAGCGAACGGGAACTGTGCATATTGCCTCCAAACATGAATGTTATTGTGAAACGGGTGCAAACACCGATACCGTCATGGTATTAGCCACGGCGAAAGCGGTATTTTGTAGCTGACCACAGCCGCGCACCACAAAGATGTGACAACTGATATTGCTGCCGCCAATGACATTGGATGACCCGCGACATGCCTGCTCTTGAATGAACGCAGTGCGCGACCATGCATTGAGCCGTGCTTGGCTATCTTGCGCACCACTTTGGGTTTGTTGCTCACCTGTGACAAAGCCAGTATACGTCGCTTGTCTCGCGCTATAGCCCTGTTCGACAAAACAACTCAAGGACTCGTTTTGCGGATCGTGTGCTGCTCTTTGACGAGCTTCACTGATGGGATCTAACAATGACTGATCGGCCAATAGCTGCTCGTCTTCGGCCTCAAACATGACACCAGCTAGCGCCGCCTCGGCTGCATTAAAGATCAGCGTCTGCTGCTGTGTATTGATGGCGAGCTTTTGTTGCAAGGTACCGCGATCTAGCGCTGCCACGCCCAACAGCGTTAGCGCTAAAAGCACCACTAGGGCAAAAATCATTACCATGCCGCGTTGGCGCTGCGGTAATCGGTTCAGCTTATTCACGATGCCCCTCCTAACTCGCCCACCACATAGCGCGTATTGCGCAACAAAATATTGGTTTCAAACTGCCGATAGACAAATGCCTCTGACGGCGACACCGTATCGGCATCGAGTAATTTAAACGTCTGGGTATTGTTTACATTAATGCCCTCGGGGCTCTGCAACAACAGCGCTAACCGCAATGCCACAATTTGTGTTGGATCAGCAATGTCAGCGGCATTGACATAGCGAATGATCTGGCCACTGTTGCGATCCCCCACGCCATACATCACTTGAAAACTCACCACACCATCAACTAGCGCAATACTGCTATGGCTATTGTGACCTACAGCGGTGCGCAGTCCTCGCAGCACCCGAAGATCAAAGCCGCGACAGCGCAACACATTGTCCTCTACAAAAAACTCATTCACGACGGGAAACTCCTCCACGCCGTCATAGCCTAGCACATACCCGCGACAATCCCGCGTCGCCTGGTGCGTAATCACTAGCGTATCTTGGGCGGCGTTTTGACTGCCTAAACTGGTGCGACTGCTAAAATCTCCCGGCATGATTATCGGGTGACGCTTAACAAACGCCGCTTCTTCAACAATATCGACTGAGCGATTTAATCCGCCTGACCACGCATCATATCTGCCCGAGTGCATGGTTTCAGTGCGTAGACGGTGCATGATAAAGCGGCCATTTTCTTGGGTAGAGGCCAGCGCACGGTTGAGCTGCTGCGTGATAGAACTCGCCGTCATGATTTGAATGATTGCCAAACTCAAGACCGCGCCTAAACTTAACGCAATCATCATCTCAACCAAGCTAAAGCCACGCATCAAAAGAACACCTCACTGGTTACACAGGCAAAGGCATCCGTATCGTTGGGATTACACAGCGCATCACGCGACGCGCCAAACTGCGCCAGATGCGGTTGTGGCCAGCGCAACATCACCACATGTCGAGAGCCTCCGCTACATGCCTCTGCATCGGTCGTATCATTATCAATGCAGGTTAAAGACAAACTCGCACCAGGTTGATATTGACTGGCTTGGCATGAGGCTTGATAGATATCAAAACTTGCCATTTGTGCTGTATTGCAAGCACTGGCTTCACAATTGGGGATATCGGCAGGAACATTGAGACAAAAACACGCAAAATCAGCTAGCGCGGAATCGGCGCAAGTTAGATTGGCAAAATTGTACAGTGACGCACTCAAGTACGCATTCGGTAATACCTGTGCGTCGCCATTGGGCGCAACCACTGCGGCCATGCGCAAGCGCTCGGTGAATTGCTCAACAACTAAGACCGCTTGTGAACGCGCCAAGGCATCGTTGTTACTGCTTGCAGCAGTGAGCTGTAAACTGGCCACACCGAGCAGCCCAAGCGCTAGGATCACAATGGTCACTAAGATCTCAACCATACCCATGCCGCGCTGCTGCGGATAGCCAACATGCGCAAGCTGGGCGTGCTTGGATTGAATTCTCAGATCATTGAAAAACGGTTGCTGCATACCATGTCCCCAAACAATGTTATATTCACTATATAACCACTGATTGTGTTCATAGGTATAAAAAACCTAGCTTAAGTATGGGGCAAACTTAACCTAGGTTGGGGAATGAGATGACAAGCTGGTTGATTTTTAATCGACCATTTTTACCTGTAATTCTTTTGGCACAGCGAATTCGATATTCTCTTCACGGCCGGATAACTCCATCACTTGCCCTGCACCGAGCTGTTGCAAGCGGCTGATCACACCTTGCACTAATACCTCTGGAGCAGATGCTCCAGCGGTTAAGCCAATCTGAGTTTTACCATCAAGCCATGCTGGGTCAATCGCCTGTGCATCATCAATCAAAAATGCCTGCGTACCCAGCTTTTCTGATAGCTCGCGTAAACGATTTGAGTTAGAGCTATTGGTGGCACCCACAACCAGTACTAGGTCACAGCTGTGCGCCATATCGCGCACCGCATCCTGGCGGTTTTGCGTGGCATAACAAATATCGTCTTTTCGCGGCCCATCAATGTTGGGGAAGGTTTCGCGCAGTGCATCAATCACATCTGCAGTATCGTCCACTGACAGCGTGGTTTGTGAGCAATAATACAAATCATCGGGATTTTTGACCTGTAACGCACGGGCATCCTCAGCCGTCTCCACCAAATAGATACCGCCAGCCGGATTGTCGTACTGCCCCATCGTGCCTTCCACCTCGGGGTGCCCTTTGTGCCCAATTAAGATGCACTCTGTACCGCGCACGGCAGCGCGAGTGACTTCCATGTGTACTTTAGTGACCAGTGGACAGGTCGCATCAAACACCTTTAAACCACGGCGCTGAGCTTCCTTGCGCACGGCTTGAGAGACCCCGTGAGCCGAAAAAATCACAATGGAGTCGTCCGGTACTTGATCCAGCTCGGCAACAAAAATAGCGCCTTTGTCTTTGAGTCCATCCACCACAAATTTGTTATGCACGACCTCGTGTCGCACATAAATCGGATGCGCAAACATCTCCAACGCGCGCTCTACAATCGTAATGGCGCGGTCAACGCCCGCACAAAAGCCTCTGGGATTCGCTAGTTGGATGTCCATGTTTACCCCTTATGCGTCAGCGTTGACGACATCGATGATTTCAACGTCAAAAATCACAGTTTGCCCCGCTAACGGGTGATTAAAATCGACCGTGACCGACAGGCCTTCTACCGAGCGTATAATCCCGGGTAATTCGGAGCCATCCGGCTGGGCAAAGCCCATGATCATACCCTCTTGCAAATCCATGCTGGCATCAAATTTAGTGCGATCAACGTGGTAGATATTATCGGGATTAGGCATACCAAAGGCATCATTGGCAGGCAGTGTAAAAGAGGCTTTTTCGCCTTTTTTGAGACCCAGTAAGCACTTTTCAAAATTGGGCGTGAGTGAACCATCGCCCATGACCATTTTGGCCGGTTTGTTATTGACCCGCGTGCTATCGGCAGCAGAGCCATCTTCGAGTTTTAAGTCAAAGTGCAAAATCACTTCGCTATTTTCTATGATTGCAAGATCGCTCATTCTTTTTCTTCCTTATTGACAAACATATCGACGATTAACAGGCCCGCGCCAATAAAGATGACGCTATCGGCGATGTTAAACGCCGGCCAGTGGTAGTTACCTACGTAAAAATCTAAGAAGTCGATGACATAACCGTGGATGATTCGGTCGATAACGTTGCCAATCGCGCCGCCTAAAATAAAACTAAATGCGATTGGCAATAGTCGTTGCTCCTTTGGCGATTGATATAGCCACCACACAATCACCACGCTCACTACAAGCGCGATAGCGGTAAAAAAGTAGCGCTGCCAACCGCCGGCGTCGTGCAAAAAGCTAAACGCCGCGCCGTAGTTGTGCACATATGTCAGGTTAAAAAACCCCGTAACCTGCATTGACTGATACAAATCGAAGTTTGCGACGACCATCTGTTTGGTGACTTGATCAAGCACTAGGCCGAGCAACGCAATCCACAAAAATCGCAAACCAGTATCACAAAAGACCTTACGCATAGCGTCTAACTTCTCCTTCACCGTCGACGTTGGTGATACAGCGGTGACACAGCTCTGGGTGCGTTGCATCGCTACCCACATCATCGCGATGATGCCAACAGCGCACGCATTTTTGCCCCGCAGACTTAGTCACCTGCACAAACACATCCGGATGCGCTGTTGCGCTTGCCTCAGCTGTCTTTGCAGCAAGCGGCGCGATGACTGCGGTGGACGTAATTAAGACAAAACGCAGTTCATCTTCGAGTTTTGCCAAGGTAGCCACAAGCTCGTCAGAGGCAAATATCGCCACTTCTGCTTCCAGTGAGCCGCCTAGGCCTTGTTCTTTACGCGCCACTTCTAACGCGCCGTTTACCGCTTCTTTTACGCTTTGCACTTGTGCCCAAAACGCATCATCAAATTCGCTCGTCGCTGAGGTATCAGGCCATTGTGTATACCACTGTTGCGTGAACACAAATTCGGTTTTGTTGACTACCGTCAGCTCTTCCCAGATCTCTTGAGCAGTGAAGCTACATATCGGCGCCATCCAGCGCACGAGCGCTTGCACGATGTGATACAGCGCAGTTTGGCAAGAACGACGCGCAATACCGTCGGCTTTTGCCGTGTACTGGCGGTCTTTGATGATATCGAGATAAAACGAGCCCATATCTACTGAGCAAAACTGCATGAGTTTTTGTGAAACTGCCAACATATCATAACGCTCGTAGGCCGCCACCAGCTCATCCTGCACGGCTTTGGCTTTACCGATAGCCCATGCATCTAAGGCAATCAAATCGCTATCCGCTACCATATCTGTAGCCGGATTGAAGCCGTTTAAGTTGGCCAATAAAAAGCGCGCCGTGTTGCGAATACGGCGATACGCATCGGCTGAGCGCTTCAAAATATCATCCGACACCGTCATCTCACCGCGATAATCGGTTGAGGCCACCCACAGGCGCAGAATATCCGCTCCGTATTTATTAAATACTTCTTGCGGCGCCACGACATTGCCTAGTGATTTAGACATTTTGCGGCCATCGGCATCGACGGTAAAGCCGTGCGTGAGTACTTGTTTATATGGTGCTTTGCCGTGCATCGCGATGGAGCTCATCAACGATGACATAAACCAGCCGCGATGCTGGTCAGAGCCTTCAAGGTACAAATCCGCAGAAGCAGGAATATCATCACGGCAATCAACGACAAAGTGATGCGTCACGCCTGAGTCAAACCAGACATCCAGTGTATCAGTGACTTTTTCATAAGCATCGGCATCTGCGCCAAGTAATGCGGCATCGTCAAGATCCCACCATGCCTGAATGCCTTTGGCTTCAACCGCTTTGGCAACCGCTTCGATAAGCTCGGCACTGCGCGGGTGGATCTCGCCGGTTTGTTTGTGAATATAGAGGGCAATCGGTACACCCCAGGTACGCTGGCGTGAAATACACCAATCTGGACGACCTTCAACCATGGTCGCGATACGCTGCTCGCCCCACTCAGGGATCCACTGTGTATTAACGATTTCGTCAAGCGAGGCTTTGCGCAGGCCTTGTTTGTCCATCGACACAAACCACTGCGGCGTAGCGCGGAAAATAATCGGTGTTTTGTGACGCCAGCAGTGCGGATAGCTATGCTCGTACTGTGTAGCAAACTGCAGTGCACCTACCGAGTCGAGGTGCTCGACAATCGGCTGATTGGCTTTGAATACGTGCATGCCAGCAAAGAGCGGGGTGTCTTCAAGATACACGCCGTTTGGTCCCACTGGATTGTAAACTGGAATGCCGTATTGCTGGCCCACGTTAAAGTCATCCACACCATGTGCAGGCGCAGTATGGACACAACCTGTCCCTGACTCAGTGGTCACGTGTTCACCGCAGATAAGCGGAATATCCAAATCCAAATATGGATGGCGCAACACGGCGTTTTCTAAGGCTTGACCGGTACAAGAAGCGACCTCAGCGAACTCGTCAATTCCGTAGCGCAACATACAGCTTTCCACCAGTTCTTGGGCAACGATAACGTGTGCGTCACCTACCTTGACTAATGCATACTGTAGCTCGGGATGGATCGTGACCGCACGACTTGCAGGGATTGTCCAAGGCGTCGTGGTCCAGATGACGACGCTGGTACCGGCAATGAGGGCTTCATCAACGCCAAACGCAGCGGCAACCTGTGCAGTGCTGTGCACTGCGTATTTAACATCAATGGCAGGCGAGACTTTGTCTTTATATTCCACTTCGGCTTCAGCTAACGCGGAGCCACAGTCTGTACACCAGTGCACGGGCTTGAAACCTTTGCTCAAATGGCCAGACTCAACAATTTTGCCCAGAGCACGAATAATGTCCGCTTCTGACTGAAAATCCATAGTTTTATAAGGCTTATCCCACTCGCTTAGCACACCAAGGCGCACAAAATCTTTCTTTTGCCCTTCGATTTGGCGCTGTGCATAGGCACGGCATTTTTCACGAAACTCTGCGGCGCTGACTTTATGGCCAGGCTTGCCAACCTTTTTCTCAACCATCAGCTCGATTGGTAGACCATGACAATCCCAACCAGGTACATATGGCGCATCAAAACCGCTCAACGTCTTTGCTTTGACAATGATGTCTTTCAAGATTTTGTTAACCGCATGGCCGATGTGAATATCGCCATTGGCGTAGGGAGGACCATCGTGCAAGATGAACGGCTGAGCGCCAGCGCGCGCCTCGCGGATCTGTTGGTAGAGTTTTTTCTCCGTCCAACTTTTCAGCATCTTGGGTTCGCGTTGCGCCAAATTCCCACGCATCGGAAATGCAGTTTCAGGAAGATTGAGCGTGGCTTTGTAGTCAGTCATGTTGTGTTCTCATCTTGTTGTTAGCGCATCGTCATGCACTTACTCTAAGTACTTGTGTTAGTACTCTTGTTTTTAAAAAACGTTCGCGCCTGTTGCGCGTCTTCGATAATTTGTGTTTTAAGCTCAGCAAATGTAGCAAATTTTTGGATATCGCGCAGTTTGTGCTGCAAAGTCACCGCAATCGTATCGCCATAAACCTCTTGGGCAAAATCAAATATATGCACTTCTAACAGAGCATCTTCACCACACACTGTCGGCCTTGCGCCAATATTGGCAACCCCTTGATAAACGTGTTGTGCATGGTGGATATGCACGGCAAACACCCCTGTTACTGGTGCCTTGGCGCGCTTTAGATTGACGTTAGCGGTGGGAAAGCCAATCGTACGGCCTTTCTTTTGCCCGTGTACCACACGCCCTTTGATAGCAAACTCTCGACCAAGCATAGTATTCGCTCGGGCAAAATCATTGTTAGCAAGTGCCTCGCGGATCGCAGTAGAGCTGATACGACAGTCGGCCAGACGGAAACTCGCAGTGCTCACTACTGAAAAGCCAAATTCCTCACCCGCGGCGACCAACATAGCAAAGTCACCACTGCGGCCTTTGCCAAAACGAAAATCATCGCCCACCACCAGAAATTTCACGCCGAGCTTGTCAACGAGCACATCTTTGATAAATTCACGGGCCGATTGACTGGCAAACTTGTTGGTAAAATGCACACATAACAAGCGATCCATACCCACTTCTTTGAGCAAGTCATATTTGTCACGCCAGCGCGATAATCGAGCAGGTGCATGCTGAGGCGCGAACACCTCTTCGGGTTGCGGTTCAAACACCATCACTGCTGATGGCAAGCCTAGCTCGGTGGCTTTGCTTTGTAAATTGGCCAATACCGCTTGGTGCCCTTGATGCACGCCGTCGAACTTACCAATGGTCAACACACAGCCTTTGTGCTGTTGTCGAATGTTGTGTAAGCCGCGAATCAGTAGCATTGAATCCTCTTAAGGTGCTTTGCTGTAGGCGCGTGATTATAAACGACTTGAGCACGTTACGCCATGCCAAATTGACGCCTATGCTGGTATCAGCTATGGTTAATATTCGAATGGATTTTTTTTGGAGTGTGTATGAGCCAAAACAAGTGGATAATCGCTGCTGTGCTCGTGATTATTATTAATGTTCTGAGCACAGTTAGCGCATTTGCCAAAAGCCCCTCTCAAGCTCCACAATCGGTACAGATTCTCATCGTCAAAACCATGGATTTGCCCCTTATTGACAACGCCCTAGTGCAGTACCAAGCACAATTACGTGCGCTCATGCCTGACACTAGCTTTACTTTTACGGTGCGCAACGCAGAAGCCAGTGCCGCCCAAGCGCAAGCCATTATGCAAGGGTTGCAAAGCGCCCACAATCAGTACGATATCGTCTTGACCGCCGCGACGGTAGCAACCAAAGCCGCGATGGCTGTCGCGCCAAATACCAATACGCAGTTCCAATTTATGATCATCAGTGATCCTGTGGCACTTGGGATCATTGACCAATGGGGCACCAAAAGTGCGTTACCCATGACCGGTGTATCGCACGTCGTGGCCCCGCAAACCAAACTTCAGCTGATGGAACAAATCCTTGCCGGCAACGCGACACAAAAAACCTTCACCATCGGTTTACTGCACTCTGACTACCCCTCTTCAATCACTGCCGCGAAGCACTACCTGAGTCTCAATGACTCGTTGACGCATTTCCGCTTCGTGCCCCTAAAATACGAGTTTTTACCGGGCAGCGACAACACCCAGCGCAATCGCGACAATGCCATTTCGTTATTGCAAGCGCATCAGTCTGAATTAGATGGCTATTGGGCGCCGCCGGGACCTGCTTCTCACGACAAAGGACTATTTAGCCGCATTCAGCAAGAACTAGCCCTGCCAAGACTGTTTACCGAGGACTACGATATGGTGCAAGATGGTGCGCTGCTCGGTGTGCTGTGCGATGATATGATTATTGGGCGCAACTCAGCGCTGCAAAGCATGCAGATTTTGCAGGGAAAAGCTGCCAATGAACTGGTCATCGACCGCTCTAAGGCATTTTTGGTCGCGGTCAACATCGAGCAAGCCATTGCCTTGGATATCGTGGTTCCTTCAAGTATTTTATTACTGGCCGATGGACACATCTACCCCCAACCATAAGGTTACGGACAACCATGAAGTTAACCAGTAAATTACTGCTGATTTTTGTGCCTTTTTTGATTGCTGCACTGGTGATTTTGGGGAGTTTTTCATTTTTTATTGCACAAAACTCAGTGCGTGAAAAAGAACAAGACCTGCTGCATTTTCTCGGGCAAAAAGTGGTGCTAACCATAGTCCAGCAGCGTCATGAACTCCTGTCTCGCTCTGGCCTAGATAGCATTGAATCGTTTGCGCAAAGCTATCAACGCGAAATATTTGCCGAACTCGACCAATTACAAGCCGAAACCAATAAGCACTTTCACATCATCAACAACAACGATGCCTTAGTCTACAGCTCGATGGCTGCCGACCAATACGATAACTTGCTACAGGCAATCAACCGCCAACAGCTCTCTGACGCGGGATATCTGTTCAGTGAATACGCCTTTGCGCCGTGGCAGTGGCGCATATACATCACCGAATCCGCCAGTGACATTGATACCTCTATCAACCGCATCCGCACCATTTCGATGCAGGCGATTGTGCTCACATCTGTTAGCTGTATCGCGCTATTTTGGCTCATCATTCAGCACTTATTGGTTCAGCCCATGCGCAAATTACAGGCCGCTGCTCAGACAATTTCGACCAATAAGCACAAGGTTGCCATTGATTTGCACACTCAAGATGAACTGGCAGAATTAGGACGCGCAATGGAAAGTATGTCGGAAGCAATTGAGATTGGGATCACCAAAGCTGAAGCTGCTAGTCACGCCAAATCCGAATTTTTAGCGACCATGAGTCACGAGATCCGTACCCCACTAAACGGGTTACAAGGTATGGCAAATATCTTGTCAGAAACACAGTTAAGCAATGATCAACAGGACATGGTGCGCGCCCTGTTAACCTCTAGCAAAACCCTATCAGGCATCATCAATGACGTACTGGATTTGTCCAAAATCGAAGCCGGTAAATTAACCATCGAAGAAACGCCGCTGAATGTGGCTGAACTCGCGCAAAGCATCGAACTGGTATTTTCGCATTTGGCCTCTGAAAAACATACGCTGTTGCAGTGTCACAATAGCGTACCAACGCGCTTTGTGCTGTTGACGGATGCCGTCAGAGTGCGTCAAATTGTATTTAACTTGGTCTCCAACGCAGTCAAATTTACTGACCGTGGCCAAATCAATGTGTCTTTTTCCCTGACCAAAAGCGACGCTTCGGTTGCTAGCACAAAGCTTAAAATCACCTGCCAAGACGATGGCATTGGTATCGAACCAGACCGCCAGCAGGCTATCTTTGAAGAGTTTAAGCAATCTGACAGTTCCACCACGCGCAAATACGGCGGCTCAGGGCTAGGCCTGACCATAGTCAAAAAACTGCTCGATATCATGCAAGGTGACATTGCGCTAGAGAGCCAGCCTGGCGTCGGCTCGACTTTCACCCTAACGCTGCCCGTTAACGTCAGTGAACTGGAGACGGTGTCTAATTCAGACGCATTAATTGACAAAGTTGCAGCAGTTAGGCCCCTGCGAATTTTGGTTGCAGAAGACAATGAAATCAACGCTGTCGTTGCCAAAAGCATTTTACAAAAATATCACCACCAGGTCATCGTCTGTGGGGATGGTGTGCAAACTTTGCAAGCCCTACGCGAACACACCTTTGATATTGTCCTCATGGATATCCACATGCCCAACCTAGATGGCGTAGGCGCTACCAAGCAAATTCGCCAAGAACTGCAGCTGACCGACTTGCCAATTATCGGCCTGACCGCAGAAGCATTTGACGATCGGCATCAGCAATTTATCGCTTCTGGTATGGATGTGATTGTGACCAAGCCCATTGACGAACCGGTACTGATGGCACAAATAGCCGCTTTAGCTAACCCTGCGTAACCTGATGGTTTGCCTGCATAAAGTGTCTAGGCCGCACACCAAGCGTGAGCAACACGCTGACAAACACCACAAGCGCAATACCTAAGTAGACACTTACAGTACCTAAGCGATAGGTGAACGTCGTGCCACTCCAACTGACGTATGTTTGTGTATACCACAGCGCCGCTACCATTAAGCTACTCGCCACCATTACCTTGATGATGAGTCGCCAAGTTGCCGCCGAAATTCGGTAGATGTTGCGTTGCGATAAGGTGTAATAGAGCAGCGCCATGTTGAGCGTGCCCGACAAACTCGTTGCAATCGCCAGCCCTACATAACCATAGGGAATAGCAAAAATCAGATTAAACACCATATTACTCACCATGGCGATGATGCCAAATTTCACCGGTGTCTTGGTGTCCTGCTGTGCATAAAACCCCGGGGCAAAAATTTTGATGAGCATAAAGCTCAACAGCCCGGCACTGTATGCCACTAGGCTCATGGCCGCCATGCTAACATCGTTAGCGGTAAACGCGCCGCGTTCAAAGATCAGCGACAACAGTGGCTCTGCCAAAATAATTAGCCCCAAGGCTGAGGGGATCCCCAGCGTTACCACCATCTTAACGGCCCAATCCATATTGGCCGCAAAGGCTTGCTTGTTCTGGCTAACATGATCGCGTGATAATGTAGGCAAAATAATGGTTGCGATGGCAATCCCAAATAGCCCTAAGGGAAATTCCATCAAACGATCTGAATAATACAGCCAGCTAATTGAACCGGTCATCAAAAAACTCGCAATGACTGTATCAAGCAACAGGTTGATTTGACTCACCGACACGCCAAACAAGGCGGGGATCATAAGGGTGCGCACCTTTTTGACATACTTATCGCCCCAGCCCCAGCGCGGTCTCACTAAGACCTTTGCCTTGACTAAAAACGGTATTTGAAACGCCAGCTGTACCGCGCCGCCAACGAACACGCCCCACGCTAGAGCAAAAGCTGGGGTGGAAAAGGCATCGTGCAGCGCCCAGGCAAAGCTAATAATGACTATATTGAGTAGGACTGGGGTAAAAGAGGACACCGCAAATTGATTAAGCGTATTGAGAATCGCCCCAGATAGTCCCACCAGCGTGACAAAAAACAAATACGGAAAGGTGATTTTGAGCATGCTACTGGCGAGCAAGAACTTCTCGCCTTGTGGTTCGCCGTTGAGATAATCAATAAACCAGCCGGTGCCAAAAATAGCCGCAATCACACTTGAACCCAGCACTCCCAGCAGTGTGGTAAAAAACACGATCACACCTAATGTACCGGATACTTTGGCGATAAAGTCTAAGGTCTTGGCGTTATCTTGCTGCGCCTGCACTTCCGATAAAACGGGGATGAACGCTTGGGCAAACGCCCCTTCAGAAAATAAGCGACGCAAAAAATTGGGAATTTTATTGGCGAAGAAAAACACATCGGCACCGGCACTCGTGCCCATAAAATTGGCCACAACCACATCGCGAACCAAGCCTAAGATCCGCGATAAGAACGTCATAAAACTTACAATGAGGCCAGATTTGAGTAACATGTGCTGAGGTTTTAAGCATTAAAACAAACTGATAGAATGGCGCATAGCCTAGCACTTCATCCGCTATTTGCCTATTTTTGATGGTTTTTTTGCAGACTTATTCGCTAAATCTAGATAAAACCAGATAAAAGCGTCAAAAGGGTTTGACATATCGGGGTTAAAATCGGATAATCTGCGCCCTAAAATTTACATGTAGCATATTTCGGAGTTCACATTGGCTA
>CAZLGJ010000008.1:0-13604 GCA_964559075.1 uncultured Glaciecola sp.
CCTTGAGTACCCAAGCACGTATGTCTGAGATTGATGCCAACAAGCCCCTGCCAGAAATCACCGACCGCAAGATTGTTGCGCGCAGTCGTTTTTTTGCTGTTGAACAAGTCGATTTGACCTTTGCTAATGGGGCGACTCGCGAGTTTGAGCGCATGGCGGGTCAAGGTCGTGGTGCGGTCATGGTAGTGCCTTTTGCCGACCCTGAGCATATTTTGTTGATCCGCGAATACGGTGCCGGTACGCATCGCTACGAGTTAGGCTTTCCCAAGGGCTTGATCGATGCGGGTGAATCGCCTTTTGAAGCGGCCAACCGGGAACTAAAAGAAGAAATTGGCTTTGGCTCTGAGCGGATTGAAGCCTTGACCACAGTATCAATGGCACCGACATTTTTTAACGCCAGAATGCACATTTTAACTGCACGCGATCTCTATCCAGAACAACTCGAAGGTGACGAACCTGAACCACTTGAAGTGGTAAAGTGGCCAATAGCCGATATTGATCAACTCCTAGCGCGCGATGATTTTAGTGAAGCTCGTAGTATAGCTGCCTTACTTTTGGTCGATAAAGTATTACGGGAACAAGCATGAGAACCCTATGCAACATTTAGATCTACTCGCGATTGCGCAAGATGCCGCACTCAAAGCCGGCCACGCCGTATTAGAAATCTACGACAGCGGCGATTTTGAAGCTTATCAAAAAGACGACGATTCGCCCGTTACTAGCGCCGACTACAGAGCCAACGAAATCATCCTGGAGATCCTCCAGCGCCACACGCCAAACATTCCGATAATGTCAGAAGAAACCGAGCACCTCGCGCTTGCCGACCGCGCTGACTGGGAGCGCTATTGGCTGATCGACCCGATTGACGGCACCCAAGAGTTTATTGCGCGCAGTGGCGATTTTGCGGTAAATATCGCCCTGATCGAACACAACCAGCCGGTCATTGGCGTGATATATTGGCCTGCAGGTGACAGCATGTATTATGCGGTCAAAAACGAAGGCGCCTACAAATCGTGTCCCGTTGAGCGCAAACAGATCCAAGTCAAACAATTTATTGACCCGCGCGAAGAACCGGTCGTGATAGCCATCTCGCGTCGTCAAAAACGCGAAAAAGTGCTTAAACGCCTCGACCAAAACCGCACGTATCAAACCCTCCCTACTGGCTCATGTTCACTTAAAGCTTGTTTTATAGCCGAAGGTAAGGCCGATTTCTTTATGCGGCTAGGCGTAACAGGTGAGTGGGATACGGGCGCATCGGAGTGCATTATCAATGAGGCCGGTGGCCGCATCGTGGATGTGGATTTTGGCCCAATCACCTACAACCAGCGTGAAACGCTCGAAAACCCAAACTTTATGGTGCTTGGTGATCAGGCGGTAGACTGGGAAGCTTTGGTCAATTATTACGTGTAAATTTGTCGCGCGCGACAATGTCTACGCTCTCGTGCAGTTCTGAATACACAATTACCACAGTACCTTGCTTGAGCTGCTCTTTGATTTGCAATACTTTGTCAGCCAAGCTCACTTCATGCAAGCCATAATCGGTGCCTTCGCGCAGCACAAATGCTTCGATAAGACTCTCAAGGGTCTCACCGGGGATCTCTTGCCAAGGTACGATCATTTTATTGACCTCATCTAGCTTGGCTTGAAAGCATGTCGGCAAAAAACGATGCCACTCTCTGCGCTATCCAGTCGCACCTCACTGCCCAAGGAGTGCCGGTGAAAAATCCCACATGGCCACCGTATTGGCAAAGTTCGTATGCTACTGACGGACTCAGATCGGCATGCCCGGGAATGACTTGTCCATCCATAAAAGGATCATCCTGCGCATGTAACAACAATGTTGGACGGCTAATCGCATTGAGCATGGGTAGACCGGAACACTGCGTATAATAATCTTGGGCATCGGCAAAACCGTGCAGCGGCCCAGTGACATAGTCATCAAACGCCCAAAAACTATCGAGCTGTTTTACATCTGCGGCCGTTACAGAGAGCACCTGTGAATAATCCAGAAACTGCATTTTGTGCAACAGATTGTTCTGCATGCTGCGCAACAGACGGCGTTGATAAACTCGGGCAAAGCCTTGGTTGATCGCTTGTGAGCACGCATCTAAACGCAATGGGGCGCTGACCACTGCACTAGCAGTCAAGGGATTATCCTGTGCATACTCAGCATTGAGTTTACACAACATGTTGCCACCGAGTGAAAAACCTAGCGCAAACAATGGTAAATGTGGATAACGCTGCTGCAAAATACTGATAAGCCAGCGCGGATCGCTGGTTTCACCAGAGTGATAGGCACGTGTGGTGCGATTTGCCTCACCGCTGCAACCGCGAAAATGCATCAGCACGCATAAGTAATCACGACTTAGCGTCGCCATCGCTTGTTTAATATAATGCGAATCTTGAGAGCCTTCTAACCCGTGAAACAACACCACAATCCCGCGCGGCTGGCTTTGCTCAGGAGCGGGTGCCCATGCCAAATCCACAAAGTCATCGTCTGGAGTCGTCAGGCGCTCATGGCTAAAGTTAATCTCTGGGTGTTGACCAAAAGAGCGCCCATAGATGGTTTGTACGTGACGATTGCGCGCCCACCATGGCGGGGCAAAATCACTTTGTGAAACACTGCCAAAAACGGTATTTGTCTGCATCGTTGACATTCTAACTCGTACTATTGTGGTTGCTGGATGACGATGGCGTCATGTAACTGCTGTGCTACATTGCGCGCCTGTTCAGCCTGTGTGGCGCAGACGTGCTCGGCGATATGCCAGCGAACGTATTGTTCATAATACGTGGTGGGTGGTAAATCGATCGCTTGCTGCGAGCGCTGTTGGAATAAAAACTGCACTAAGTGTCGCTGCTGTTGACGCTCCGCATCCAGTTCATCGCTCAGCAGAACTCGGTAATAGGGGGAGGATTTATCTTCCCAGGCCATGCGTTTTGCACGCACCGGCGCGACAATCACTTGATGGGTCTGCGCCAGCAAATGTCCCCATAGAGATAAGCGAAAATCGACCAAGTGCCAGCCTTGCTCCTGTACCCACAGAAGCGCAAACACGGCATTCACATGGCCGCCAAATTCGTCCTGCCACTGTAAACACAGCTGTTTTACGCCCGGCTGGGCATAGCGTGTAGCGGCGTAATCCCACAAGTCATCCGCCGCTATTGCAAATTCGTTCACGAAGACGCCTCCGATTGCCACTGCTGCTCAAAATCGGCTTGCGCTTGCTCCAGTTCATCTTGGGCGACAAACCAGTCTTCCTCGGCTTGCGCCAATTCGCGCTGAGCATCTACTTGTTGTGCTAGCAGGGTTTTAAGAGCACTTTTTTGCGCATCGCTGTACATATCTGGGTCACTAAGCTGAGTCTCGATGTTGGCTAGCTGCGCCTGCTGGGTTTGCATGTGTTTTTCGGCCTTGGCAATGCGCTCGCGTACGGCTTTAGTTGCTTGACGAAAACTCGCTTCGAGGCGTTTTTGTAATTTGCGATCCACGCTGGGCTTGGTCACTAAGACACTGTCACTTTCAGTAACCGCTGACTGACTGCTGATTTTGTCCTGTTTGGCTTCGTCCAACACCCACTTGGTGTAATCGTCCAAGTCGCCAGCAAAAGGCTCAACCTGACCGCTATCCACCAGATAAAAATCTTCACACACGCTTTCCAACAAGGTGCGGTCGTGCGCCACCAGCACCATAGCACCGGTGAAGGACTGGAGGGCAAAATTCAGTGCATCGCGCATCCCCAAATCCAAATGGTTGGTCGGCTCATCGAGCAGCAGCAAGTTGGGTTTTTGGTACACGATCATGGCTAACGCCAAGCGAGCTTTTTCACCACCGGAAAATGGCGCAACCTCGCGCGTCGCCTGGTCGCCTTGAAAACCAAAGCCGCCTAAGAAATCTCGCAAACTTTGTTCGGTAGCAAGCTTATCTAAGCGCTGTAAATGCAATAACGGAGAAGCTTTGGGATCTAAGGTATCCACTTGATGCTGAGCAAAATAGCCAATATCTAACCCTTGCGCCGTGGTAAACTCACCCTGTATAGGCCCGTGCACATTGGCAAGCAACTTAATTAACGTTGATTTACCCGCACCGTTGCGTCCTAACAGGCCAATGCGACTGCCCGGCACTAAATTCAGCTGCACGCTGTGTAGCACCACTTTTTCACCATAGCCAACCTCCACATCGCGCATCTGCACCAGTGGGTTAGGTAAGGCTGCAGGGGGTAAAAAATCAAACGAAAAAGGGTTATCGGCTTGTACCGGTGCGATAAGCTGCATGCGTTCAAGCTGTTTGACGCGGCTTTGCGCCTGCTTGGCCTTGCTGGCTTTGGCCTTAAACCGCGTAATGAATTTTTCTAGATGGGCAATTTGCCCCTGCTGTTTCTTGTATTCAAGACCTTGCAAGCGCATGCGCTCGGCTTTTTGTCTCTCATACGCCGAATAGTTACCGGTGTAGGCAATCAGCTGACGCTGTTCAAAACTGATGATTTGTCCGGCAATGGCATCGATAAAATGTTTGTCATGCGAGATAAATAAGAGGGTACCGGTATAGCGCTGTAGCCATTTTTCCAGCCAAATCACCGCATCCAAATCCAAGTGGTTGGTCGGTTCATCAAGCAGCAACAGATCAGAGGGACACAACAGCGCTTGCGCTAGGTTCATGCGCATTTTCCAACCGCCAGAAAAATCATTGACTGATTGGTTCAACGCGGCTTGCGAGAAGCCTAGGCCAGCAAGGATGGTAGCGGCACGCGCTTCGACATCATAATGTCCTGCAGCAGCCAAATCATCGTGCAGTTGTGCTATTCTCTCTCCGTCATCACGCGCTTCGGCATCTTTAAGATCCTGACGCAACGCTAATAAATGCTGATCGCCGCTGATCGTAAAGTCCAGCACCGTCGCATCTGTTTGTGGGGTATGCTGCGCCACGGAGACCATGCGCCACTGCTTGGGTACGGATAACTCGCCGGTTTCTGGCATCAGCTGTTTGGCAAACATGGCAAAGAGTGATGATTTACCGCAGCCGTTCGCGCCGATAATAGCGCACTTTTGGCCGGGAAAAATATCCAAGCTACAGGGCGCTAATAGCTCTTCGGGGCCGCGCATAAAAGAAAGTTGTTGGAGTTTTATCATCTGGGAATGTGATCCGCGACTGCATGTAGTGTACTAACGTTAATATTGATTATACCACTAATCGCGTTAAGATTTTATTGTGCTTTTTTGATAAACTGTGCGTATCCAAAGACACACAATGTGTGTGCTAATAGCTGTGGTATTTATTTTATGACTTCCTCTTCTCCGCGATTGCGCAAACGCTTTATCGCTGGCGCTACCTGCCCCAAGTGCCAGGCCAAAGATTCGATCATGCTGTATTTTGAAAACAACGTCGAAAAACTCGAGTGCGTTGAATGCGGTTACAAAGACGTGCAGTCCAGTACCGATGTCGAAAAAGTCGGGCAAAAAAGCGCCGACGTGATTGGGGTATTTAAACCTTAATAGTGCGGCGGCGGCGTTTCTTCAGAAGCGCTCGCGATATTCGACGGCTCCATAGATTTGACCTTATCTAGCACGTGTTTGAGCTTGAACTGCACATCATCAAGCTGACGTTGCTGAGATGAAAGTGCCTGATTCAGGGTTTCAATCGTGTCCTCTTGAAACGCCAGCTGACTTTCCAAATCGATAATCTTTTGTTCCAGCTCTTGCCTGATATCTTGCATATTCTTTTCCTACTTTCGTGTGGGTTGTGTCAAATTAGAAATAATTTTGCTTGGCATTTATCAAAGTTATGGCATTATGCGCATTCTACTAGCAAGACCTGTGAGACCAATATGCAGTATGCCAGTTGTTCAAGCAAACTGCAGATAGCAATATCCGCAATCATCGCCATATCCCTACTTATTGGGATACAGCATTATATCAATGACAATCCGCGATACCTATTTTTTGTTGGCGAAATCGCATTTTTTATTCTCGCTTTTGCCGTCACAGTTCGCTACAAGCGCAGCATGTCCTTTGATTGCGCTACCTTTAGGCTAGCACCGGACATTTTGTATACCTGCAAGTTAAATTTGCTGCGTCTGCAGATGATCATCCCTTTTATTCTGGTTGCGAGTATATATCAATATGTAATGAACAATGCTGCATTGTTGTTGGGGGTTTTGTGTGTGCTGCTGATGATGATCATCAACCGTTTTTGCAAGCTTGCCATTGTCACCAATACACCTGTGAGAGTCCTGGTTGTAGCGGCAATGGATATCCCCGTCAAACTTATCCACGTCCTGACCGAGCCAATGGATTATCTGCGCAAACATCACTACACCAAACCTGATTAACAGGGTTTTAGCGCAGCTTAGTTTCAGCAGGGTGCTTTGGCATCGAGCCACTGGAGTTTTTTGGCTTTGCTGAGCTGCTTGACGCGATATTCAGCCTGACAGGCAGCGCTGCGAGTAGCAAAACTGCGGTAGCCTAAGAGTTTCAGCGGCGGGTTGATTTTGGTGAATTTAGCGCCCTTGCCGGCGCAGTGCTGCGCATAGCGACGAGCCACATCGTTGGTGGAGCCGCAGTACAACATGTCGTTGTCACACGCTAATAAATACACATACCATGAGTTCATGCGCGTATCATGCGCAAAAATTAACGCTGTGTCAAAATATCCCAACGCTCGGTATAGCCGCTAGAGCTGATGGACATCACGCTCACTCTATCTAAATCGGTGCTGACAAAATCCACGGCGTACACCACTGCCGTAGGCATCGCTGAATCAGGGTTGACCCCGACCTTTACTTGCCCCAACAGTTGCCCGGTTGATACCTCCCACAAATCCATCATGCGCGAAGGTGAGCCAGTCAGCAAGTACTCACCATCTTCGCTAAAACTCAGTGCGGTAAAGATTTGCTGGCGCTTATCAATCGCCAGCTGACTGAGCTGCTGCCCCGTTTTAATATCCCAAATGAACGCCCCACCTTTACTATCAGCGGTCAAAGCAAAGCGGCCTTGAGGGTCGAGACCAACATAAGACACCCGGCTCTCATGAGCAAAGCGATGGATAACTTGTGCAGAACGCGTATCCCACAATAAAGCCTGATAATCATTGCCGCCGCTTAAGACATAGAAGCCGTTAGGGGATAACGCAAGGCTGTTAATTTTTTCACTATGACCCATAAAATCCAAGCGCCGACCGCTTTTGGGGATGAGCACCATGATCTCCCCATTGCCTTTCCCGACCACCAGCACATGGCCTTTTTTACTCAACGCTATATCGCGGACACTGGCATCGGGCACGCGCCAAAAGCCCACCGGCTCGCCCACAGTCATGTCCCATAACGCGAATGCTTCGCGATCGCTAGTCATGGCATAAAGGCCGTCATCACTGATTTTGACATGGGTGACGATATTTTTGGCATTGCCTTCGTGCATCCAACGAAAGCGCTCGGTTTGTGTGTGCAGATCCCACACCACGATGCCGTTATCAACATTGGAGATGATGGCAGTTTCATGTTCAAACGACAGGGCTGCGGCCATCGCTCCGCCGACACTTTGGTCAAGGCGCATCACCGGTTCGGTTTGTGGAACTGAACAAGCACTTAACAGTAACACCAAAACTAGCCACAGGCTGCATTTACCCGCTGATTTGCCCATTAGAGGTTGGCATCTTTGTGATTTTGCAGTAGATTGCAACACACTAATGATAGAACCTAGTTTCTGTGACATTTTGGTGACAGGTACACACACACTCAAGGGAGAATTCCTATAATGAAACGTTCATTTACTGCTGTTGCAGTCTTTGCTGTATTAGGGTTAACGGCCTGCGGCGAACAAACTAAAGAAACAACCGCGCCAGAGGCACCGATGGAATTGACCACGGATGTACAGCGTCAATCTTATGCACTTGGCTCGAGCATGGGCAGCTTTGCCTTATCGCGCAAAGAACAGCTTGGACAACTCGATATGGGCTTTGACGATGCTGCGCTTAAACAAGGCTTTTTAGACGCCATCGCTGACAAATCTATCCTCTCAATGGAAGAAATGCAGACCATTATCCGCAATTCAGATGCCGAAGTGCGCGCCAAGCAAGAAGCAATCGCAACAGCTTCTGCAGAAGAGAACATTGCTAAGGGTCAGGCATTTTTGGCAGAGAACGCCAATAAAGAAGGCGTAGTGGTGACCGAGTCTGGTTTACAGTATGAAGTGTTAGTGGAAGGCACAGGTACCAAACCAGCCGCTACGGATACAGTTAAAGTGCACTACAAAGGCACCTTACTTGACGGCACTGAGTTTGATTCATCGTACAAGCGCGGTGAGCCAGCGACCTTCCCTCTGAATCGCGTGATCAAAGGCTGGACTGAAGGGGTACAGCTAATGAGTGAAGGCAGCAAATACAAGTTCTTCATCCCATCAGAACTAGGCTATGGCGCACGTGCAACTGGCGCTATCACACCAAATTCAACGCTGATTTTTGAAGTTGAGCTGTTGGACGTGGTTGAGGCTGACGCGGCGGAAACAGAAAACAACTAATTTTTGTTGTAAGATTTTGACTCGTCCTAGGGTCTTAATAGGTGAGTGTCACGTAAATTTGTATACCTGGCACATTAAATTTATACGTCGAGCAGGCTTAATATTGAGCTATGCTTGACGTTATATCTTATACCAGCCACTTATCAATACCACAGGACGAGAAAATGAAACAATCTGCTGCCCTATCCCTTGCTGTTGTCAGTCTCCTTTCAGCAGGCGTTGCCACTGACGCCGAAGCTGGCGATAAAAAAGTCAAAAAAGAAAAATGCTACGGCATCGCGCTTGCCGGTCAAAACGACTGCGGGAATCTCGCAGGTACGCACAGCTGTGCAGGTCAATCAACAGTTGATAAGGACATTGGTGAGTGGAAACTCGTGCCCAAAGGTACGTGCAAAGAGCTCGGCGGATATTCGCGCATAGAAGCCAAAAAAATGTATAAAGCCCTTAAAGCGCAGTCCTAACCACACCACAGACTATGCCTGCGCCTCAATGTCAACCGCTCGTTGGTGTAGGCTTACGTCACCCGCACTACGAGCAAGCACTGAACGAACCTGCAGATATTGATTTTGTGGAACTGCATGCTGAAAACCTCTACCCGTCGGGTGGCGCGTTTGCAGCGTTCAAGCACCACCTTGCAGATACCTATGCGGTAAGTATCCACGGTACTTCACTGGGTTTGGGCTCAGCGCTTGCGTTGCCAGACGCGGAACTGGCAAAGTTTGTCGATACGGTGTCGCAGACAAACGCGTTTTTGGTGTCAGAGCACGTTTGTTTTAACCGCGCGGATGTCGATGGACAGATTATTCATGGGGGGGATCTTTACCCCATTCCCTATGATGAGGCAAACCTAGAGCAGCTCAGTGCCCAAGTGATGCGGGTGCAAGCAGCCCTTGGACGGCCGCTACTGCTGGAAAATTTATCGGCTTACTTACCAGATCTAGCACACAGCATGTCAGAAGCTGTGTTTTTAACTGAGTTGGTTTCTCGCAGCCACTGCCAGCTGCTATTAGATCTCAATAACGTCTTAGTCAACTTACACAACCAAGATCATCCACAGCCAATTGAAGTAGCGTTGACATTTGTACAGGCACTGCCGGCAGACGCCATTGGTGAAATCCATCTGGCAGGCTTTACCCCGCGCAAAGTACATGGGGTCTATGTCGATGATCACGCCCAACCGGTCTCCGATGAATGCTGGTCGCTCTATCAAGAGGTAATCGCATTAATAGGTCCTCGCCCTACTCTCATCGAATGGGACAATGAGCTTCCGCCATGGGATACCTTGCTTAAACAAGCTACACGCGCGCGTTCCATCATGCATCAGTACTGCCGGACCAATGATGTCTGACACAGCGCGCTGGCAAGCGCAATTTCTCTCTGCAGTACAAGGCACTACCTCTGTGACAGGCGGTATGCAGGTGTACCGAACTAACTATCAGCACAGCCAGCGCGCAGCTCTGTCACTGACCTACCCTACGGTACTGGCGCTGCTTGGTGACGAAGCGTTTGCCCTTGCCGCCTGTGGCTACTTACAACAAGCCCCAAAACGCGGGTTTGATTGGGCAGAGTACGGGGCTGATTTTGCCCACTTTTTGCAAGACCAACCGGCTTTAGCTGACTATCCATATGTTGCAGAGATAGCGCGTTTTGAGTGGTGTATTAGCTGTGCCAATCGCGCGCCCAATCAGGATGTATCACTAGATAGTTTACGCTTGCTCGAGACTGAGGACTGCGATGCGCTGACTTTTGTTTGGTCGCCTGGGACACAGTTTGTGAGGAGCGACTTTGATTTACTCACGCTCTATCAAGCGCATCGAGATAACCGAGTGGGTGAGATTGAGCTAGTGCCAGCCCCATTTGCATACTGTATTCACCGTCCCCTGCATGCCGTACAGATAACGCCCATCGCTTCGGAATATTTGACACTAAGCGAAATGATTGCCCCGCAGCTCAGGTCTATTACTGTATCTACCATCATGCAGCTATGCGACCGACATCACATAGATATTGGCCAGTGGTTGACCCACCATGTTAAAGGCAAAGTGATTATCGGTGCACAGCTATCCTGACCTTATACCAACAGACGACTATCAAGCGACCAATTAAGGAGCTACCATGACATTGCTTTGGCACAAAATAAGCAATAGCCACAACGACTTTGTGCAACAGCTTAACCACCTTGAACAAGCCTTGCTGTTAGGGATTCGGCTTTACATGGCCTGGGTCTTTTTTAAGGCTGGTCTGGTCAAAATTGGCGATTGGGACTCGACTTTATTGTTGTTTGAATATGAGTATGCCGTCCCGCTGCTTTCTTATGAAGTAGCGGCGTATTTAGGGACGTTTGGGGAGTTATTTTTTCCCGTATTACTCGCGCTGGGTTTACTGACTCGCTTCAGCGCATTGGGGTTAAGCGTCGTCAACATCGTGGCCGTGATGAGCTATGCTGACATGCCCGCCGCGGCTTACAATGTCCATGTAATCTGGGGGATATTGCTACTTGTTGTCATGTTTCGTGGGGCGGGTTGGTGCAGCTGCGATAGGTTTATCCAGTTAACATAGTCACCGTGATTATCTGTTAAGATTTGTGCCGAGAAAAGTTATCATTCTCACCTAAAAACGTTATACTCAAGAAAAAGGAATTTCTACATGAAGCGTTTTTCAACATTTTGTCTGGTCTTCATTCCTACCGCACTGCTTTTGGGGCTGCTCGCAATCATTGTTAAACAAGACCTGCATGAAGCGCATGAAAATATGCGTTCTGAGTCGATTGCAAGTATCAGCAACCAAATCACGCTCATCGACAAAACCTTTTCTACCGAGTTTAGTAATGTCGCACAAGATCTTGATTTATTGACGTCTGACAAACGATATCAGGCACTTCCGCAACTGCTCTCAAGCAAGCCTGAGATTGAGCAGCTTTGGGTGGTGATGTTAGAAACACATAGTAATTACCAACAAATCCGCTTCATCGACAATCAGGGCAACGAACAAATTCGCGTTGAACGAGTCGGCGGTAACCGTGTCGCCGTTTCTGATGTGTTACAAAATAAAGCCGCTCGAGATTATTTTGTGACAGCGCAAACGCTTACCGCAGAACAAGTATTAATCACTGACTTTGACCTGAACCAAGAATTTGGTGAAGTACAGTACCCCCTGATGCCGACTATTCGCTTTATCAAAAAGCTCGAAATTGGGCTGGTGATCATCAATTACTCCTCAACCGATTTGTTTGCTAACTTAGATCAAATATTATCGCCGAATGTGTTTTTGTTTAACCAAGCGGGGTTTTATCTTGCTCATCCAGATCCTACTGAGCTCTGGGGCTGGTTACTCGATGCGCCACAGGCTAATTTTGCGAGTCAACATCCACAAGTTTGGCAAACATTGACTACACAGAGCGACGTTGTCAACGAGCAGTGGTTTGCCGGAGAGGTATTCAGTGTCGATGAGCAGCCTTGGGTCAGCCCGCAGGTATTTTTTGCCTATGCTTTACCTCAACCCACCCCCACTTGGCTAGCGTTACAAGACAACACGCTACTATTAATTATCTGCGCCAGCGCAATCTTATTTTTGGTACTCATGAGCTGGGTATATCACACGTTAGTAAAGCTCAATCATAAAACTCAACTTGCCTTAGATGCGCGTAAACAAGCCGATTTGGCACTGCAAGCAAAAACCAGTTTTTTGGCCAATATGAGCCACGAACTTCGCACGCCGCTGAATGGGATCATGGGCTTTTTTGAACTGTTGCGCCACGAATCGCTGACAGAAAAACAGCTCAACTACGCCGAAAATGGCTTTAGTTCCGCCAAATTACTAGCGCGGATCCTCAACGATATTTTGGACATGAGCAAACTTGAAGCCAACAAGTTACAGGTAGTCGCGCAGCCGTTTCGCCTCGATACCTTACTCCGAGAAACGGGTTTACTGCTAGCTAATACCCTCGATGATAAACCGGTGGAGCTATGGTTTGATATTGAGCCTAATCTCAACACTTACTTGATGGGTGATGATATTCGCCTGCGACAGATCATTATGAATTTGTGCAACAACGCTATCAAGTTTACTGACCAAGGGCACGTTAAGCTCTCAGTGAGCGAACGTCCGAGTGAAAATGGTCACGTCACCCTAGATTTTGCCGTGAGCGACACCGGTATTGGAATTCCCGCAGATAAACTTGAGGCCATTTTTGAGAACTTTGTACAAGCGCACCAGCCGGATTTTGCCAAGTACGGCGGCACCGGTTTAGGACTCAATATTTGCCAGTCGTTATTGCATTTAATGAACAGCCGCCTCACCGTCACCTCTAAGCTTGGCGAAGGCTCGACGTTTGCCTTTACCTTGACCCTGCCTCGCGCAAAACAAGCACGGCTGGCCCAGCAACACACCGACAAAATCCATCACATGGTATTACATAACGTGCGCGCCTTGATATACAGTGATAACGTTCTGGCGCTGGAGATATTGCCCAAACTCACACAAAATTTGGGCTGGAAAACGCGCATATGCAAAAACCAAGCAGCTCTACTAGATGCCATTCGAGAGTATCCTGAACATTTGACGGTGATCATTATTGATCGCGGCAACACGACTCACCAACATCTGAAAATGATCCGCCAAGTCGCTAATGACGTGGCGTCCAAAAACCGCTTGATCTATATGTTGGTTAACGCGTCCATCGACGCCCAGACACACCTTTCGTCAAACAACTTTACGCTGGTAGATGGGGTGTTTGTCAAACCCATCACACAGTCAACCCTGTATGACATGGTGGTGGAAAGTTTAGCAACCCAAACCGACCCTCAAGGTGATGAGCCAGAATCGCTCAACGCCAGTACTGAAAAAGAGATTTTGTTGGTAGAAGATAACTTCATCAACCAAGAAGTCGCCATCAACATGCTCGAACAAGCAAACTACATGGTAACGGTGGCCGAAAACGGACAAGTTGCCCTGGATTATCTAGCGAACCATCCCATGCCTGCGATGATTTTGATGGACATGCAAATGCCGGTGATGGATGGGATCACAGCTACTACGGCAATTCGTAGCAATCCCCAATGGCACGATCTGCCAATCGTCGCAATGACTGCCAACGC
>CAZLGJ010000008.1:13614-34580 GCA_964559075.1 uncultured Glaciecola sp.
AAGCCTGTTTTGACGCAGGCATGAACGATCACCTAGCTAAGCCTTTTGAAAAGGAAAAATTGCTTAGCATAGTGAAACGCTATTCTGAAAGTAACTTAAAAAAGCAACCTTAAATCAGGGTTTATTCTGCTGCAGACTCGCTGCTTTGTTGTAGCTTAGCGTACTCTTCAGCAGTCAGGACTACGTGTGTGACTTCGTCGCCGTTACTGATCAAGACAGGTTCTTGGTGTGATGAAAAAAGCGCGTCAGAAGGCGTGTTCATAAACGCCTGATAGTTTAATGTTTGCATAGGGTATTCTCTTTTTAGCCAAAACGTGTTGTTTTTTCTAGAGCGCATTAGTAACGTGACTCTAAGCTATCGTTGCTACTTATCTGCGTAAGTTTTTTGCCTCGATATCCTTACTATAGCAAAGCTGCGTTCTTTTGCCTGTAAGACTTCAGTTTTGTGTCGCTTTTTACAAGTCATCCGGTCGATAGTGAATGGCGTTAACCCACCAAGTTTGCTGGCCTTTTGGTGTCTCCAACGTGACCTCATCATCCACTGCTTTGCCAATTAAGGCACGCGCTAGCGGCGAATCTACCGAACACGGGCTGTCGTGTTTATAGATCTCGTCACTGCCAACAATTTGTAGCTCTTTTTCATTGCCGTCATCATCTTCAAGCGACACCCAAGCGCCAAAAAACACTTTTCCCTCTTGCACCGGTGCATAATGCACCACCTGCACGCTTTCCAAACGCTTGCGCAAATACCTGACGCGGCTGTGAATTTTACGCAGCTTGAACTTATTTTCTTTGTAGTCTGCGTTTTCTGAACGGTCGCCTAAACTGGCTGCCCAGTTCACCTTTTCGGTGATTTCTGGTCGCTCAATCCGCCACAGATAATCTTCTTCTTCTTTGAGCAAGCGGTAGCCTTTTGGCGTAATGAGATTGGCTTTTGCCATGTTTAAATCCAATTAAGAACAAACCCAATAATATTGCTATGATATACCAAACCTGAATTTTGCACAGTAGAGATAGTGGTATGTCAGTCCCTGAGCAGACCTTTGCCGAACGCGTCATCCAGTTTAATCATCATTTGGACTCGTCGATGCCCTTACCTGAAGGGGTGCGGATGATGAATCCGTATTTGCCAGATACTGACAGCCGCGCGCTATCTGATGTGTTTTACCGTAAATTTTACAGTGATACAGCCAAACGTCGGTTAATCTTGGGGATCAATCCCGGTCGCTTGGGCGCTGGCGCCACAGGCATTCCCTTTACCGATAGCAAGCGCTTAGCAACGTATTGCGGTATTGCTGCACCATTTCAACTGCACGAGCCGTCATCGGTATTTGTCTATGACGTCATAGACGCCTATGGTGGAGTAGACGCGTTTTATCGCGACTTTTTTATCGGTGCGGTATGTCCCTTGGGGTTTGTCAAACGCAACGCCCGCGGCAAAGAAGTCAACTATAACTACTATGATAGCAAAGCGTTAACAGACGCGGTCATGCCTTTTATTTTGCGCTCGCTAAAGGAACAAATCGCCCTTGGGATCAATACCGATGTGGTATATGTGTTCGGCAATGGCAAAAACACCCAGTTCTTGCAAAAGCTCAATCAAGCACACGGTTTTTTTGAGCGCATCGTGCCTTTGGAACATCCGCGCTATGTGATGCAATACAAAAGCAAAAGTAAAGACCAATACGTGCAAAAATTTTTAGACGCATTTGCCGATGGGCGCTAGGCAGGCACGGATTTCATCGCTATAATAACGCTAGTGTTATTCACATTTCCCTTTAACTTTTCTCATTTTCTTTTTTTTCCATGATTATAAACACGCTTGCAAGTGAACTTAACGTTCAACCTCAACAGATCCAAGCCGCCGTTGCCTTACTCGACGACGGCGCGACCGTGCCCTTTATTGCACGTTACCGCAAAGAAGCCACGAATGGCCTTGACGATGCGCAGCTGCGCCAACTTGAAACCCGTTTGAGCTATTTGCGCGAACTGGCCGACCGCAAAAAAACCATCCTTAAATCGATTGATGAGCAGGGCAAACTGACCCCAGCGCTGGCTAAGCAAATTGATGACGCGGATACCAAGCAGCTCCTTGAAGATCTATATTTACCGTATAAACCCAAGCGCCGCACCAAAGGCCAAATCGCGATTGAAGCAGGCATTGCACCCTTAGCAGATGCTTTGTTTAACGACCCAACGCTCACGCCTGAGATTGAAGCCGAGCAATACCTTAATGCAGACGCAGGGTTTGCCGATAGCAAAGCGGTGTTAGATGGCGCTAAGTTTATTTTGATGGAGCGTTTTGCCGAAGACGCGCAGTTATTGCAGCGCTTGCGTGGCCACATGACACAGCACGGCTATGTGGTGGCCAAAGTCATGGCAGGCAAAGAAAAAGAAGCCGCCAAGTTCTCCGATTACTTTGCCCATCAAGAAAAATTTAAAACCGTGCCTTCACACCGTGCCTTGGCCATGTTCCGTGGCCGCAATGAGGGCTATTTGGCGCTCAACATTACGCTAGATCCAAATGCAGAAGGCGTTGTGACCCGCAGTGAATGTGAGGATATGATTGCCGCGCATGTCGGCGTCAATGATCTCGGTCGGCCTGCTGACAAATGGCTTCAGGGCGTGGTGACCTGGACGTGGAAAATCAAAATTTTACTTTCGCTTGAAACCGAGTTGTTTAATAGCCTGCGCGAAAAAGCTGAAAGCGAAGCTATCAACGTCTTTGCCAAAAACCTGAACGACCTGCTAATGGCCGCTCCCGCTGGGCCAAAAGTCACCATGGGCCTCGACCCGGGCATTCGCACTGGGGTAAAAGTAGCCGTGGTCGACCAAACCGGTAAAGTTTTAGCCACCGCGACGATTTTCCCGCATCCGCCGCAAAATGCATGGGATAAATCCATGCGCACCTTGGCCAATTTATGCCAGCAGCACAAAGTGGATCTTATCAGCATTGGCAACGGTACGGGCTCGCGTGAAACCGATAAACTCGTTGCTGAGATGATGAAAAAGCACAGTGAATTGAATGTGCAAAAAATCATGATTTCTGAAGCCGGCGCGTCTGTTTATTCTGCGTCGGAACTTGCCTCAGCAGAGTTGCCTAACCTTGACGTATCGCTGCGTGGCGCGGTCTCAATTGCGCGTCGTTTGCAAGACCCGCTGGCAGAACTGGTCAAAATCGAACCTAAAGCCATTGGGGTTGGTCAGTACCAGCACGATGTCTCGCAAGTGCAGCTCGGGCAGTCATTGACCAATGTCATTGAGGACTGTGTGAACAAGGTCGGAGTAGATTTGAATACTGCCTCCCCAGCACTGCTTGCCAATGTCTCTGGTCTCAATAAAACCTTGGCACAAAACATTGTTGCTTATCGCGATGCAAACGGCGCTTTTGTCTCGCGCAAAGCCCTGCTTGATGTACCGCGCCTAGGCCCCAAAGCGTTTGAACAAGCTGCAGGATTTTTGCGCATCAATGCCGGAGATAATCCGTTAGATGCCTCAGCCGTGCACCCTGAAGCCTATCCAGTGGTCGACAAAATTCTCGCCAATACCGCAGTCGCCGTGAACAATTTGATTGGCAATACTGATATACTGCGTAAGTTAGCGCCTACTGACTTTATGGATGATAGCTTTGGTGAACCAACTATCAAAGATATCATTAGCGAACTAGAAAAACCCGGCCGCGACCCGCGTCCAGAGTTCAAAACCGCCAGCTACAAAGAAGGCGTTGAGTCGATTAAAGATTTGACCCTTGGTATGGTACTAGAAGGCGTGGTATCCAATGTGGCCAACTTTGGTGCCTTTGTCGATATCGGCGTACACCAAGACGGCTTAGTCCACATCTCGGCCATGACTAACGGCTTCATCTCCGACCCGCGCGACGTGGTCAAGACCGGCGACGTGGTCAAAGTCAAAGTGGTTGAGGTCGATGCCGATCGCAAGCGTATCTCGCTCACCATGCGCTTGGATGATGAAGTGTCCGCAACACCGGCGGGTAAAAAAGACGGCCAACGTCAGTCAAAAACCAAGGGCCAACCAAACCCCAAAGGCTCGGCACGTCACTCGCAGCGCCAGGGCAATCATTCACGTCAATCTGGCACGCCAGTGGGTGGCGGCATGGCTGATGCTTTTGCGGCAGCTATGGCAAAACAAAAGAAGTAACTTGCTCAATAAACGCCTCACGCGCTGATATAAACGGCGCGTGGGAGACGTGCTCCATGATCACGCTGTGGCAGTCCGCATGCAGTGTATCTATTAGCGCCACCGCCGCCACTGGCACTAAGGCATCCAATCTGCCGTACAGACGCAACGTCGGTACCTGAATGTGTGGCAGAGCTTGACGTAAATCCACGGTTTCTAACAATACCAACCCTTGCTGCAAACTCGCTTCACAGGGCGCAGGATAAGCGCTAATCGCCTGTTTGATGGCTTGAATATCGGCCTTGGCATTGGGTGCGCCCATGGCTTGGATCGCCATAAAGCGCTGTACAGTCGTTTGATAGTCATGCGCGAGCTGGCTTTGAAAGGTAGTAAGGATCTTGGGCTGGATCCCTGGCCAATCCTCGCGCGCCATAAAACACGGACTGGTCGCCAATGCGATGAGTGTGTTCAGGCGCTGTGGATGAGTCAGCGCGATTTGCTGGGCGATTAGCCCGCCCAACGACCAGCCCAACAAATGACACTGCTGTGGCAGCGCTGCAGCGATTTGTGCAGCAACAGTTTCAATATCAGTTAATGGCACAGCGGCATTCTCACCAAAGCCCGGTAAGTCGATCAGGATGACCGGAAGATGCTGTGCCAATTCGTGCGCAACGGCATCAAATACGCCGCTGTTAAGCCCCCAGCCGTGCAGCATGACCAAAGGTGTGCTGGTATTACTCGCAGCTATTTCTGAACCAAGGGTCCGGTGTTTTAACATCATTGAATGCTTATAATTGACTAAATGTGGGCAGTGTATGGGTTACGGAATTGGAGGTAAAGTGAAGTTTACTGATTATTTTCTATCGACTAGAGCTCGTCCAGACAGGAGATTTATTCAATTTGATTGGATTTTTTATGTCTTAAAGAACACAGAGTTTGAAGAGATTCAAGAAGACGGACGCATAAAATTGTGGGCGAGGATCCAAGAAAATGATAATCGTTATTTACGTGTTATACTTTTACCTGATAGACAAACAGTCCACAACGCCTTTTTTGACCGGAGGTTACCTAAATGAAAATGAGTTATTTTGATGACACAGATACACTCTACATTGAGTTAAAATTCGCTACGGTGGATGAAACAAGAGAAGTGAATGAAAATACACTCATTGATTTTGATAAAGATGGTCAGATAGTAGCTATTACATTGGAGCACGCAAGTAAATTGACTGATCTAAGTCAGTTAACACTAGATGGCCTCGCCGCATAACCGGCCTTCATTCTGAACCATTGCACAGCTGTCAAACTAACCAATTACGCGTAGCCTAGTCCCACTTTCACTCTTTTGGGACTATTGATGATCTTAGGCTGCAAACGCATCAAGCAGATATTGCTTGCCATCAAAGCAGAATATAATCTGTGCCTGTTATGCGATATGCCCTCGGCAACAAGTATATGTGGTCAATGCAACCATGACGCGCTTTGGCGTATCGATACTGACGTGCACAATGATGTGCTACTGCAAGCTTGGGCGCATCCGCACTTAAGCCATTTAAAATGTGACCATTTATTTGCGTTGGACAAATACCGATACCCGCTGACCTATCTCATCCCCCTGATCAAGTTTCATCAGCGACCGGATTTGGCCACATACCTTGCGCAGCAATTTTATCAACAGCGCTTTGTGCAGATAAAGATCCGCCCTGAGGCAATATTAAGTGTGCCTTTGCATCGCAAACGCCTGCGCCAACGCGGCTACAATCAAGCAGCGTTACTTGCAGATGAGTTACAGTGCCTGACGGGCATTGTTCATATCGATGATGCAATCAGTCGGGTAAAACTCACGCGCAAACAAAGTGAGCTCAATCAAGAAGCTAGGCAGCACAATATTAAAGGGGCATTTGCTGTGTCTGCAACCCGGTTACAGCGCCTCCAGCGCGTTGCCATCATTGATGATGTGGTGACAACAGGCGCGACCATTAACGAGGTCTGCCAAGCTATCTTCGCTGTGGCGCCCCATCTGTATATCGACGTATGGTGTATTGGCGTGGGAGAACAGTGAATAGTGTAGTTTAATTAGCGGCTCGCGATCTCTACCCTTTGCCGAGTTTGAAGCCCTTCGGCGCCTCTAACCGCAACGAGCATACCAGGCGCTAGTGTCGCCTCTGCACTCAACACTGTGATGGCCACATTCTCGTCCATGCCGCCAACAATGTTTACCGCAATTCGCTCTACCTGCCAGTCATCATTTACTTTAACTAAAAAGGTGCCATTATCGCGCAGCAATATTGCGTCTTGGTGTACTAGCGTCATTGTCTCAAATTGTTCAATAGGCACAATAACATCCACCATTTGACCACTGGTCCACTGATACAGCTCTGATGGCGTGACGGAGGCTCTCACCTCAAACATTTGCGTGCGTAAGTCGGTAGCAGGGATCACAGCACTAACGGTGGCCACTGATACATTGTTCGAGCGGTTATCGGTATGACCTATTTGCACCATCTGCCCCAATTTTATTTGCGAAAAATGCACCATTGGCACAAACATACTCAGCTCCTGCTGCTGCGTGTCAACCACATGCACAAGTTGGGTAGCACGATGAACTTCTTGGCCCGCCATCGCAAAACGCTCGCTGACGACCCCGAAAAAAGGTGACGTAATATCTGCTCGTGCAATTTTTTCGGCAAGCTTAGCCAGGCGAATTTGGGCAATTTCGATATCCGCTTGCGCCAGCGCGACTTGGTTTTTTGTGTGATCAAGTGCAGACCTGGCAGCGGCATCGCAACGAACTCTAGCCGCCCAGCTTCCGTCGCAGTCAGCGTGGTGTTGCGTGCACCCAAAATATGCCCATTACCGCGATAATCATAAATCAGCGCCTCCTGTTTGACGGTGACCACATTCACTGCAGGTAGCTGAGCAGGGCCAACCGTACGTTCGATGCGGGCAAGTGCACCGAGCTTTTGCACGTCGGCTTGAGGCGTGACCAAAGGCAACTGAGCCAATGCTTCAGGGGAGTGCCATTGAGCGCTTCGCAAGAACACATTCATGCGTTCATCGCCATCAAAGTACTCGCCGACAAACATACCGCTGGTAAATGCCTGTACATATCTAGCGACCTCATTGCGCGTTAATCCAGCTTGGGCAATGCGCATATCATGCGGGACGAGTTGCAACTCTGGCTGCGTCATTTTGAGCAGCGGAGTGGGACGCGCGGACGCTTTTGGGAATACTTGCGCCAGCGTCTCTATGCCGACTGAGGCAACGGCTTGCAGTGCCTGCATATCAGCACCAGTCACATCGATACGCAAAGTACGCCCGTCACCACCACTGGCAACATTGATCATCGAACCACGAGATAAATACGCGGTAGCATCGGGAATATTTGCAAAGACTCGCTCTTCAAACAGCGTCATCAGTTCAGACACCCGCTGTGGATCGGCAGAATAGACAAAGCCGCCGACATTGCCACCAAAACTAAACAGGTTGTAGTCTTTGATCAGCGGTGTTGGGCCGTCGCTAGTATAAGGCTGGATGCGTTGCTTTATCTGTGTCGCAACCGTTTGTTCAATGTATTGCAGGTTGTGCCCTGCCGGCAGTACCACCGAGCAACATCAGAATCCACAGCCTTTGTCGACGGTGACCATGGGTCAGCTGCATCACGCGTTTACTGATCGTTTGCCAGTAGGCAGCCAACGGATCATCTTGCTGATAATTAGGCATAAAATACCGGGTTGCTACCGGAATGAGGGTAATGGCGCTGACAAATGAACAAATCACAGCCACCGATAACGTTAATGCCAAGTCCGAAAACAGCTGACCTTCAACGCCGCCCATAAACAAGATCGGCAAAAAAATAGCCACACTGGTCGCAGTAGAGGCCATGAGCGCCACCGTTACTTGGGTCGTACCACGACGAACAGCAAATCCAATATCCTGGCTAGCACGCTGAATGCGCATGATATTTTCTTGCACAATAATCGCAGCATCCAACACCAACCCGACGGAAAACGCGAGTCCGGCTAAGGACACCACATTCAAACTGCGCCCAAAGAGATCTAACGCGATTATTGCCACGAGTACCGAAACAGGTATCGTCGTTGCGATGATAAGTGTCGCCTTGATACCACGCAAAAACCCCCACAATATCATGAGGGCGAGTATCACACCTAACCCCAGATTACTTTGCACGAAATCAATCGCATTGCGAATATGAACTGACGCATCATAGCTGAGCTCAATGCGTAAACCGTGTTGCGCCAAGACCACCGTGGCGATATCACTCAAATAGACAGGCTGTTGCCGATGATAAGTCAGGATTAAATTCTGTAAATGATTTACGTCGTATTGACCGGTAAAACGTACACTGAGCTCTTTGGGACGCTGACTGACCAAATCAACAAAAGCCACACCAGGGAAATAGCAATGGCTGCCGGATATTGCAGTGATTTTTTGGTTAAGCTCATTGCTTTAATCGCTTAGCTATTGGGAACTATCGCACATTAATGGCGTCACTCATAAAGATGGCGTTCGCCATAATTTTCTCCGTGCCGCGCCAATAGCCTCTAAAATTCACCACATCAACAATCGCGATGATCCGTCCTTCCCCTTTGCGGTGTGCCACCAGCGCCGAGGTATTGCCAATTAGCTCGTTGACCTGTGGGGCAGTATAACCGGCCACTAGAGGATACTCACGGTACTGCGCCGCTTCAATAAACGCACTGTCGTCTGCTAGCAAGCGCAGAGAGCTGGTTTTGAACAGTGGCAGAGTCTCGTTTGATGTTACCCCCCACAACAGTGGATGCGTTGGATCCACATTGGCCATGTGCACGGAACCGGCCACCTGCTGTAGCGCACGATAAATACTTTGATCAGCAAAGCGCATTTTATCAAAGGCCACTGCCCGACGCACCTCGCTACGACTGCCCACCGTGGCTTTAAGCCAGCCGGTGTCGGCCAGCCAACCCAGCGCAGTGCGCTGCGCTATCAAAGTACCACCGGCATTGACCCAAGCTTCGAGCTGCTCTTGACGCGCCTCAGATAAGTCACTGTAGTTGCCAGAGGCCATAATCAGATGCGTAAACTCAGCCAAGTCCACATTACTTAGGCGATCCTTATCCAACATTGTCAGCGGCATACCTACGCGCGTATCCAGGTAGTGCCAAATCGTGCCAACATCGTACTGCGAAACGCCCACGCCGGTTAAAATGGCAACGCGTGGCTGGTTGACTGGGAGCATGCTCGGACTGCCAAGATCTATGCCTTGAGTGGTTAAGCCGGTGGTTAGGCTATATACCGCCAATGGGTACTCTGCTACCACCTCAGTTATCACTCTGGCCAAATCGATGTTGCGATTGAGCGCGGGGTTAAAGACCATGGTACCGGGCGCCAGTTCAACTGCTTGACCGTTCAGCGTCGCACCGGTAAATGGCTGAGTTGCCAACCGCACCATTACGCCCTTATCTAGTAACGCATTGAGAACGGCTGGCGCGTTGGCATCATCCCACGGCATAGCGTAAGCCACAGCACCAGGCTGGATCGGCAGAGTTTTTAATGCCAACGTGTCGATCTGACTGGCCTTGATTTTTTTGGCGTGGCGTTTTGATAACCGCACATAATCCAGGTTAAACGCTAAGGGCATATTCCAGTTAGACACGTCATAAAAGGTATTGTTTGCAAACGACTGCTGCTCGGAGAACAACGACTTTAACAAGCGATACTGCGGCTGCTGCAGGCTGATAAACAGCGTGCGCCCTGCACGGTAAGATTGTTTGTCGAGGCTAACATCACTATCGAGCATCTGCACAGCAATGCGATGCGCGCGTAGCTTTTCGACAAAAGCTTGGTTGCGCGTTTGGTCATCACTTAGGAGCACCAAGAACCCGCCTTCATCGTCCTGCTTGATCAGCTCTCGCGTTTCGCTATAGAAGTTCTGAGGGTGTGCTAAAAACGCGGCTTTGTTGGCCAAAGTACCAGCAAAGGTTGAAAAAGTGGTGGTGAGCTGATTTTTTATCGTCATTGGAAAGTTGAGTAAACCGTTGATCGACATTTGCTCCGCGCCTCGCGAGCTCGCCTGTTCAAACAGGATCCCGACAGTACCGTGCGCATCCGGATAAGTTGAGCCTTTGCCGTAGTAAAAATCATCAAAGCGTTCTTTGCTATAGTACAGCTGGGTTTGCCCGTCTAACGCGTCAGCGTGATACTTAGCTAGTACGTTAGTAAGCGCAATGTTCTTGGGATTCGTTAAGGGGTGGGTACGGTCGGGCACGCCAGGCTGAAAAAAATAGGTCGCATTAGTACCCATTTCATGAAAATCAGTCAGCACATGCGGTCGCCACGCTTGAAACTGTGCAATCCGGGCTTGCGACTCAGGATGTGTCAATAACAGCCAATCGCGGTTCAAATCAAACCAGTAGTGGTTGGTGCGGCCGCTGGGGAAGCGTTCGCGGTGCTCTCGGTGATATGGGCTTGCCGAAGGGTGTTGCCCTTTGTGCATGTTAGTCCACTGGGCAAAGCGCGCCAAACCATCAGGGTTCATCGATGGATCCAGCAGGATCACGGCATTATCGAGTAAATTGTCTACCGCCTCACCCTGCGCGGCAGCTAAGTAATAGGCAATCAGTAAAGCGGCGTTTGAGCCTGAGGGCTCATTGCCGTGAATCGAGTATCCCATGTATAAAATAACGGGCGCATCTTGTGCCGGTTGTGTACCATTATTGACGTGCTGCATGTGGGTAGCGCGAATATCGCCAATGCGCGCTTGATTAGCAGTTGAGGAAATAACGAGCTGGAGTAACTCGCGGTTTTCATGGGTACGACCGGTGACTTCTAACGTGATACGGTCAGACTGACTGGCTACTAATTTCATGTAGTTAACGAGCTGGTCATGTCGCACATGCCAAGTGCCAACAACGTCACCTAGCACTTCTTGAGGCAAAGTGATAGCCGGATCATAGGTGACATTTGTAGGAAGATAATCCAAGTCAGACTGAGGGTAAAATACATTATCGGCAACACTTGGCCATGCCAAACATACAAGCCATAAGGCGGCAAAAAAACGGCGCATAAGGGTCCTTTATTATTGGTTTTGTACTCTTGCTCTAGGTACTATTTTTTTTCTGTCGTAAAGGTTGATTGTCACCTAAACACCCACACTATACAATATATTCACCAAAATGATAATACCCGACTGTTTTACTCGGGTAATAATTGTTATACTTGTCATATTACTGATGAAATCCATATTTGAGTACTGTTCAAGTACTGCAAAAGTGCAAAGGATACCGAGATGATCAACATTTCAGAAGCAGCGCAAGCGCACTTCGTTAAATTACTGTCGAGCCAAGAAGACAACACCAACATTCGCGTATTTGTGGTCAATCCTGGTACGCCCTCTGCTGAGTGCGGTGTATCTTACTGCACCCCTGATGCCGTTGAGCCTAACGACACGCGGTTACCGTTTAATGGTTTTGATGCCATTGTTGATGCTGAATCAGCCCCATATTTGGAAGAAGCTGAAATCGATTATGTGACGGATCAAATGGGCTCACAACTGACTCTTAAAGCACCTAATGCCAAAGCCCGCAAAGTCGATGCCGACGCGCCATTGATTGAGCGAGTTGAGTACATTATCACGACGGAAGTCAATCCTCAGCTAGCCTCACATAATGGTAAAGTGACTTTGTTAGAGATTACTAAAGAAGGCGTGGCGGTGCTGCAATTTGGCGGTGGTTGTAACGGCTGTTCGATGGTTGATGTCACGCTCAAAGACGGGATTGAAAAGCAGCTTCTTGAGCAGTTTGCCGGAGAGCTTACTGGCGTCAAAGATGCGACTGAGCATCAAGCTGGCGAACACTCTTATTACTAACGCTCTTAGCTTAGATTAAGTCAGTCATGCGTCCTGGCTTTAAACGCTTTATTCAAAAACACGGCGCCAACCCATCTCGGAGTTGGCGCATTTTTTTGTATGGCTTATTAACCTTCGGCTTTGGCTTGGGCTGCATTCTCGTCGAACACGGTGTCGATTGGTTGTATTCTGCCGGCTTAGCGCCGCTATTTGCCGGATTTTTTCTGGCCATGTACGGTTATGTCGGGATCTTTGCTTCTCGTTTTAATCGTTTGCTGTAACCACAATTAACGATGTTGCTGCACATACATACGATACAAATGCCCGCCCAACGTCACGCCTCGCATGACCTGTAGACCCAGTAGTGCATACCAGAGCGCCACATTCCCATCATCTTGCGTTAGCCAATACACTGCAAAAAATCCCACCAAGGCACTCACCAACATACTGTTGCGCATAACGTCGCCAAGAGTCAGGCCAATATAGATCCCATCAAGGCAGTAACACCAGTGCGCTATCCACGGCAATATGACCATGATCCAGTAATAGCGCTGACTCGCATCAATGACGCTAGCTTGGTTGGTCAAAAGCGTGACAAATTGCGTAAAGCCCACCGCCATCAGCAACATTAACACCACGCCAAAGATATGAGACCAAATCAGGCTAACGCGAATATCGCGCCATAATCCATGGTGGCGTTTACGTTGCTGGCGAGCGCCAGCTTGCTCCCCAATCATGGCTTCGATTGCATAGGCGATACCGTCGAGCGCTAGCGCAGTTAATATAAAGAACTGCATCAAAATCGCGTTTACCGCTGCTTCAGTTACGCCATAGCGAGCGCCTTGGTAGGTCAAAAACGCGAGACAAGCTTGCAATAATAAAGCGCGTAAAAACAAATCAGAGTTCAATTTTACAATACGAGCAAACGAGGCCAGCTGCCACCAGTGCTTAGAAAGGTGAGTGCCTAATGGCGTAGCGCGCCAAATCAGCATCATGCTAACTATCAGCATGACCCATTCGGCGATGACAGTGGCATAGGCAACGCCCGCCACTCCTAGTGACAAGGCATACACAAACACAAAGTTAAGCGCAATATTGAGAATATTAACGCCAATTTGCAGCCACATTACTTGCTTAGTCTGTTGTTGCCCGACCAAATAGCCAATCGTGATGAGATTAAATAGCGCTATTGGCGAGTTGAATATCCGAATGGTAAAATAGGTGTCTAAACTACTCGCCGCAAGCGCTGGCAGGTCGGTATAGTCCAAGATCAGCATGAGCAAATACGGCTGCATCAAGATAAGCGTTAGACCAATGGTCAACGCCATCACCATCGCCCGCGCCAGATCATCCAGCTTACCAGTGACCGCACCCGCGCCTTTCGACTGAGCCGATAGCCCAGTCATTGACTGACGCAAAAAACCGCAAAGCCAATACAATTGTGAGAGTAAAAACGCGCCTACTGCGGTACCAGCCAGATATTCAGGTGCACCCAAATGACCCAAGACGGCCGTATCCACCAAACCAAGGATTGGCTGTGAAATATTGGCCAAAATCATCGGCAAAGCCAGAGCGAGGAGCGTGTGGTGTCTTCTGGAAATATGTAGCATTATTTATTGGCTGGGTAAAAGAAGCGCCACCTTAATTGACTCGTGCTCAATGCGCAAGTGCCAAGTCAATCTGAACTTGCACGATGGCAGGTTCATCACCATAATAACCGCTTACTAATAGGTGGATTTAGACACTAAAATGACCACAACAGTATTGAAACAACTATCCAGTATATTGATATGCGTTTTTTTATGTTGCTTACATGTAACGCCACTTGCTGCACAGCCAATCGAGGCTGAGACGCATCACACAAAGACGTTGAACAACGCCGTGATCTTGCAATATCACCATGTTGCGAATAATACGCCAGCCATCACGTCAACTCGCCCTGATGTGTTTGCTGAGCACATGGCGCACCTGTCTGAACATTATCAAGTTTTGCCACTCAAAACGATTGTTGATGCGTTGCAGACCGGTAAACCATTACCCAATAAAGCGATCGCAATCACCTTTGACGACGGCTACGCCAATATTCTGCAAAACGCCCACCCCATCATGCGCGAGTATGATTTTCCTTATACTGTTTTTGTTAACCCTCCGGCGATTGGGGTGGCAGGCAATCAGCTGACATGGGAAGAGATTGCGCTGATGGATAAGCAAGGCGCGGATTTTGCTAATCATACGCTGGATCATTTGCACCTGCTCAATCGTCTTTCAAACGAATCAGACGATGCTTGGCTGACTCGCATCATTGCCAATATCGAACAAGCCGAAATGCTACTTACCGACCGAATTGGCTATTCACTGAAATATCTGGCCTATCCCTTTGGTGAGTTTAATAGCACCCTAAAAAAGGCATTATTAGCAAAAGGCTATGTGAGTTTTGCTCAATACTCGGGCGGAGTGGCGAGTTTTAGTGATTTTGGTGCCGTGCCGCGCTTCCCAGCCGGGGGCCGTTACGCCAACCTGAACACGCTTAAGACCAAGATGGCCAGTTTGGCTTTTCCGGTGCTCAACAATTCGATTGGCGATCCCGTGGTCACGGAAAACATGTCCGAAGCTATGCTGCTCACATTAGATAACGATGATTTTTATATGTCGATGGTGAGCTGTTTTTGGCAAGGTGAGCGCATAGAGACTACCAGAGAAGGCAACGTATTGACTGTACCGCTTCCCGGGACATTTCCAGTTGGCCGCTCACGGATTAACTGTACTGCGCCAAGTAAAGCGTATAGTGGTCGCTTTTATTGGTATTCACAGCCGTTTTTCAAAGCACGCGCAGACGGCACTTACCCCGACTAAAGCTCTACTAACTGCCTACAATCACGGGTAAATCAGCAAGGATTTGGGCAGTATCGCTAATCGCGATTTGCCCCGGGACGTGCTGTGGTTTAAAGCGGCCAACTACGTTCCCTTCAGGGTTAATCAACACCACTGAGCCGGAGTGATCAACTAAGTAATTGGGTTTGGACGTGTCCTCCGTCATGGAGTACATCATGCCCATACTGCGTACCAGCGGATACAATTCCTTGTGTTCGCCCGTAGCGGCAATGAACTGCGGATTAAAAAAGTTAATGTACTCTTTGAGACGCTCTGGTGTGTCACGCTTGGGATCGACCGATAAGAACCACACTTTTACAGGATGCTCAGAAGGAATATTGGCAATGTCTGCATAAGCACGACCCAGTTCAGCTAGCGTGGTAGGACAGATATCGGGACAAAACGTATAGCCAACAAACGCCAAAGTCCATTGCTCTTGCAAATCCGCCTTAGTCATCGTCGTCATTTTGTGTGTCGTAAGCGAAAAGTCAACCAGCTCACGTGGCTGGGGATACCACTGAATGTATTTGGTGTCGGGATTGTCAGTCTGAACCGGCGCTTGCTGCGCGGCGCCACCCAGTTTTTGGGTAATGCTGTATAACGCAAGTCCAACGACCAGCGCAATGAAACCCAAAATAACGTAAAGCGCACTTCCAGATTGTTTTTGCACGTGTTTCTCCGTGGATGTATTTACAGGGTGATCGGTATGTAGTGATCAACCAACAGCACCACAAATAACACCATCAAATGTACAATCGAGTATTTAAACGTGGCCATCGCGGTATTGGGTTCAGGTCGATACTTTAGCTTCCACGCATAGTATACAAAACCTAAATTAAGCGCAGATGAACCCGACAAATATACTATATCGGCCATGCCAACTAAATATGGCAATAGGCCAATCACACAAAGCAGCACGGTATAGAGCAACACGCAGGTTTTGGTAAATTCCACGCCGTGAGTCACTGGTAGCATCGGGATTTTGGCCTTGGCGTAATCTTTTTCACGATGAATGGCCAGCGCCCAAAAGTGCGGTGGCGTCCAAGTAAAAATGATCAATACCAATAACAGTGGATAAGCGTGGATCTCTCCCGTGACGGCCGTCCAACCCAAGAGAGGTGGAATGGCGCCCGCCAAGCCGCCAATGACGATATTTTGAGGCGTCGCGCGCTTGAGGTACATAGTATAAATACCCGCGTAGCCCACCAAGCCGGCAAAGGTCAAAATCGCCGTCAGCATATTGATCCACAGCGCCAGTGCTAAGAAACCAGTCACACCCAAACTAGCTGCAAACAGCATCGCATGCTGTTTGCTCACGCGGCCTTTGGCAATAGGGCGATTGATTGTACGGGCCATTTTGGCGTCAATATGCTCATCCACCACATGGTTCACCACCGCAGCAGCTGATGACAAAGCGCCAATGCCGAATAAGCCGACTATTAACACTTGTGCCGACACCCAAGTTTCAGTGGCTAAACACATGCCGACTAATGCAGTGAGTAGCAGTAACAGCACTACATTTGGCTTGGTCATTTCATAATAATCACGCCAAGCAGCGCGTTTAAATGTAGCTGTGTCTGGTTTGGCGAGGGAAACGGTATTGGCCATGAAAACTCCTAGACTCGACGATATAAGATGTAGGTGGTCATCACCATAACGAGTAACAAACACGCAGCAACGGCGTTGTGTAACGTAGCAACAGTTAATGGCAATGAATACACCACGTTAGAAATACCCAACAATACTTGCACAGTCAGTACTGCTGTCATGCTAATAGCAAGTTTGCGAACTAAATGCGAATGCGCCCGACGCCAAAGCTGCCATGCCAACCACAAAATATAGGCAGTCACCACAATCGCGCCAAAGCGATGCATGACATGCATAGTCATGCGATCTTCGTAAGGGTGCACGCCAAACTCGTAGTTATCCGCTTCAGGAATACTAAACGCTCCAGAAAAATTAAGACGCTCTGTCCAGTTCCCCTCGCAAATCGGCAGTTCTGTACAAGCAAGGGAGGCATAGTTGGCCGATGTCCAGCCGCCTAGGGCTATCTGGATGACCAATAGCACAATGCCAAATACCGCCCACGGTGCTAACCCGCGTAAATGGGTATTGCCAGTGGGTAAACTAAAGGGCACTAAGCGTAAATAAAGTAAAAACAAACAGGATATAACGGTAAATCCGCCCAACAGGTGCAGCATTACAATGGCCGGCAACAGGTTTAACGTCACGGTCCACATGCCTAATGCGCCTTGGAAGCACACCATTAAAAGCAAAAATACCGGGAGCTTGAGCGGCTGATTATTACGACGCTTAAACAATGCCAGACCAGTAATGATGACAATGAATAGCCCTAAAAAAGTAGCGGCGTAGCGGTGGATCATTTCATTCCATGCTTTTTCGACTTCAACAGGCCGTTCGGGAAAGGCTGCATTTGCCGTCTCTATGGTGTCTGCACTCATTGGCACACCAATGTGGCCATAACACCCAGGCCAATCTGGACAACCTAATCCCGCATCGGTCAGTCGCGTATACGCACCGAGCACAATGACAATTAACGCTAATAAAATACTGGCTAGAACCCACTTTCTCATACTTCTGTTATTATCCTATTCTTGAGAGTTTGAGGAGTTTTTTGACATCGCTTAGCAAAGCGCGGCTACCTTCAACTGCTGCCGCTTCATTTGCATGCGTAGGATGACGCAACATGCCGTTGTTTAAAGTATCCACTACAAATATACCGTCTAACGCCACATTTTTAAACATATCATTAACAATTTTTTGTTCTAGCGTTAACACCTCAAGCGTATGGGGGCCTTCCACGGCCTCAAAGCGCGCATATACACCTTCCCAAAAATGCTTATTTATCAGATCTTTGGATTCAGAATGAGTGCTAATCACTACAGGTTCTACCCGTTCAATATGCTTGCCAAGCGACAAGTGCACCTGCTGTAAAGTAAAAATAGTATTTTCACAAACCTGATCACAATCACTCGGCATCACATACACCAAACGCCATTTCGGGTCTTTTTGGCTAAAAGCCGGCGCCAAATCTATTACAGGATCAATCAGCTCACCTTTGTTGGTAGCGCCACGATTAAAAAACTCGGTATCCAAAGCTATCTTTGCTAGCACTACCGGCAGAATAAAGGCCACCGCAACTAAAATGAGCGACTTTTTGTTATTTGCTTGCTTGGTTTGACTCATACGTTTTCCTCTGATGCAGCAATTGCTGAAGGTTTGCGTTTTAATAAACGCCAGTAAATGATAATTAAGGCCACAGCGAGTGCAAACCACTGCATGGCATAGCCAAGGTGCTTCACCGCAGGCATCACAACCGGTTGCCAACGGCGCACAAATTGCGGATCCTCATCCAAGAGCGTGACCATAAACGGGGCGAGCGTCTCTTTGGTATAGCGTGATAATCTGACAAAATCCACCTCTTGGATCACCTTGGGAAATATACCGTCATCCATAGCCGTTTCACTGACAAAACGATTCTTGCCTGGGATAGCCACCACGCCATTTTCGGCCGTTAGTTGAGTTGGTAAGACAAATTGGGGAAGCTCTGCGCGCAAGCGCATCCCTTCAATCCAGCCAAAATTGACCAACACCATACCTTGATTCGTCTGGACTGGGGCGATCACTGCAAAACCTGTTTTGCCATTATGCTGGCGATTGTCGAGTAGCAACGCACGCTCAGCTAACACCTGTCCATTTATTAACACGGGCAGGTCGCGCTTATCATCGCGATAGGTCATCACCTCACTTAAGGAATAGCGCATTTGTGCTTGCTTATCTGCTATTTGATACGCGCGATCTGTTTTGTATTGATAGCGCGCGAGTTGCCAAGTACCCAAACCACACAAACAAACACACACAATAAACACGACTAAATGTGAAATAAATGTTAAACTTTTTTGACGTGTCACGCTAATCCTTGGAAATCAGATGATTTTAAAAATTTTATTGGTCGGTTTGTTATGCTTCATGATCTTTAATCTGTTTAAAGCAATGCGAATCATGCTCAAAACAGGTGAAACCGATGAAAATATGTCGAAGTTTATCGGTCGCCGCGTGATCACCTCGGTCATCATATTTGCCCTCATTATCCTTGCGGTTGCCACGGGCCTGATTGAACCTAACCCACGCCCCTATTAAGAGCAGACTCGTCTAAATAAAAACAGCGCCATGCGGCGCTGTTCCTCAGTTGTCTTGCTATTACAGAATATATACAAAGATAAATAGCATGACCCACACGACATCTACAAAGTGCCAATACCAGCTACCTGCTTGGAACGCAAAGTGCTCTTTTGGCGTAAAGTGTCCTTTTAATACTCGGAAAAACAACACAATCAAGATAATGGTACCAAGTGTTACGTGCATTCCGTGGAATCCCGTTAGCAAAAAGAAGGTATTCCCGTAAACGCCCGAGTCTAAGCGTAAACCAAGTTCAGTATAGGCATAGATGTATTCTTCGACCTGCAAGCCTAAGAAAATTAATCCTAAGAAAATGGTCAAGCCCAACATCCACGTGAGCTGCTTACGTTTGTCTTGCTCTAAGCCAACGTGAGCATAATGCAAGGTCACCGAAGAAATCATCAAAATAATAGTATTAATTAGAGGCAAGCCAAACCACCCCATTTGCGATGTCGTGGTGCCACCCGGAGTTTCTAGCAATGGCCAGGTTGCTTCAAAGCCTGTCCACAAAACTTCATTCGTCATCGCATTGTTGGAAGCGCCACCTAGCCAAGGTATAGCGATCATACGCGCATAAAACAGCGCACCAAAAAAGGCGGCAAAGAACATCACCTCTGAGAAAATAAACCACGCCATGCCCTGCCGGTATGAGCGGCCAAGCTGGGCTGAATACAAGCCCGCCATAGATTCATCGATTTGATTTTTGAACCAGCCCGTGATCATCACAATCATCACCACAATACCGGCTGCTAAGATATACCCACCAAATCCTTCTGTGCCTTTGGTGACCTCTACAGTGAATTTACCAGCACCGACGGCGATAAGGCCTAGACCAATCGCCCCGACGATGGGCCAGGGACTGGACTCTGGAACATAGTATTTTTCGTATTCTTGCTGTTGCGCCATATTATTCTCCTGCTACTCTGCTGACGAGTCAGCTTGCGCTGCTGCTACGTCATTTGCCGCCTGTGTGACGTCATACAAAGTATATTGAACGGTGAAGACTTCAATATCTTCGGGTAGTTGTGGATCAACATAAAATTGCATAGGCATTACCGCTTCTTGACCCGACGGAAGTGGTTGATTGTTGAAACAAAAACATTCTGTTTTATTGAGATAGAGCGCGGCAGTGCCCGGCGATACAGACGGAATAGCTTGACCAACGATATCTCTTCCGGCTGGATTACGCACATAAAATTCTACTGTGTGTAACTCGCCGGGGTTAACTTTAATGCGCTGAGTTCTGGCCTCAAAATTCCACGGCATACCGGTCATGGTTTTGGTAATAAACTCAACCGTAACCTCGCGACTCGTATCAACCTCGGGCGCTGAATACACCACGGCAGTTTCATTGGTCTTGCCATTGATCCCGGTCAGATCACAAAACACGTCATAGAGGGGCACCATGGCAAAACCAAAACCAAACATTCCCAAGGTAATACCCAAGAGTTTCACGACCAGACGAGAATTGTGTTGTTCTTGTAAGCTCTCGTTTGATCTTGGTTTATTCGTCGAACTACTGGTTGTCGAAATATTCTCTGATGTCGGTTCCATAGCCCCTCCTCAATAACCTTTAACAGTCCACTGTTACTTGACCACTGGCGGTGTGTCGAAGGTATGATAAGGCGCAGGCGACGGAATTTCCCACTCAAGGCCTTTGGCGCCATCCCACACTTGGTCAGATACTGGCTCACCTTTGTGACGACATGCTTTAATTAACAATGCTAAGAAAATCAACTGTGACAAACCAAAAGCAAAGCCGCCGACACTGATCCACTGATTAAAGTCAGCGAACTGTAACGAATAGTCTGGAATTCGACGAGGCATACCAGCTAACCCGACAAAGTGCATTGGGAAAAACAGCAGGTTGACTGAAATCAAGGAGCACCAGAAGTGCCACTTAGCCAACGTC
>CAZLGJ010000008.1:34590-35576 GCA_964559075.1 uncultured Glaciecola sp.
CGTCGTATCAAACATCACCCCTGTCCATTTAGGTAACCAATAATAGGCCGCAGCCATAATCGAGAATACCGCCCCCGACACCAATACATAATGGAAATGCGCCACTACAAAGTAAGTATCGTGATATTGGAAGTCCACTGGTGTAATTGCCAGCATTAGACCGGACAAGCCACCGATTGTGAACAACACCACAAAGGCAATTGCAAATAACATCGGTACTTCAAAGGTCATAGACCCACGCCACATCGTTGCGACCCAATTAAATACTTTTACACCCGTAGGTACTGAAATAAGCATGGTCGCAAACATGAAGAACATTTCGGCAGCTACCGGCATGCCTGTCGTGAACATGTGGTGAGCCCATACAATGAATGACAATAATGCGATAGATGCGGTGGCGTATACCATTGATGCATAACCAAACAATGGCTTTCGCGCAAAGGTCGGAATGATGTGCGAGATAATGCCAAACGCTGGCAATATCATAATATACACCTCAGGGTGACCAAAGAACCAGAAAATATGCTGGAACATGACCGGATCACCGCCGCCGGCTGCATCAAAGAAACTCGTGCCAAAGTATTTATCTGTAAGCACCATGGTCACCACACCGGCAAGCACCGGCATGACAGCAATCAATAAGAACGCTGTGATCAACCAAGTCCATACAAACATCGGCATTTTCATCCAGGTCATGCCAGGCGCGCGCATGTTCCAAATGGTGACCACCACGTTGATGGCCCCCATAATGGATGAAATCCCCATAATATGTACTGAGAAGACAAACAGCGCTGTTGAGTCAGTACTATAAGTAGTGGATAAGGGTGCGTAGAAAGTCCAGCCAAATGCAGGACCGCCGCCTTCCATAAACAATGAACCAATCAAAATGGCAAACGCAAATGGCAAGATCCAGAACGACCAGTTGTTCATGCGTGGTAGCGCCATATCAGGCGCGCCAATCATCATCGGTATCAACCAGTTAGCCA
>CAZLGJ010000009.1:0-28453 GCA_964559075.1 uncultured Glaciecola sp.
AAAACTGGCACAAGGGATGCAAAGAGTATTGTGACTTTACAAACAACACATGGAATTAGAGTTATGAAATTAAATAAATTTACGATGTCATTACTTGCTGCTGGAACTCTACTCGCTGGTACAGCACACGCTGGTAATATGTATATTGACTTAGGCACGAACGTTTATGATACAGTTGGTCCTGTTGATGGCGATACTGTCACACACACTTTTACAGAGTTTACTTTAGGTCAACTATTAGCAACGTCCGTATATGATGTAATGGCCGGTGACAACGTCGGTGTAGGCACAATGTTTACTGACATTAATACTGCCGCTGATTTAACAGCCGCCGGAATCCCTGCAGCGGGTCTAACCCAAACTGCGATTGACGGCGTCACGTCTGTAACTGTGGATCAAGGCTTCACGTCTAACCGTCAAGTTGAAGGCTTACAGCCTGCCACAGGTAATGCAGAGGCATTCTCTGGTACAACTGGCCTAGGTACTTGGACTTTAGACGTCGAGTATGTGCTCAACGGTACGGTTACAGCAGGTGGCCCTAGCTATAACTCAGGTACTTTCTCAGTGTTTTTCCGTGACTTGGCCAATGCAGCCAATGACTTTATGGCATTTGAAGGTATGTTAACTGGTTCTAACTTTTCTGGTGGTAACTTAGATTTGTTCTTTACCCTGACTGATGCAGCTGACGACTTCTTATATGCTGAAGCAGTTGGTGGTGGTTTTGTGGATGTTAAAGACATCATCGACGATCCATCGTTGATGAATCCTCAGTTGGTATTTGATACAAACATCAATCCACCTACACCAACGGATGACCAGTTGATTCAAGTCGGTGATACGCAGATCCGTCAAACTACACTAGACAGCTCTTTCACTGTCAATGTGGTACCTGAGCCATCAACTATTGGTATCTTTGGTGCGGGCCTACTAGCGCTAGCTGGTTTACGTCGCAAAGCCAAAAAATAAGGTTATCTACCTTAACTAAACAAAAGCCCGCAATTGCGGGTTTTTGTGGTTGTGTTGGATTTTTTTACACCTCAAAAAAACTCACGTCATCACATTCAAGATTATCCAATAAAATCAATAAATTACAATATTGGTATGGTGTATGCAAGAGTGTTTGTGTATCAACTATGTATCAACATCTGATAATTGTGTCAGATAACCTTTTATTAATATAACGAATGGAACCTGTTATGAAGTTTAATAAACGTATCCTCTCTACCATGATCCTTGCCACTAGCATTGCCTGTGTTGCTAACGCTGGCAATATGTATATCAACCTTGGTGATAACAGCTACGACCGCGGCGTCAATCAAGATGCTGATTTTATTACCCATACTTTTAACGAGTTTACGCTCGGACAGCTGCTCGCGACTTCAGTCTACCAAGTGGCTTCTGGTGATAACATTGGCGTTGGCACCTTGTTCACTGATATCAACACAGCAACGGATTTAGCCAATGCGGGTATTCCGGCCTCCGGCTTAAGCACCACAGCATTAGATGGCAGCACGGCGCTTGATTTTGACCACGGCTTTGTTTCTAACCGTCAAGTAGAAGGCTTACAGCCGGTAACAGGTAATTCAGAAGGCTTTTCGGGCAGCCTTGGCTTAGGCTCGTGGACTTTAGATGTGGCGTATGTGCTCGATGGGATCATCACCACCAATGGCCCAGAATACGTGGGCGGCACCTTTAGCGTGTTTTTCCGTGACTTGGTCGACAGCACCAACGACTTTTTGGGCTTTGAAGGTGCACTTATTAACTCAGCGTTTACTGGTGGCAACCTAGACTTGTGGTTCGAAATCACGGCTGCCGAGGATGACTTCTTGTTCATACAAGAGGACAATAGCAATAGCTTTATCGACGTTGCCGATATTGTCGCAGACCCCAGCCTGCAAAACCCGGTCATCAAATTTGATACCAATATCAATCCGCCAGAGCCTTCGCTGGCACAGTTAGCGCAGATTGGACAAACGCAAGTGCGCCAAACCACACTAGACAGTTCTTTTACTGTAAATGATGTGAGTGTGGTGCCAGAACCATCAGCGTTTGGCATCATCGGTGCAGGATTGCTGGCATTGTTTGGTTTACGCCGCCGCGCCAAGGGCTAATCAAGCACTGTAAAAAAGTCTGTCACTTTTGCCAGACTTTTTTTGTGTATGTCAGCGTTGTTGTCTATACTTTTCTCAATTCCCCACATAATCTAAAGGAGTAGATTATTTATGAAGCGCAGTTTATGTAGTCTGTTGGGTGCCGCCATCTTAGTTACCGGTTGTACTCAAGCTCTCAGTCCTGATGAGATCATCGCGCAGCTCAAACACACCCACACCCAAGATAGCAAAGCCGCTATTTTGTTACTCAAAACAGGGATCCAATCCTATCCTGAAGATATGCGCTTGCGTCAGCTTATCGCGCAACAATATTACGAAGTCGGCGACTATGTCAGTGCCGAAAAAGAACTTCAGCGTCTGTATGATGCCGAGTTTGATACCGAAGCATCTTTTAACTTACTGACCAAAACCCTTTATCACAATACACAGTATGATGCCCTTCTGGCACTCACCCAGGATGTGATATTGCACCGCAGTGACTCGTTTAGCGATACTTCGTTAACCAACGCTTACCTATTTCAAGGGCTTGCTTATTTTAAACAAGATGAAGTTGAAGCCGCCAAGCACAGTTTGCTAAGTGCATCTGAAGTGACCACTGACTCGGTATACGGCCAGCTTAGCGATGCCATTAATCACACCGTGGCTGCCCGCATGGATGAAGCCATTGCATTGTTAGACGAGATTATTGAACAAGCGCCAGAGTTACTTGAAGCCAGTTTGTTAAAAGCACAATTGTTGACTCAGCACAATCGCTTGGCAGAAGCAGCTAATGTCTTTGCCGATTTGCACACACGCTATCCACTCAATAACCGTTTTGCCTTGTTTTACGCCAGTAGCCTGATCGCTAACAGTGATTTTGAAACTGCAGCGCCCTTATTGAAATCACTGCGCGAACAAATTCCGCAAAATGGCCACGTGCAGCACCTTTTGGGTGCTTATGCATTTCACCAACAGGATTTTATGAGTGCCAAAATGCACGCTGAAAGCGCGCTCAAAAACCGCGTTTACAATGTGCCGGTCATCGCGTTAGCTGGACTGAGCTCTCTACAGGTCGGCAATCATGAGCAAGCCAAAGACTATTTGGACATGATTGTACAGAAGTTCGCTGAAGATCATCCCATTACCCAAGCCAAGATATTGGTCAATAACAAACTCGGCTACGAAAAAGATAACCTGTTACTCTTATCTGAACAGGATTTAACCAAAATCAATCCAGCGCTGTTAAGCGCCACTGCCTATTCATTTATCAATATTGGCGATCTCGACACAGCCAGTGAACTGATCCAGCTGGTCAATCAGCGAGGCGCCAATGTCCCCGATAGCATTCTTAACAAAAATCGTTTGCTGGCGATTGCGCTAAACGATCAAGCCAATATTTCTGAGCTAGAGGCATGGGTAGCAAAACACGATGATGACCTCAATGCCAAACAGCTTCTGGCGCTTGCCCAGCTCAAGAACAAAAATTACACCGATGTGATTACCCTCACCAATGATCTGAACACCTCGCAAGAAAGTGTCGGTAATTATATTTTGCAAGGCATGGCACAATTAGGGCTAGGCCAGCATAAAGAGGCTGACAACACATTTAAGCAAGTGCTAACACTTAAGCCCAATAACATGATTGCGCTGCACTATTTTACCGAAATGCACATGGCCAACGGGCAGATACAAACTGCGCTTGACTATGCTTTACGTGCGCTACAGGAAGATCCGCAGGACCTTAAATCGTTGGATTATGTCTATCGTTTAAGCACCCCGCTAGGTAAACTCGAGAGTAACATTGTGTATCTACAAGATGCATACCAAAAACACAGCAGCGATATTCGCTATCGGATCTTATTAGCAACTGCGCGCTTTGCCTTAGCGGACTACGACAGTGTCAAAGACCTGCTGGCTGAAGTGGTCGTTACACCGCGCACCCCAACGGCGCATTACTCGCTGTTATCAAGTAGTTATTTACAACTTAAGCAACCGATTGAAGCAAAGCGTATTTTTGCTCAATGGCGCAAGCACCACCCTAAGATGCTCGAACCTTACATCAAAGAGCTAGCACTGTTGGAGCTGGAACAAAATTGGCTCGACAGCCTTGAGTTAATTAATCAAGCGCTGCGTCATCATCCACGCTTAAACGCACTGTTGATCATTAAAGCCACTGCCCAAATGGAGTTAAAACGCTTTGCCGAAGCAAGCATTACTCTCAACAAGTTAACCCCAGCTGGGCAACAAAGCGACAAGGGAAAACTCGCCAAAGCGACACTGGCTTACCACGAAAACCGTCTTGAAGAAGCGCTAGTGGTATTTAGTGAGCTGTATGAGCAAACCCCTCGAGAGAATTTGGCACACAAGATTGCCGACGTGCATTTTAAATTGCTTCAGCCCAAAGTCGCCACGGACTTTTTGGCGACGCATATTGATGTGTTTCCCGAGGATCGCGTCGCCAAGCTAATGTACGCTAGCAAAATGATTGACGTGGATATTATCCAAGCAATCAATGCTTTGCAGACACTTAATCAAGAGATGCCTAACAACGTGTTTATCGTCAATAATCTTGCTTATGCGCACTTGCAAGCACAGCAGCTCAAAAAAGCAGAAAACATGGCCAGACAAGCACTGGAGCTGCAGCCTGAGAACCCCAATATTTTGGATACCTTTGGCTTGATCAAAGCGGCACAAGGAGAAAATGAGCAGGCGTTGCTATATTTCAAAATGGCGTATCAAGCCAATCCCTACGCAGTAGAGATTGCGCTGAACTACTCTGAGGCATTAATTGATGCGCAGCAGATTTCACAAGCTAAGCGTATTTTAACATCCCTTTCGACCAAAGATGATGCGTTAATCGCCCGCCTGAATGCACTCAAAGAGCGTGTGGATAGTTAATGCACGTAGCAATACAGTACGATTTGACTGAATCGGACGTTGCGCTCATTGGTCAACAGTGGCGCTCACTGTTGGCTGACAGTGGGCGCCAGCACTTTTTTTTGAGCTGGGAGTGGCAGGCAGCAATGCTGCATATTGGCTTGCCTCATTTGGCCTGTGTGCGTTTTTATCTAGATGAAGCGCGTCAGGATCTCGTTGGAATGGCATGGCTAGGACAGCAATGCAAGCGCTACTGGGGTGTCGCTACGCAGTACGGCTACCTCAATCAAACGGGGCACACCGCGCTTGACCAGCAGTGGATAGAATATAATGACGTGTTGTCTTTGCCAGCGCACGCACAGCAGTGTCGCCGAGCGTTAGTGGCAACAGTAGCGCGAGACGCACAAGTAGATATTGTGGTGATCCGCAGCGCGCTTGCCGATACCTTTATTAGTAGCTCGGAAAATTGCTCGCATACGTCATTACCAGATACAAATGCGGTGTTCTTTTGTGAACAGGAGCGGGTCCCTGCTTATAAAACCCAACTTCCGCAGCTTGCAGTGGATAAACTGCACACTGCAGACGCATTAAATGCAGTTTTGGCAATGTATTCGAGTAATACACGCAGCCAGATCCGCCGAGCAATAAAGTATATTGAGGCGACCTATGGCAGTATTGCGATGACGCGATTAGCAGGGCAGGATATTTTTTCGGATTACAGCGAAATCCAAAGCCTGCACTCTCAGCGCTGGAGCGTTAGCGAATATGGCAGTGGCTTTGATAACCCTGCGTTTAACGCCTTTCATCGCTACTTGATCCAGCAAGCTGGATGCGAAGAGCCTTCAGCGGGAAATGAGCCTTCAGCGGGAAATGAGCCTTCAGCGGGAAATGAGCCTTCAGCGGCTAACAACAAAGTAGAGGTGTTAAAGTTCTCGACACCAACGCTAGACCTTGGCTACCTGTATAACTTTGTTTGCGAGGGCCATGTATATTTTTACGTTTCGGCGATCAATTATGCCGATGCCAATAACAAATTTAAAGTGGGATTAGTCATGCATGCGCTCGCACAAGCGCATTATGCCCAACACGACTGCCACACCTATGATTTTATGGGAGGCGAATGTCGCTATAAAGCCAGTTTGAGTACTCATCAGTATGCGTTTTATCACACGTATCTGCACTGTAACCCGCTCAAACAACAGCTTTATCGTTCGGCAAAGCGGGTCAAAGCACTGCTGTTTTAAGCCCACACTTTATGGATCGACAAGGGATATGTCATGCCACATGCACAACCAGTAGTGACACTTAGAAACCCACAGCAAAAAGTGAGTCACCGTCAGTTGGTGAGTTGTTGTATACCGTTGCCACAAGGTATGTATGTTCACCCTGAACGCTTACTCTTTTGCGACGAGCATCAGCACCCTCTCCCCTGTCACATTCAAACGCTTGCACTATGGCCAGATAACTCACTGCGCAGCATCCAAGCGCATCTTTGTACGCCGTTAACAGGCGAGCTTGAACAAACCTTTTATCTGACGTCGCAAGTCAATCGCCCCTTGCCCAATAAGCTCATTCAATACGAAGGCAACACGCTAACAGTGGCCACTGCCACACACTCGATTGTGCTAGATGAGCACGGGATCACACATCGTGATTGGCAGCTGCAATTTGAACTAGCACTTGCATCTTCAAGCAGCGTAAGCCCACTCGGGTTTCATAAACAAACATGGCGCGTACTGTTTGATCAAACAGGTCTGCGTGAAACACCGCTTAAAACCATTGTTGAGCGCTATTATCAACTTACCTTGCCTGATCAGCTAGACGACTTGCAAATTGTTGAGACGGTCGTGATTGACCAAGTACAAGACCAAGTGACTATCGATGTGCGTCTGCACAACCCCAATCGCGCAGAGCACCCCAACGGCCAGTGGGATCTAGGTGATCCCAACAGTGTCTGGATAGCGCAGTTTGGCTATCTGTGTCAGCAAAATCGTCAGCCACATTCGGATGGGTGGGCTGAGCTGTATATTGAAGATGAGCAGGTGTCACTCAATACCGGTATTCAACAAACCTGTAGCGGCGGACAAAACTGGGATTCGGTTGCCCATGTGCATTTTGACAACGCGATAGACTTAACTGCTATCGAGCACTTACCTGCGCGCCCCTCGCCAACACTTTGTATTCAAGGAGATACGCAGTGGCAGGTTACGATCAGTAAATTTTGGCAAAAATTCCCTTCTGGTATAACGGCGCAAACGGCAGCTGAGGAAAGCGGCGTTCGTCTAGACTTTGCCTTGCCGAGTTTACATCGCCATCAAGAACTCCAACCAGGTGAGTGCTGGTCGCGCCAAATTTCACTAAACGCACAAACCGAGCCAGCTCAAGTGTCATTGCATGTTCACCCTGAGTGGGTAGCCAACAGCAAAGCTATCGAGCGCTTCGTACCAAACACACAAACCTCTGACTGGCACCAACTCTTACTCACTCCAGAGCAGTGGTTAACCAAGCGAGAAACCGTTGATCTATTTGGCTTTCGTCACTTTGGTGAGTTGTTTGCAGACCACGAGAGCACGCAGCTGCCCCCTGGGGAGCACTTGGTAAGCGTGTACAACAACCAATATGATCCGTTGGCTGGATTTTTGAAACTGTGGCTGAGTACCGGTGAAAACGCTTATTTTGAATTGGCGGATGCCTTAGCTAAGCACATTTTGGATATTGATATTTATCATACTCAGCGCGACAAACCCGAATACGCCGGCGGCTTGTTTTGGCATACCGACCACTATGTTCCGGCGCACACATCTACTCATCGCACTTACTCCAAATTGCAGCCGCAAGATGTTTACATGGATCACGCTGGCGGTGGTGGGCCGGGTGGCCAGCATTGTTACACCGAAGGACTGACGTTGTATTATTTGCTTACGGGTAATAGCACTGCTAAGGACGCGGTATTTCAACTACAGGCGTGGATGAGCTGTATCTATGATGGGGATAATACGTTATTTGGGCTGTTACTCGCTTACAAAAATCGCCATCGCGCCGATCTCAAAAATATCACCACCGGCCGCTACCCGTTTGATCGCGGCACCGCCAATTACGTCAATGCCTGTCTAGACCGCTTTGTAATCAGTTCACAATCACAATACCTAGACCAAGCGATACATATCATTATGCATACTTGTTCACCGGAAGATGACATTGCTCAGCGCCAGCTTGATGATATAGAAAACACCTGGTTTTATGTGGTGATGCTACAAGCCGTCGCGCGCTGTCATCGCATCCTTTCCAGCGACTTGCCAGGTCGAGTAAGCGAGTGTGGTTATTGTTTTGCTACTTTGATTCACTACGGCCAATACCTAAAATCTCATGCCTCGTTAACACTAGAACATGCCGATCAGCTCGAGTATCCCAACGACACCTGGACCGCACAAGACTTGCGTAAAGTCGACGTTTTGCGCTATTTGGCAAGTATTTCCTCCACTGCCACACAAGCAAGCTATATCGAATGTGCAGATTCGCTAGAGTCAGCTATATTTAACAAGCTTAAAGCAAGTGATGAAACGCATTTTACCCGTATCCAAGCGCTGCTGATGCAAAACTGGCCGGTAGATTATGCACATGCTGAATGTAAAAAAGGTCCTTTGAGTGACGAGTCACAGCCGGTTGCCATTGATGCTAAACAGTTAGGTTCAGTCGCAGCATGCACCGTCCCAGCCGGTGCAGAGAATCCAAAATCGCTCAGTTCTCTGGACTTTTTGGCCAACTGGTCGATACAAACAGAGTTAAACAATTTAAAGAAACGCAGTCAACGACTGGCACAATGGATCCCTTAGCTATGGACAGCAGGTTAACATCACCCACATCGGTCACTTTCATTATTCCCCACAAAGGTCGGGAAGAAATGCTTGTGGATACGCTACAGTCGATTGCAGCGCAAGATGCGCCAGACGTCAGCATCAGTGTTGTGGTTGTCTCACAAAATACCAGTCATCAGATCCCTGCTGAGCTGTTGGCGCAGCTTGATATTAGTATTCATCACATCCAGCCAGATTGGACTATCTCTCAAGCTCGCAACTTTGGGGTGGTCAATAGCGAGAGTGAGTTTTTGGCATTCTTGGATGCCGACGTACGCCTTGCTCACAACTGGCTGGGAACACTGCTTCAAGAGTTATTCACAACCAACAGCAAGCTGATCAGCGCACAACAAACGTGCCCACACAATGCAACCATGCTTGAACACATTCGCACGACGCTATCCAACGTGGTGACGCACTGCTACGTTGAATTTTTGCCTGGCAGGAATTTGCTAATGCGCCGCGATACGTTTGCACAAGTTGGCGGTTTTCCAGAACATCTGACTACCTGTGAAGATTATTATTTTACCCACGCCGTCGCCCAGCTCGGTCCGCTTTTTTACAGCGCGTCTTCCCACTATATCCACCTTGGCGAAGACAAAGCACTTAGCGCCATGTACAAAAAAGAGATTTGGCGCGGTCAGTCTAATATTGCCTCGCTCAAAGGCCGCAAGGTGCCGTGGCGAGAAATCCCAAGTTTTGTAGTACCTCCTGCCATGATGCTGGCGGGCTTAACCGGTGTGATTGGTTTGCTAACTGGACTATATAGCATGGCGCTAGTGATGTTCTCAGCTGCCTTACTGCCCTTGATTGCGTATAGCATTCGGCTCTATCGCCACAGTCCAGCACATATCTCGCTTAGCGCTATAGTGCGTTTTTATGCCACGTATTTTCCGGCACGCGCGCTAGGCACAGTTCGAGGGCTATTTGGCCAACTGCATACGGATTCGCATCGATGAAAAAAATCAACGTACTTCAATTTATTTGTTCTACCGGGTTTTATGGTGCCGAGCGCTGGGTGCTTGCTTTGAGTAAGCACTTGGATGATGAACGCTTTCACAGTGAACTGGCGATCACATTAGAAGACAATAGCAGAGACTTGACGTTAGTACGTGAGTGGCAAGCACTGCCGGCTATTGCCCATGAACTCCCCATGCGACATCGCTTCGATTGGGGGATCATCGCGCAGCTTGTTGACCTGATTAAAGCGCGCAATATTGACGTGATCCACACGCACGGCTACAAATCCGATATCTTAGGCGTGATTGCCGCTAAGCAAGCCAAAATCGCGGTAGTGGTCACCCCGCACGGGTTTGAAAATGCCCAGGACTGGAAATTACGTGCGTTTATTTGGCTTGGCTGTCAGGCGATGCGTTTTGCTGATCGCGTGGTGCCGCTCTCACCGGCTTTGGTTGACGATGTCAAACGCTACGGGATCAGCGAACCACAGCTGTGCTATATCCAAAACGGCGTTGATTTATCCGAAGTCGAAGCGGTACGTGATGATGCAAGCATGACTGCCGAGACGGCAAAACTGCGCATCGGCTTTATTGGCCAAATGATCTCACGCAAAAATATCGACAGCCTACTGCGGGTGTTTGCACAGGTTCATCAACGCCTCAACGGTCAAGTTGAGCTGGTGTTATTGGGTGATGGTGAAAGTCGCGCCCACCTAGAACAACAAGCACAGCAAGCTCGTGCGCGTGATGACATACATTTTTTGGGGTTTCGCGATGATCGCCTAGCACTTCTGAAGACCTTTGATCTGTTCGTGATGACCTCCACGTTGGAAGGGATCCCACGTTGTTTAATGGAGGCCTGTGCTATGGGCATCCCAGTTGCAGCCTATGATATTGATGGTGTTGATCAACTAATTTCCCACGAGAAAACTGGTCTATTAGCCCCATTAGGTGATGAAAAGATGCTTGCTCAGCATTGGTGTCAGCTGCTCAACGAACCGGATTACGCACGTGAATTAGCTACTGCCGGGGTTGAGTTTGTAAATACTCACTTTTCTGCTGCGCGAATGGCTGATGAATATGCGACGCTATTTTCTGATTTAGTCACGACAGTACCGGAGGCTGATTATGCCAAAGCCTGAAGTGCTCTTTGTATTAAGTGTCGATACGGAAGAAGAATGGGATTGGGCAGATGCCTTCCCCGAGCAGCATTGCAATGTCACTAACGTCAATTTTTTACCTGACTTTCAGGCATTTTGTCAGTCTCATCAGATCCGCCCCACGTATTTTGTGGATTATCCGGTGCTCACTGATGCCGTTGCGTTAACAAAACTCAAACGCACAATTGCCACCAATGACTGCGAAGTTGGTGGTCACTTACACCCATGGTGCAACCCGCCATTCTTTGGTAATACTGGTGAGTACGAATCACACGTAGTCAATTTACCCATTGGCCAAGTCAAAGCCAAATTGGATCGTTTGATAGACAAAGTCTACAGCGAATTGGGACTGCACATGCGCTCATTTCGCACCGGTCGCTGGGGCATCGATGAAGGTGTGATGTCACTGCTCATTGAACGAGGATTTACGGTTGATTCCAGCGTGTATCCGATGTATCACAACGAACACTTTAGCTGTGAAGAGGCACATTTACGCCCGTATTGGCCCAACTTGACCTCACCCAACCAGCCGGGAGAACAGCGCTGTATCGCAGAAATTCCGGTCACTGTTGGCTTTAACAGAACACACGAAGACTTTTGGCGCAATATCATGCACCGCTGTGATCAGTCTCCATGGCGTGAACTGCGCGCTACGGCACTATTATGGCACAGCCATATATGTCGCAAAATCTATCTCAGCCCGGAGCTCTCATCAGTTAGAGACATGCAGCGCCTGATCCGCAGCAAGCTCGACAATCGCTATCCCGTCATTCACATGTACTTACACAGCTCGAGCTTCTTAGACGGAGGCAACGGTTTTTATCGCAAAGCCGATGCATTTGCCTCCATGTGTCAAGCGATAGCAACCACAGTTCAGTACTTACAGCAGCACGCAAACGTGCGCTTTGCCACTATTTCAGAAGCTGCGCATTTGCTGCAAATCAATCATGATGTCACCACGGCTAAAGATCCGGTAATGAGCAACAAAAAAAGACAGGAGGCCATCGGATGAGTTGTGATTTTGTCGCGTTAACCAGCCTCGATTGTGCTTGCTATGATGCCTATGTAGCGCAGCACCCCAAAGGAAGTGCTTACCATTTTAGTGGCTGGCTTAAGAGTGTGAGCGATGCCTATGGACACGATAGTGTGGTGGCTTTAATGCGCAACCAAGATGGCGAAATAACAGGAGTAGCGCCACTAGTCATATTTACCCGCCCCTTTGGCCGTCCTTATTTGTGTGCGTTGCCCTATTGTGACGTCGGTCATGTCTTGGCCGATACACCTGAGACCGAAGCATTGTTTCAAGACGCTATCGCACAGTTTGCGCAAGCCAAAGGGTATCAAAAAGTATTGCATCGCGATGTCGATATACAGTCAAACAGCGCAGATGATGACTTAAGCGGTGCCAAAGTCGCGATGAAAATGCCGCTAGAGGCGACGGCGGATGCACAAATGGCCAGCTACAAATCCAAACTGCGCAGTCAAATTCGCAAGGCAAGCAAAAATGGCCTGACGGTCACACTGGTGCAGGATGACAGCTTACTCGATGATTTTTACCACGTGATTGAGCGCAATATGCGCCAGCTTGGCTCACCGGTGCACAAAAAATCGTGGTACCAAGCGATTTTACGCCACTTCCAAGGACGCTTTTGTTTGGGTGTGGTGTACAGCGATGAGCGGCCTATAGGAGCTGGACTAATATTGTTGCACCCAGCCTTGTGTTCCATTCCTTGGGCATCAACGCTGAGCGAATATAACCACCTTGCGCCAAATATGCTGCTCTATGGGGAGTTAATCGGTGCAGCAGCACAGCACGGTTGCCCGATGTTTGATTTTGGTCGCTCGACTTACAATGAAGGCACCTTTCGGTTCAAAAAACAGTGGGGAGCAGAGCCCTACCCACTTGTTTGGCAAGATTGGTTGGCCGTTGACGCACCAAAAGACTCCCATGCTCACACGGATTCAACCGCCAAAGAGCTCGCTATTAAAATATGGCAACAATTACCCTTGCCCGTCACGACCCTCGTGGGAAGTCGAGTACGCGGCATGATCAGTTTATAGGAGCAAGTATGACATACGCCATTTGCATGTTTGCCTACAATGAAGCAAAGCACATTCGCGAGAGTGTGTATAGCGTGCTAGAGAATATCGACGATGCAGCCCAACAGTTGACCGTCATAGCCAACGGGTGCACCGATGACACTGTGGCTATTTTGCATCATGTCGCTGTCACAGAACCCCTCCTTAAAGTTGTCGAACTTGAAATCGGCGACAAATGTAATGCCTGGAATGAATATGTACATAGTCTGGCACCAGAGGCAGATACGCACTTTTTTGTCGATGCCGATGTGCGTTTTACCGACAACGTCTTTCCCATCTTGCACGCACAGCTGCATCAAACTACTGCACACGCGGTGGCTGGCGTGCCGGTATCTGGTCGCAATCAAGCCTACTACGAATCATTGGTAGTAGAGCGCAGCTGCTTTTTTGGCAATCTGTACGGCCTAACTGGTAGCTTTATACAAATGGTGCGCGCCAAGCAGTTTTACATGCCGGTGGGCTTAAACTGGATCGATTCGTTTTTGACCAAAGCCGTGAACACCGACATTCAATTTTTGGATCACAACTTGCACGAGCGCGTGACCTATTTACTCGGCCATGGCTATTATTTTGCGTCTCTGTCGCCGTGGCGTTGGGATGATTTGCTGCTCTACAAAAACCGTATTGCCCGGTATGAGCTGGGCAAACTGCAAGAAATATTGTTAGATCAAATCCCTGTGTCTGAATGGCCGCGGGATATGCATACGATCAACGAACAAATTAAGCGAAAAGCAATGATTGCTACTATTGCCCAGCCTATGAAGCGGATTTTAGTGCGCCAACGCTTGAATAAGCTGTTGGCGCAAGGGCCAAAGTTCACCATGGAAGACGCTGTATGTGCGGAATAGCGGGTTTCTTTCATCATGATCACCTGACACAAGCGGATCTTGGCAACATGGGGGATGCAATTGTGCATCGTGGCCCGGATGCATCCGGGACCTACTGGGATGAACAGGTCGGGCTCATGCACCGGCGCTTAAGTATTATTGATTTGTCCGATGCTGGGATCCAACCGATGCACTCAGATGATGAGCAGTTGGTGATCACCTTTAACGGTGAAATTTATAATTTTCCTGAACTGCGCGAAGAACTTGTCCAACTCGGCTACACTTTTCGCTCGCACACTGATACAGAAGTGATTTTGGGGCTCTACAAACACTTTGGCGCAGCCTGTCTTGACAAGCTCAACGGCATGTTTGCGTTTGCGATTTGGGACAAACACGCCAAGACGTTGTTTTTGGCTCGCGATCGCATCGGCAAAAAACCGCTGTATTACTACAACAAAGACGGCGCATTTTATTTTGCCTCTGAACTCAAAGCGATTTTAACCCTGCCTGGGATTGATAAATCAATCCGTGACGATGCCGTTTATGATTTTTTTGCCTATCAATATGTGCCCGACCCCAAAACCATATTTAGCCACATGCACAAACTGCCGCCGGGGCACTGCATGACGGTGAGCGCGGTCGATATTCAGATTGAACAATATTGGGATATCTCGTTTGCCCACAAAACCGCGGATACACTGGCACAAGCCAAAGATACCTTGTCGACGTTACTATTTGCCAAAACCAAAGCGCGCATGTTGGCCGATGTGAAACTCGGGGCGTTTTTGAGTGGCGGGGTTGACTCTAGCGGCGTGGTGGCGATGATGTCACAGCTCTCTGACACCCCCGTCAATACCTGTACCATAGGCTTTGATGACCCGCGCTTTAACGAGGCAGAATTTGCGCGACAAGTTGCCCAACAATATGAATGCCAGCACCATGAGTTTGTGGTTCAAAAAGACGTGGCGGCTGAGCTTGAGCAGATTGTCAGTTATTTTGACGAACCCTTTGCCGATCCGTCTTTGGTGCCGACGTTTTTTGTCAGTGAACTCGCCAAACAAGCAGTCACCGTGGCGGTTGCCGGTGATGGCGGCGATGAGGTGTTTGCCGGTTACGAAAAATACACACTGGATGTGCTTGAAAACAAGCTACGGCAAAAATTTCCCAAAGGGCTACGCGAGGCGCTATTTCCTCGGCTTGCGAACTTGTGCCAAAAAAGCTCCCATACGTTTTTCAAAAAAGGGAACTCACTGCTCACCAGCTTGAGTCAAGACCCCGCGATGGGCTTTTATATCACCAACTCGCAAATTACCGATGCTACCTGGGATAGGCTTGCCAAGCCTGAGTTTAAAGCAGCGCTCGGCGACTATCACCCGGCGAGTGTCACGTTGGCGACTTACGATACTGCCGACGGCGATAATCATTTTGATAAAATCCTCTACACCGACTTAAAGACCTATCTGCCGGGTGGCATATTGGTCAAGGTGGATCGCATGAGCATGGCTAACTCGCTTGAAGTACGCGCCCCTATTTTGGATAAAGACGTGATTGAGTATGCCGCCACCCTGCCCATCGATATGAAATACAAAGACGGGGACAAAAAGCATATTCTCAAAGAGACCTTCAAACCACTATTGCCCGATGATGTGCTGTATCGCAAAAAAATGGGATTTAGTGTGCCCTTAGCCACCTGGTTTAGAGAACACATTCACGAGTTATCCAAAAGCTATTTATTCGACAGTACGTATGGGATCCGCGACTACTTTGAGATAGATTCAGTACGTCAGCTATGGGATGAGCATCAAGCCGAAGCTGCGGATCACAGTGCGGTGCTGTGGAGCCTGTTGATGTTTCAGATGTGGTATGGGCGGTATGTTGACACAGCGTGTAAGGGGTCAGCATGAAGGTTGCTCATTTGACTTATGATATGCGCATTGGTGGTACTGAAAAGGTCATCATGAACTTGTTAAGTCAAAATACCCATAGCGATTTGGAACAGCAAGTGCTTTGTCTGGAGCTCCCAATCGGGCCGTTCGGCGAGTCTTTGCAACAAAGTGGTGTCAAAGTAACAGGATGGCACCGTCGTGACGGGGTTGACTGGTCGCTGATCCTGACCTTGCGAAATTACATCAAACGTGAACAGATAGATATTTTACACTGCCATCAGTACTCGCCGTGGAGCTATGGCGCACTTGCCTGTATTGGCTTAAGCACACGCGTATTGTTTACTGAACACGGGCGATTTTATCCTGATTTTTCCAGCCCAAAACGCAAATGGGTCAATCCAGTGCTGGAAAAATTAACCGCCAAAATTACTGCGATTTCACAAGCAACTAAACAAGCACTCGTCGACTATGAGTTTCTCACTTGCAATCGCATTCAAGTGATCTATAACGGCTTGACGCCCAGTGATTCCAGCAATGTCAGTACTGATGCGCTAAACCTTATCAATGACCAAAGCATGGTATTTGGCACCATCGCACGCTTTGATCCGATCAAAAACCATCCACTCATGATTAGCGCCTTTGCAGAGTTGCACAAGCAGCACCCAAACTCAACGCTATTGCTAGTAGGAGATGGAGAAACCCGAGCGGAATTAGAGGCGTTAGTTCAAAAGCTAGGTATTCAAGATGCGGTTATTTTTACTGGATACCATCCATCACCCGAGCTGTTGTGCCAACGTATTGACGTGTTCTTACTCACCTCGTTCAGTGAGGGGACGTCGATGACCTTGATTGATGCACTGAGACTCAAGAAGCCTGCGATCGTAACCAATGTCGGCGGTAACCCCGAAATCATCAGACATGGACACAATGGGTTTGTGGTTGAAAGTGGCGATCAAGCTCAGCTTGTCGTAGCCATGCAAAAGTTATTAGATCCTCTGCTTCGAGAGGACATGGGCGCGCAAGGGTATGCTACCTACACAGAGAGGTTTACCGCAAAAAAAATGCAAGATGATTACCATCATTTATATTGTGAAGTATTAAGTTAAGAGCAAACGATTATGATCAAAGGATTGATTTATCTCATCATATTAGTCTTGGTAATCAGCATCTTCAAGCTGCCGTGGCTGGCGAGTGCTGTGTATATGGCAACGTCTATTTTGCAACCACAAGCTATTTGGCCTTGGGGCGTCGGCACAATACCGATTTTCAAAATTGCTGCCGGTTTCGCCTTGATTGGGTTTGCGATCATGGTAGCGCGCAAAGAAGTTGACTGGAGCGTCTATAAATACAAGCAAAACTACGCTGTTTTTATCATTTGGGTACTGGTCAACTTATCGAGTACCTTTACTTTTTTCCCAAACTATGTGGCATCTGTCAGTTCCGAAATACTGATTGGCACATTAAACATCATCGTCCTCATGTACTTTGTATTGCTTGGCACGTTAAATCATGAAAGAGGCATAAAATACCTAGCGATATTGTTTATGGCCGTGGTCTTTTATTACGTTTATTGGGCGAACGATATTTATTTTACTTCGCAATGGCAACACTTTAAAAATAATCGACTAACAGGTCCTGATAATACCCCTTATGCTGACGGTAACTCTTTCGCCGTCCTGCTGGTGATTGGCATGCCATTTTTTCTTTTTGGTATTTTTTACGTCAAATCAAAATTTGCGAAAATATGTCTAGCTGCATTTATCCCCTTATTATGGCACGCGGTTCTGTTAACCAGTTCACGTGGCGCATTACTCGCACTAGGCGTGCTAACGCTAATTTGCGCATTTATGATCCGTTCTAAGAGCTTCAATATTGTCATTATGTGTGGCTTTTTAGCTTTCATCTTGACCCAAGGTCAAACCGTTATCGATCGCTCCTATGAAACCCTGGTGTATGCCCGTTCCGCAGAGGTGGCGAACCCGAGATTAATTTCTTGGGGGATTGGTGTAGAACTTGCCCTTAAGCATCCGTTTTTGGGTGTCGGTCCGGAGCGTTTTTTAACCGCCTCGGATTATTACTTCCCAGGAAAATCGCCACACGTCGCCCACAACACGATATTGAGCGTCGCGGCTAATATCGGTATTCCTGCGATGTTGCTATTTATCAGTTTGTTAATTGCCCCGTGGAAGCGCTTTGTCGCCAATAAAGCGCTGCTCAAATCCATAGAAAATACAGACACAAATGATGACACCAAACAATCTATCCATTTTTATGAATACATCAAAAACGCCTCACTGCTCGGAATAATGGGATTTAGTATCACTTGCCTATTCCTTGACATGATGATATTTGAGCCCTTTTACCTGGTGTTGCTTTTGAACCTTTTGGCTAACCATCAATTGCAGCTATTATTGGCACAAAACAAGGTGACCAGTGAACAACCCTCGTTAACCCCAATGGGCTATCGTTATGCAAGTAAGTAACCTGCTTTCTAGTAGTTTATTGCTGGTAATCGACTCATTTGCACGTAAGTTTGTTGGCTTGATCAGTACGCTCATACTGGCGCGCGTGCTGACGCCAGAAGACTTCGGCATTGTTGCAATTGCTTCGATCATTAGTTTGTTTTTGGAGAGCTTTGCCAATGTCGGCACCGCTGATTACATTGTTCGCGCGCGCAGACCCACCCGCAAACTCCTCAATACGGCTTTTACACTCAATTTAATGATCCGCATGACCATGGTCGTTATTTTAGTGCTGTGCTCTGGACAGCTTGCCACTTTTTTTAGCGAGCCTGAACTGACCTATATTTTGTGGGGCTATGCAGTTATAATCCTTGTAGAGGGCTTGCAAAATCCAGCACAACATCTGTTGCGGCGCAGACAGGAATACCTTCCGCTGATCAAAATCTCCATTGTAGCCAAACTCTTTTCAGTCGCAACTGCTATTAGCATCGCACTCATCTATGAAAGCTACTGGGCACTGGTGATTGGATTGATAGTCTCAAGTAGCTTACAAGTGTTTGGGAGTTATCTGATTTATCCATTTACCCCCAAATTATCGCGTCACAACTTAAAAGCACAGTGGGCCTTTTCATCTTGGTTAATCCCTCAGGCCGTACTTGGGTTTGGTCGCACCCAATTTGATACATTCATTGCCAGCACCATGTTCGGCAAAGCCAGCTTGGGTAGTTACAATAGCATGAAATATTTGGCTTATATCCCCAGCCAAAATATCCTTACACCCCTGACCCAACCTTTGCTTGCGCAGCTGGCACCTCTTCGAGATAACCCCGAGTATTTTAAAGACCGCTTTGCTATTGCGCTATTGATGACCCTATTAATTGCGATGCCAATGTCGGTATTCTGTTTTGTCAATGCGCAGCAGGTTGTACTGTTGTTAATGGGGCCACAATGGGTAGATTTTGCGGCACTTTTTGGCTGGTTCACACTGTTAATCACATCAATGAGTCTGCATGGTACCGCAGCAAGGCTGTTCATGATCCATGCTAATACCCGTCCCTTATTAATTTTTGAAACCCTCAGCTGTATTGTTCTAGCCATCTTACTGTTGAGTGTAGAGTTTTCCGATATTATGGTTTTTGCTGCAACCAAAATCATGGGCGAAATTGCCTTAGTGACAGCATTTTTTGCATTTGCAATTTGGCAATATATGGGTCTGGCGTTCCTCTTAAAGACCGCCATTAAAATAAGCGGTGTACTGTGCCTAGCCATATTACCAATGCTGCTAGCAACGTATTGGCCTATCGTGGATAACAATATACTGCAACTGTTAGTCAACCTGATTTTTTACTGTGTTTTATACGGTGCTTTGGTGCTGGGATTTATTTTGACTCTAGCAAACTCGCATCAAGACTGTCGCTATATTAAGGAACTCATACTGACAGTCTCGCAAAAGTACACCCACAGGGTTACCCGTTTAATAGGATAATTTATGCAAGTACGGACTGCTCCATTTGAATATAGCATTGTCATTCCCACCTTCAATCGGTATGGTGAAATGATCTTAACGCTACCGCAAATCATTGACTTGGTTGATGATAATGGCGAAATCATCGTTGTTGATCAATCCAATGATGGGCAACCTCTCGCTCATCAACAAACGCTACAAACGCTGTGTGAAGGCGCTAACGTTAGATACTACTTAGCGAAAGAGGCCTCGCTATCGTTGGCAATTAATACTGGCGCATCCCTAGCAAAAGCCGACATTGTGATTATCTTAGACGACGACATCGATATAATTGACAAGTCGGTGATCAAACGTCATCTCAAACACTATGATGATAAGAACACTATTGCTGTTGCAGGCTGTTACTATGCAGGCAACATGCAGTCACCTTGGATACCATCAAAAAAAGGGAACATTGCCACGTCATTAGCAAGTGCGCATATGTCTGGCAGAAAAAGCACTTTTGCTAACATTGGCGCAGCGACTTGGCTAGTAAAACCCTTTTCCACCATCGACTGGGAGATGGTGGAAGTGTTTAACCGATTTGGTAACGTGATCGCCGATACCGACAGTTTTGTGTTCCACCGTGCACCGATTGATGGCGGCTGCGGCAATCAGGGCTCGCGTGGGGTTGAGTGGTATCGCGCTACCTATCACAATCACACGCTGTGGGTATTGAGCCGCCCATGGCCTGATAACATTTTAAAACTACCAAAACATTTTTATACATTAGTCAAATACTGCTTACCCAAACGCGCCGTTCTGCAAACCAAGCGATTCTGGGTTGAGGCAGTGTGGGGCGGAGTTAAGGACGGTATAAAAACATTTAAAAACAAGCAAAAACAACGTTCATTTGATGTCATTGGTGATCATAACCTAGCATTAATGATTGAGACTACTCGAGATAATCGCACCAACAAGACTAAAGCGCTATCTTGATCTTTGCTCATTATCAACTAAGCTAAATGAGACAATTTCCATAGTTCAAGGATGAATAATATGGTGCAACATCCACTATATGTAGATTTAGATGGAACCTTTATCAAATCGGATATGCTCATTGAGTATTTTTTGGTTGCCGTTAAAAATAACCCACTAGTACTTTTTTACGCTGTACTTTGGCTATTACAAGGAAAGGCCTTTCTCAAAGCAAAGCTTTGTGAAGAAGTTGCAGTGAACGTCGCTGGCATTCCCATCAATCAAGCCACATATACATTTCTGGCAAATGAAAAAGAAAAAGGTCGCCCTATTTTTTTGGCTACGGCTTCCAACGAATGTATTGCCGAGCAGTTTTGTGAGCACTATCCCCTATTTGATGGCTATATTGCGTCTACCGATAACATCAATTTAAAAGGTGCGACCAAACTCAATGCGATCAAAGAGAAGCACGCTTCATTTAGCTATATGGGCAACAGCATTGAAGACTATGTCTTGTTTGCCGAAGCCGATGAAAAATATTTAGTGGCTCCCACACGGGCTGCACAAAAGCGTTCATCAGTTGGGGACATCGAATTTACCGGTTCTTTTGATGTGGCCAGCAGTAGCAATGCAAAAGCATGGATAAAGCAGTTGCGAGTGTATCAATGGTTGAAGAACTCGCTGATTTTTGTCCCGCTTTTAGTGAGCGCGCAATACACCTCGTTACTATCCATATCACAAGTAGTCGCTGCGTTTTTTGCGTTTAGTTTATTGGCTTCAGCAACTTACATTTTTAACGACATGGTCGACCTAGACGCTGACCGCATTCATACCCGTAAAAGACATCGCCCGTTAGCCAGTGGTGCAATTTCGCTTACGGACGGCGTCTATGCAGCACTTTTATTACTGTCGCTGAGCCTAATCATTGCAGCCTTTCTGCCGTTGGCATTTGGCGTCGTTTTATTTGTCTACTTATGTATCACACTGAGTTACTCGTTTTGCTTAAAAAGCTTCTTTGGCATGGACGTCATCACGCTAGCATCGTTATATACCATCCGTATTTTTGCAGGTGCGGCTGTCCTTGGGGTCACGGTGTCTTTTTGGCTACTATCCTTCTCTATGTTTATTTTCTTAAGCCTCGCACTAATCAAGCGCTGTGCTGAGTTAGTGGCCCTAGCAAAAGATGAAAAAGAACAGGCCCATGGTCGAGATTACAACGTCTCGGACCTGACGGTGTTTGTCACCTTTGGCGTCAGCTCAGCAATGCTTGCCATACTGATGTACTGTTTCTACATGAATGCAGAAACTCTGACATTAATGTATGTAGAGCCTCAATTATTATGGCTGTCAGTACCGCTGCTAGGGTATTGGCTAATGCGTATGTGGGTTAAAACGATGCGCGGTGAGATGACGGACGACCCAATTATTTTTTCTCTAAAAGATCAAGGAAGTCTAATCCCCATAGCCCTGATGGGCTTAATTACCATCATGGCCAATTTCTTATGAGTATGTTGATTGTTGCTTTAATTGGCCTGAGTGTGTTGTTGTCGGTAAGCGCACAAATTTTACTCAAACACGGCATGAGCCACCCTGCTGTCTCACAAGGGCTTCAGACAGGCGTACTCGACGCTGTTTGGAGCATTTTCACGAATTTTAGCATCTTGTTTGGTTTGTCAGCGTACGTAGCTAGTGCCGGCTTTTGGCTATTAGTGCTGAGTAAACTCGATGTCAGTAAAGCCTATCCCTTTGTTGGGTTAGGCTTTATTTTGACGATGCTATTTGCGTATTTTTTTCTCAATGAACCCTTAACCACCACCAAAATTGCTGGCACTTTATGCGTGTGTGCAGGCATTATCTTAATCTCTTTGGAATAAACGATGTTTGTTAGAGCGCAACAGACAATGGTAAATACTCAGCGCCATCCATTGCGGCTGTATCTGTTTATTTTCCTCGCCGCAATATATTTTGCGATACCCAACGCCCGTCCAGATTTGTCCGAATTTAATTCTCATGATCCCGGTTCATACTTGGCGTTAAGTCACAACCTCATCCATGGGGCAGGCTATACGCGTAACATAGAATCGACATACATTCCCCATAAACTGTGGCCACCGGGCATGCCTCTGATTCTGGCGCCGGCGATATTAGTTAGTGGCGACACGCTTAACTGGCTTGCGGTCAAAACGATCACGATCAGCATCGGGCTAATGGGCCTAGGATTCATCTGGTTGCTCTTGTACCGAATGACCACACATCGATGGTTGGCTGATATTGGGGTCGTCATCTTTGGGTTTAATCCGTACTACTGGCACTTCTCTCACATTGCACTTGCCGAGTTACCCGTGTTTATCCATATGGTTGCTGCGCTTATTCTGATCCACTGGCTATGGAGCAAAGCCCATCACTGCGGTGTGTTTTTTGCAGTGGGGGTACTCTGTGGCGCGGGCATGATGATCAAAGGCACCGCTATCGGGTTGGCGTTTGCCCCACTTGCTTATTTTTTCTCAGGGAACGGTCATCTTGCATATCACCAACGCATCGTACCTTTTGTCAAAGACTATAGTGCATTCTTCATCGGCTTCTTTGTATGCTTTGTGCTGTGGTTAATGAGAAACGCTGGGATCCCGCAAGATGGATTGGGGCTAGATGGCGTCAATCAAATTCAAATGTTGTTCAAAACCGTCGCAGAAGATCCCACCAGTCGCTACCGCACGTTTGCTGAAATTGTCCAAACCGCGAAAGAAAACGCACTGTGGCACGGGATCTATCATTATTCAACACAGCAAATCCCGTTGTTATGGCTAGTGGAATTACGAGCAATCCCGATGGGCAATGTGCTTGCGCTGCTGTTGACGCTCGGGCTGATATTGTTATCGATACCGCGCACGATTAACGGCTTAGCCATTTATATTACCATCGGCCCTATGTTTGTAATGATGTTATTGATGGTTATCGGCGGATCGGAACGCTATTGGTTGGCCATTTCTTTTTTGTCTTTACTGGTGTGCTTGATCAATCTGCCGATATGGCTAAAGCGGTTTGGCTTGGACGAGCATTTTCGTGTCATGCGAGCTAGGTATGTCGTTCCGCTGGCGGGGATCTTGTTGGTTTCCCTGAGCACCTATATCTATCAATTCGAGCAGCATCCATACAATCCCAGAGAAGGATACACAGAATGGGGCGCGTTTTTAGAAACTCTTGAAGGTATTTGCACACAACCCGAATACCAACACCTAGTTATCGACAGTCGCAATAATGCAACCGTGCGGTTCGTAACAGGCTGTCGTTCTCCCATGACCAATGCTGCACTAGATATCCTGCCACAGTACAACGCAGCTATCATACCAAGTACTCAATTAACCGCTGAAGCAAAAGTGCTTTTTTCCAGCCATGGCAATCAACTCGTTTCTTACACAACGGAGTAATCATGAACGCAACTGCGTTACTCGACACATTCACAGAATTTGATAGGAATATTGCTACGCGTCCAACTCAATTATTATTGTATGGGTTAGGCGTGAGCTTATTGTGTAGCTTGATTGTGTCGATGTATTTTTTCACTAGTACCGAAAACACCACTTACCCCTATGATCTTGATGGCTGGGGACATTTGGTCGAGACACTGGTTGCCGAGGGGGGGCGCTGCGATATCAACCCGATGCACAGTTACGTTCCTGAACGAGGGGTGCTCGTTCCATATATATTTACGCTCAGTTACTGTGTGATGCCGTTTGCTGAATCGGTGCAAGTCATAAACGGCTTATTTCACATTATGTCGTGTTTCCTGATCATTTATATTTTTGCTAAACAGACGCACTCATTCGTTACGCCTGCAATTGCCGTGTTACTTTGGACATTGTGGCCTGCATACAGCTTTTTGCACGGTTTTTATTTTGCCGAACAAATTAGTGCATTTGCATTATTGCTTTGTTTATTTTGTTTGCACAAAATTTTTACTCGCCCACAGCTGCGCAAGCGAGATTTGATACTCTGTGGGCTGAGCTTGTCTTTTTTGTTGCACACGCGTCCATCCGGACTTGGTTTTATATTAATTATCACGCTATTTATGCTGTGGTTTTTTCGCAAAAACCTCGTCCAATTTGCCCTTATTAGTACAGTGTTTTTATCATCTTACAGTGTCTTGCCATGGATGCACTATCAGCAGTTTGCTGCATTTGTGCCAACCACGACCCAAGGAGGGTATGCGTTATTTTTGGGAAATTACTTACCTACCAAAGGCGCGCCGGCTGATAACGCTAGAGAGTTTGAGTCATTTCAAGAAATTGAAGCCCAAGCACAAGATCTGAATGCATACGAACGAGACCGCTATTATAAAGCGCTTGCGGTTCAAAATTTTCTTGATGCGCCAGTTGCATCAGGGCAGCTACTCGTCCGCAAAAGCCTCAAATACTGGGTACAGCTCAAGCCAGGCAGCTGGCAACCGACCTTCAAAAGTGCTGTCTTTGGCCTACCGTTGCTGTTGCTGTGGATCTGGATATGTTTGACCAGGCACACGCCGTTGATACTATTATGTAATCTAGCAATTGTTTGTTTGTGGGGAATGCATACACTGGTTCACGCAGAATATCGCTACAGTTATGTCACACTGCCGTTGGTGATAACCATGTGTGCCTCGTACGTTTACAGCTTAATCACTGGCAGTAAATTTGTGCAAACTGAGCTAAATACTGCTCCTTCGAAAACTGCTTGACGACGTCTTCACGCGCCTGCGCGGCTTTTTGCAGCGCTGTGGGTGTATCGGTCAGAATCGCTTCTACACGTGCGGCTAGCTCTTGCGGTGCAGAAGGCTTAGTGAGATATGCATTACTATCGTTTAATGCTTCCACAATACCATTCACATCGGTCGAGACAATCACTTTTTGCAATGCCATCGCTTCTAAGATAGACACCGGAAAGGCCTCTTGATGTGATGCACACACATAAATATGGAGCTGATCCACCAGCTCGATAACGTTATCAACTTGCCCGGTAAACACAAAATCTTCGGTTAAATGATGGGTTGTGACCAATTGTTTTAAGTGTGCTTCTCTTGGTTCATCTAAAATATCTCCGCCAATCACCCAATATTTTGCATTAACTCCCTTACTCTTCAACAATGCCGCCATTTCAATAAAATCATCGTGGCCTTTGCGCTTTTGTAAATTAGCGACGATACCAATGTTGATTGGCTCAGCGTCCTCTGTATTGGTTGCTGGAGATGGCTGAAATCGCGAGACATCCACACCGTTATGAATCACGAACTGCTCGGTGGGTAGCGACAGTGAATCCAAATGGACTCCGGTCGAATCCTGCAATTCTTTGCTGCAGAAAACCGCGACATCCGGTGACATGCGGCGATATGCCCACCGCATAATGTTCTGTTCAAAAGGAAAATGAAAATGCGTTAACAACTTCGCTTTTGCAAGCTTAATACTGGGCAATATTGTGCGAGTCACAAAGGGATCTGCCGTGTGTACCCAGTCAATTTTTTGAGTGCGTAAGAACGCTGCCCACAGCCAAATTTGCTTAAGCGAGCGCCACAGGTGCTGAGCATCAAATGGAGTAGCCGGCAGCTCATGACAAGCGATGCCTTTATTTCTCATGAGCTCTAGAAAAGGGCCGTCCTCGGGACAAGCGAGTAAACATTCAAACAGCTTGGGATCTAAACCTTCCATTAAGACCTGCGACATTCTTTCGGCACCGCCAATTTCAGCGACACTGTGTACGAATAACACCCTTTTCATAATATGTCCTTATTCAACCCGTTCTGAGATAATGCCTTGCAGTGATGATTTATCGCAACTCCGAAAAATACTCATTGGCAACCAGTGCATGCCGTTCCCAGCAGAAGTGCTGAGACACAAACTTTTGTCCGGCGATCCCCATATTTTCTAATGCATCACGACGTTGGTGCAATGAAGTTATCTTTTCAACTAGGGCTTGAGGCGTCTCACAGTCAATGATAAATCCAGATTCACCAATGCTCATGGTTTCACTTGTTCCACCAGAGTCACCAGCAATGACGGGTTTGTTGCATGCCTGCGCTTCAACCAACACCATACCAAAACCCTCAATATCGTTGCCTATCGTGCGGTTGGGTAAAACAAACAAATCACACTGTTGATAACAATCCAACATCGCGTCTTCACTCAAATCAGACAAAAATTGCACGTGCTGCTCGACATTTAACGCTTTTGCTAGCGCGCCTAATGCTGTGCGCTCTTCCCCATCGCCAACAATGCAATACATTAATTCCGGGATGTCTGAGATTAACTCTGCCACAGCGCGGATCATCATATCCTGCCCTTTACGCGCCTGCAGTCGCCCAACCGTCAATACGACAAAGCGATCCTCCCAGCCGAGCTGTTGGCGTATTTGCGGATTATTGGGTGCGGGTACAAACCAGTTCATATTGGCACCTGGATGAATGATTGCCGATTGCTCTGCGCGAGCATAGGATAAGCGCTGCAAGATATTCTGGGTATTTTGACTGTTACACACTGTCAATTTTGCTGTTCCAAACACAAATTTAGCCATCAAATCATGCTCTCGACTCACTGCAGCCGTTTCTATATCTTCGCCATGCACAAAGACCACCAAATTAATCTTGAGCAGCCTTGCTACCAGCGCAGCGGTAAACCCTTCATGTAACACCCTTCCGGCATGGATTTGAGTAATATCGTGCTTGCGACAGTATGCGTGCAACGCTTTGACCTGCTTTACAAAAAATAGAAGTCCTTTGGGGTGCAACAGCCCCCACTCAAACGACCGCATATCCTGCCGATCAACTGGGTGGGCGTATACGACATCGTCGTCACTATCTTGGGACTGCGTTAATATACGCACTTGCTTTTCTGGTAAGCGTCGATATAACTCATAAAACCAACGCCCACTGCCGCCGTGAATTGGAGGAAAGATCTCACTGTAAAGAAGGATACCGCTCATTACCGTCTTGTTCCTTGCTGATTAATAGAAAGTGTTAATCGCTAGTTTATTGGCGTACTCATTGAGTTTACCCATATAAAAGGTTTCATCGCTCACCATTTTGTTATCGGTTAACAGGGCCGTGCCGCTGTCCCGCGAGGCAATTTTTTTATTCGTACTGTTTCCATAAATACCGACATTTGTGGTCGTGCGAAAACGGTATTCAATCGCACGAGGATAGCCGTGATTAGCATAGACGTAATTATTGAAGATTTGTGTATCAGGGCTACTCTCTACTGCTATTCCAGTGTCAGCAAATGGGTCATTGGTATCAGTGTGAATAATCAGATTTTGACTGATTTCTCCACCTCGATGGCTGACTTTGTTGCCGCCCAAACCCAGCCCAATACTGCGATCGTTATTGATGAATATATTGTTTGAAATCACGTTATCAGCCGCATCTATCCAAAAGTGGACAGCGTATTGCGCAATGTTTCTGCTTGGACTTGCAATATCCCTAAACACATTGTCTTTGACCAACCAACTGCGGGTACCAATCCCGTCAATACCGCCCGTGTAATAGTTGAGCGCCACGCCACGTGTGTATTGGAAGATAGAGTTCTCAACAATGCCGTAGTCACTGGTATGAATTAACTTGTCTGCACTGATGTTGGAGATTTTGATCAGTTGCTGATAACTATCCTGAAAAATCATATTGCGAAAATGCACAAAATCAACATCCGCTTCCCCAGCGACCTGCACCAAGTGGAAAGAAGCATCGCTCAAAGTGATGCCATCCATTCTAAATCCAGAGCGATTGACACGAATCAAGTTGCCAATACTGCTTTCCATGCCAAGGCCTTTAATGACTGTTTGGTATGGGTTACCAGAA
>CAZLGJ010000009.1:28513-35500 GCA_964559075.1 uncultured Glaciecola sp.
GCATCGATGTTGATTGTGCGAGAGATATTATAGACACCTTCTACCATATAAATGGTAAAATTACCGCGCTGGTTCGCCTCGGCAATCACTTCTTGTAACTCTTCAGCATTGGATACATAGCGAGTTTTGTCAGACGGAGAAACACTGAGGCGCTCTGCCCCAGAAAAATCTTTAATCACGGACACAGGCTCAACAAATGGCTCTACGACTTTGGCAACGCCGGTTTTTTCTTGAATTTTGTAAACGTAATAATCGAACTTTTCAGCAAACAAAAATTTTGCTGTGGCAAAACCCAAGACCAGCATGACAAGCGCCACCCCCGCCGCAAACATCATCCCCTGCAATAATTTACTCAGCACCGGATGCATGCCTCACCTCCTCAATCACTTTCAACTCTTTTGCAGGGTTGCCTCCGACAATTACCCCAGCAGGTACTTCATTGACCACGACGGCGCCTGCAGCAACCACAGAACCGTCACCAACTGAGGCCATCACAATCGCCCCATTGCCCAACCAGCAGTTATTGCCAATGGAAATTTTTTCAAATACGCCGCCCTGATCGCGCATAGGTACATCGGTGCGCGCAAAGCGATGCTGGTTTTTGCCACTTAAGATGTGTACCCCGGAACCAAGCAAGGTATCGCGGCCAATACTGCATTTGCCAATATTGCACTGCGGGCCTATGTAGACCCCAGAGGCAATATCGGTATCCACCTGTGAAAACAGCGCGCCAAAGCCAATGAAGCTATCCCACTGGACATGACTGGCGGTGTAGTGCAAAAAACACAGGCGCAGATATGAGCCGACTTTCCCGGGAAACAGACTCAAAAACTGCAAACAGCTTTGCCACAAACTATCTCGCTGACAAACTACAGACAACGCCCAATAAGTCAGCAACACCGGACTTACCAGAACGGTGAACATCAAATACAACACCCGCTTCACGCTACCTCCGTGCGCGTTGCATTGCCCAAATCAGCCAGCTCTCCACCAATGGCCTTACCGAGCAGTGCTAGCTGACTGTCCCAGGAATACTCGTGCAAAATACGCTGACGGCAGCGGCTTGCAACGCGCTCGTAATTATCTTGAGACTGTAATTGGGTCACATGCGAGACATACCCTGCGGCATCTTCAGCCAAGAGCAGCTCGCTACCGTGTTCGGCAATGATCCCTTCTGCCCCTAAGGGTGAGGTAATGACGGGCAAACCACATGCCATGGCTTGGAGAATTTTGTTTTGCACGCCGCGAGCGATTTGAAAGGGTGCGACAAACACATCTGCGGCTTGAAACGTCGGCACAATATCATCGACAAAACCCGTGACTTGAATACTGGGCTGGGAGTCCAATGCCAAAATTTCGGCGGTTGGCTGCATTCCCGCGACAATCAACTGGGCATTGTGATTGCGCTTTAACAGCGTCGGCCACACATATTCAACAAACCACAAAACAGCATCCACATTGGGTTTATAATCCATCACGCCGACGAATAAAAAGGTGTTAAGTTGATGGGATACGCGCGTACCGGGGGAAAAGTACTGGGTATCAATGCCGTTACCTAAGGTGTGAATATGAGCCAAATCTAGATTAGGATGCTGCGCTTGAAACAACGCCACTTCTTTATCTGAGATAAAAAATCCCGCATCAATCAGCTGCGCCGCTTGTTGTTCTAATTTTGCCACCAAGCGCTGTTCACGCCGATAAATCATCCGCATCAACAGACCTGATGCGTTAGCGTACTGCCCCCACTTGTCCGAATCCAGATCCATAAAATCCAGCATCACCCGCGTCTGCTTGGCTAACTCGTCAAAGTAAGGGTAAACCTTGAGATAACGCAACAAACTCGACGCACACACTACTAGCACATCGTAGCTGCCTTCATTTAAGCACTGATTGAATTGTGCCTGTACTGCTGAGCGATAAAACTTCGCCTCACTGAGTGCGCGACCGGTTAACAGCGCCTTAGCAAACGCAAGATGCGCGCTGCCCAGCACCGGGCTAAACACCTTACTTACGCCTTGTTGTTCAAGCCCATGGACATAACTTGCTTCAGTGTTGTCTGCAAGTGGCGCAAACACATCGACTTGATGCCCTTGCGCTAACAAATGCGCGATTTGATGAAAACTACGCAGTTTTTCACCTTTATTGGGAGGGTACGGAATACGCTGACATAAGTACAAGATGCGCATCAGTAACCCACCTCTTGAGTGTTGCCTAACGCCAAGGTGGCCGTATTGTAGTGGGCAAATAATTCGGCCAGTAGCTGTTCATGCTCGGCGCGCTGCGCGGCATTTTGGGCGATTGGCAAGTTGACTGCATATAAGCGCATCGCCGTGGGTTGATGCAGCATCGCAGCGAATGTTTGGGCGAGCTTCACCTTGGTCTTACTCGTGTACCACCGCCCATCAAACCAATAAGCAAAATAAATAGCGCGTTTGTCGCCAAGTACCGAGCTGACTTCGTCCTTGCGCACGACAATTTTTTGGCTGCTAGATAGATGCACGGTTTGTCGCTCGACCAGTGTCCAGCGCTCCTGTTGGTATAGCTTATTTTGGAAACTTACCAGCTCGCCTTTAGTGCCATCATAAGACACTTGATAACTGATAAACGCCAAACCGTTATGTTGCTGTGCAACTTGTTCCTCTGTTGCAGCATGGCTATAGCGCGGCTCCCACGGGGTACTTAACTGCGCGCCACTAAAACCGCTAGCAAAGGTGTTGTCGTGAGCAAGCGGAGTTAACTGATAGGCCCAAGGTGAACTGATGCGCTGTTGTACCTGCTGTTGCCACAACCCACCTGCGATGACCAATACTAAAGCGGCAATTAAAATCATTGGACGCTGCGGTTTATGCGGCAGGTCGTGATAATTAGGCGTGATGCGAGCCCGCTCACCACGGCGAAACAGCTCGCCCAACAAAATCAAACTGACAATCACTATGGCAAAAAATACCCAGCCGTATATCAAATGATCGGCGCCAACCGCGTGCTGCATATCGGTCAAATAGCCGGTTAAGATAATGCCGTACACGCGAATGGCGTTTGCCACGATGGGATAAATAATACTGAGTAGCACAAAACCCACGCGGCGCACTGGAGATACCAGATTCATATAGGCGTACAGGTTGCCGATGACCACTGACGCGATAAAAAAGCTGATCCCCGAACAGGCCTCTGCCACCAAAAACTTACCACCGGGTATTTCGATATAGAGTCCCGAACGAAACAGCGGAATGCCGCTTAGCTGCAACAAATACACTGCCATGTCCGCGGTGACCTCTTGAAGCCACGGCACTAACTCTTCTCCAACGGGGATGGCAAACAGCATAAACATCAACGGAAAAATACAGTGGCAGGCAGCGCGATTGCCGATCACTAACCAAATCAGCGTCGGCAACATGCTGAAGGTCGCCACGTGCATAAACAGCTGAATGTCACCTGCAACCCCGACCACATACAGCACGATTTGGCCGATGATAAATGGCAGTGCTTGCCACGCGGGTCGCATCGGGATTTGACGCAAATATTGGCGTTCTTGCCAAATCAAATACAGCGCGCCAGGTACGACAAAAAAGCAGTGTTGAAAAATCTCCGATACCGACCAAATTTCAATGGCCGTGGTTAACCCATCGAGGCTAAATGCTCCCCACGCCACGAAACTCACTAACAACCCCAACCAAATAATCAGCGGTTGCTTATTCGATGTCACTGTCAATGCCTGAGTATTCATGCCGACCTCGATAGATTCACGGGCACTTTGGGCGCTAGCTCTGCGATATCCTCGGCGTAAGTTTGCGCCATTGATGACCAGGCAAAATCCTGCATCAAACGGATCAGTTTGGCCTCCATAGCACCTAAGTTCACATAGTGGCGCAAACGGGATTTGAGCGGTGCATCTTTTACGCGGGGCTGCTCAGGATCAATTTCCCACGGATGAAAATAAAAACTGTACGGGCGCTGTTCAGACTGTACAAACTGCTCAATACGACGCTTTGATAACCAATAGGGGTAGAGGCGAAAATACCCGCCACCACCAATGCCTTTGTTGACATTGTTGTGCCTGAGCGTGGGGATCGGAATTTCGACAATCCCAGAGCGATGCCGGTAAGGAAAACGCGGCCAGTCGGGCACGCCATAGAGGTCGTGTTCAATCGGATAGGTACTCGATGAATACAAAAAGCCCAGTTCTAATAAGATGTCATAGGTAAATTCTGTATACTCATTAATAGAAAAGCTCGGCGCACGATAGCCCATCACCGCTTTACCGGTTAACTGCTCGAGGCGGTCCTTACTTTCAGCAATATCTGCCATGACCGCGCGTGGCGTCATCGTCATTAAACGGCGATGATTAGTCCCATGACTTGCCACTTCATGGCCCTGTGCGCTAATGCGCTTGATTAAATCGGGGCAGGCTTGCGCCACCCAGCCGAGGGTAAAAAATGTCGCCTTAACATTGTGCTGGGCAAACAGAGTGAGGAGTCGGTCGGTATTTAGTTCGACCCGTGGTGAGAGCGACGACCAATCCTGAGGGGAAATTGATTGTTCAAAAGCAGATACATGAAAATAATCTTCCACATCTACTGTCATAGCATTCCATTGCACGCAGATATCTCCATTAGATACGAGTGGGGGTAAATCACTATCCAAACGATTGTGGGTGTGCGTTATTGTCCTTTCCCAAACAGCACAACCTCAACGGTGCGGATCAAAATCAACAAATCCAGCAAAAAACTTTGGTGTTTGACGTAGTACAGGTCAAATTTGAGCTTTTCCATAGCGTCAGTCACACTTGCACCATAAGGATAGTTCAATTGTGCCCAACCTGCCAAACCTGGCTTTACATTATGTCGCTGATTATAAAAAGGGACTTCTTTTACTAACTGCTCAACGAACTCAGGGCGCTCAGGACGCGGTCCAACAAACGACATATCACCGCGAAACACGTTGTACAGCTGCGGTAGTTCATCAAGGCGGTATTTGCGAATAAAGCCGCCGACACGCGTGACCCGCATGTCATTTTTGGCCGCCCATTTGGCACCGTCTTTTTCGGCGTCTTTCCCCATACTGCGAAACTTAAAGATGGAAAAGAGCTTACCGTCTTTGCCGACGCGAGTTTGTTTGTAAAATACTGAGGTTTTAGTTTTACGGCCATCATCGAGATAGATGGCCAGTGCGGTCAGTAACATAAATGGCCACACCAAAAGAAAGATGATGGAAGCCAGCACCCAGTTCAAAGCAGTATCGGCAACTTGCTGAAAATAGTTCTGCGAATTAAAGCCATTGGAAAAAATCAGCCAGCTCGGATACATCAAGTTCACCACAATCTGCCCCGTTTCGCGCTCCATAAAATCCAACAAATCGGTTACTACTGTTCCCTGCAGGCGCAGGTCAAACAACACTTCTATGGGCAACGTGCCGCGGCGCTGATCCCCAGCAATGACAATTTCATCAATGGCATTTTCATTGACAAAGGCAATCAGTGAATCATCAATGTTAATGTCCAAAATGGTTTCGTTCTGGATCCCCTGCTCGTCCCGATTATCATCCGGCATAGGCACAAACCCTAACAAATCAAAGTTTTTGCGATCAGACGCCCTGCGCATCCGCTTCTCTATTATCGAGGCGCGCTCTCCTGCACCCAGCACCAAAATTCTCGCTTTGGCAATCCCCAGTGCATTAAAACGCATTAGTACATAACGAAATGCCGACACGCCAATAATGGTTAAACAAATCGCGATAACCAAATAATAATCATGCAGCTTGTAGTCACGCAAAAACAGCGCATATAAGACCATCAGCGCGAAGAAGCTCAGGCCATGCGCCACAAAAATACGCCGCACGATGCCGCGATAGGTTTCGCGCAACTTTGACTCATACAGACCGACTGCAAGCGATGCTAAGCTAGTAAAAACGGTTAGTAAGATAAGAATAGGGAGGTGAACGAACTTAAAGCCATCGGTATAGGGAGCCGCTAATTTAAGCACGAAAAAAGCGAGATACGCCATATAGGCAATCACTAGCGCTTCTGCAGCGATTAGCGTGCCAAGGCGGCGTTGTTGAGTTTGCTTAGGTCCAGCCATTGCTTCTCTTCCTTGAGATAATTTTTTGGTTTCGATTAGACAAATCGAATAAATTTCTACTATAGTGTAGATGGTATTAACCGATATGCTATATATCGTCAGTAATTCAAAAAAGTGAATAAAGGATTATTACATGAAAACTTCGCGCACATGGATGGCGGGTATCGCCTTACTATCTCTCGTCCTTGGTGGTTGTGCCACCCAAACACTCCCTACGGCAAAAGTCCGCAGCACGCTCACAACAGATGTTGATAACTATCAATACTTGATTGGTCCGGGCGACCAGCTATCGATTTTTGTCTGGCGTAACCCAGAAATTTCAGGCTCATTTATTGTGAGACCCGATGGCAAAGTGACCACATCACTAGTAGAAGATATCGCGGTTTCAGGAAAGACTCCCTCTATGCTTGCTCGCGAGATTGAAGATGAGTTATCTAAATACATCAACAGCCCTCGAGTTACCGTTAGCGTCAATTCGTTTTCTGGCCCACTCTCTGAACAAGTGCGCGTTATTGGTGAAGCGACTAACCCTGCAGCTATCAACTTCACGCAACACATGACATTGTTGGACCTCATGATCTCAGTCGGCGGCTTGACCGAATTTGCTGATGGTAATAATGCGGTGTTAGTTAGACGCATCAACGGCGAACAAAAAACGTTCTCGCTTAATTTAGAGCGCTTAGTTAAAGATGGTGATATCAGCAAGAACATCGACATGTTGCCAGGTGACATCGTTATCATCCCTGAAGCGTGGTTCTAGACTGTAAGCTTGGCTTGAAAACAGTATTTAACTGTTATGTTTACTTACGCTCGTTTAATTTGAAAATGGAATTTCTATAATGCAGGATTTGCAACAAACTCTCCATCAGTTGCTCGATTACATTCGCGGTATTTGGATCAAAAAGCGTTTTGT
>CAZLGJ010000010.1:0-11463 GCA_964559075.1 uncultured Glaciecola sp.
TGTCATCCCCACTACGACAACACGCCAATTTAGAAAAAGAAATCATGCTGGTTGGACAATATAATAAGTTTGAAATTTGGGGCGCCGCACAATGGCAGCAACAGATTGAAGACGATATTGCCCTAGAACAAACCGGTGAATATACGGCATCAGAACGCTTACAGGATTTCTCAATATGAATCAATCAGCGCACTTATCCGTATTGTATCAAGAATCACTTGATGCGCTGGCCATTCGTGAAGATGGTATTTACATTGACGCCACCTTTGGTCGAGGCGGTCATAGCCGTGGAATTTTGGAGCGGCTATCGCTACCAGGCCAGTTGATAGGCTTCGATCGCGACCCAAGTGCTATTGAGCATGCTAAAGCTCATTTCACACAACCCAATTTTAGTATTGTACACAGCGCTTTTGCGGCTATGACGGCAGTCCCTGAGGTTCAGCAATACACAGGTAAAGTCAACGGAATCCTAATGGACTTAGGGGTGTCATCGCCACAACTTGACGAGCCTTTACGCGGGTTTAGTTTTATGCGTGACGGTCCACTTGATATGCGTATGGACACATCGCAAGGGCTTACGGCAGCCCAGTGGTTAGCAACTGCTGAGGAACAAGATATTAGCCAAGTTATCAAGGAATTTGGTGAAGAAAAATTTGGTAAGCGTATTGCGCATGCCATTGTGCAAACGCGTCAGCACACGGCGATCACGAGCACTTTGCAGTTGGCCCAAATCGTTACTGACGCGATGCCGGTAAAAGATAAATTTAAGCATCCCGCCACTCGTACTTTTCAAGCCATTCGCATGTACATCAATAGCGAGTTAGAGCAGGTGCGCGCTGGATTAAAAGCTGCAGTTGACATGTTAGAGCCTGGCGGGCGCTTAGCCGTAATCAGCTTTCACTCTTTGGAAGATCGCTTAGTTAAACGTTTTATGAAAGAGCAATCACGCGGCAAACAAGTGCCCGCGAACCTGCCGATTACCCAAGCTGAGATAGATGCTGATAAAGTGTTGCGTTTAGTTGGTCGAGCAATTAAAGCGGGGCCTGATGAGCTGGCGAATAATCCACGCTCACGAAGCGCCGTGCTGCGGATTGCGGAGAAGCTGTGATGTTACAAATGCAGCTGCTCAATACCGTTGTGCAGGATATTTTTAAATACCCGTTGCGCAACCTGTTGTATGTGCTGGTCATGCTCAGTGCGTTTGCGGTTATCTTAGTTACTCATGAAAACCGCGATGTATCGCGACAGCTTGAAGCGCTGTTGCAGCAACAGGACGAGTTAGACGTTGAGTGGCGTCACTTGATTTTGGAGCAAAGTGCGCTGACTGAACACAATCGCATTGAGGCGTTGGTGGAAAACAAACTCAATATGCGCCGCCCCACACCAAGCGAAGAAGTGGTAGTGAGGATCGAATGAGTCAACGCACGCATGCAAAGAAAAAACGTCACCCGACCTTTCAATCTTGGCGCTATTTGGTCGTCATGGTTGGCATTGTCTTAGTCTTCACTGGGCTAGGCACCCGCGCGGCCTATATTCAGGTTATTGAACCCGATCAATTAATTAAACAAGGTGATTATCGCACTAAGCGAGTGCGCAATATGCCGGCGCATCGAGGTTTGATTGTCGATCGACACGGTGAAGAGCTGGCGGTCAGTATTCCCGTGCGAGCAATTTATGCCGACCCCAAAATCATTGCCGAAAAGAATGGCCTTGCAGATGCCCGTCGCTGGTCAGCGCTGGCAAACGTGTTGCAAACAGACGTAGACACTCTGATCAAGCGCGTTAGTAACCCTAAACGCCGCTTTGTTTATCTGCAGCGACAGGTGACTCCAGCGATGGCGGAGTATGTCAATGAACTGGGGATCCCCGGTATTTATTTACGCAACGAGTCGCGCCGCTATTACCCTGCAGGAGAAGTTAGCGCCCATGTCATTGGCTTTACCAATGTGGATGACAAAGGTATCGAAGGTATTGAATACCTATATGATGACCACTTAACGGGTAAACCTTCGTCACGTACGATTCGGCGCGATGGCCGTGGTAGGCAAGTTGAGGTAATTAAAGAGCAGGCTGGACAAAAAGCCAAAGATTTGCAGCTCACTATTGATCAGCGTATTCAAGCACTTGCTTATCGCGAGATTAAAAAAGCATTGACCATGTACCAAGCAAGTTCGGCATCGGCTATCGTGGTTGATGTTGAAACATCAGAAGTACTCGCCTTGGTAAATGGCCCTTCGTACAACCCCAACAATCGCAGTAATATTGGTTCGCACCGCGTACGCAACCGCGTAGTGACGGACGCTTTTGAGCCGGGCTCGGTAATTAAACCGCTAGCCATCTTGAGTGCGTTAGAGTTTGGTACAGTGACGCCTGAAGAAACAATTAATACCCACCCAGGCTGGATGCGCCTTGGTGGCAGCCGCGTCCAAGACCCAAAAAATCTCGGCGAAGTGGATTTGCGTACCATCATTCAAAAGTCCAGCAACATGGGGACCTCTAAGTTAGCACTGTCGGTCCCGCGCGAATTTTTGCTCGACACTTATTACAACATGGGGTTGATGAGTGAAACCGGGATGAACCTGCTCGGGGAAAGTAACGGCATTTTTCATGAACGCAGTCGCTGGTCAGATTTTGAGTTAGCAACCTTGTCATTTGGTTACGGCATTAGCGTCACAACGGCGCAGATTGCTCGTATGTATACGATTTTGGCCAACGGTGGCATAAACCGTGAATTGAGCGTCATCAAAGATGGTTTGCAGCGTCATGCTGAGCCAGTGTTTAGTACGGAAACGACTCAGCAGGTCTTGGAAATGATGGAAAGTGTGACCCAAGATGAGGGCTCAGGCACGCGTGCAGCGATTAAAGGCTACCGTGTGGCGGGAAAAACGGGTACATCCCGTAAGGCAGTTGCTGGCGGTTATGGTGAAGAATACGTCAATATATTTGCTGGGATTGCGCCAGTATCTGACCCGCAATTGGTGGTCGTAGTGCTGATCAATGAGCCAGGCGGTGATTTGTATTATGCGGGCGACACGGCAGCGCCAGTGTTTGGCAATATCATGAGTGGGGCATTGCAATTACTAAATGTCGCGCCTGATGATACCCAACATACGCGCAGTATTGCACGACAACATTAACAACAAGAGTATTAGTCATGATTGAATTACGTTTACAAGACATCATTGATAATATTGGCGCAACCTGTTCGCAGTCACCGGAACTGGTGGTAACGGGGATCAGTACCGATACCCGCAGTCTTCAGCCTGGGGATTGTTTTGTGGCGCTAGTTGGGCCCAATTTTAACGGTCATGCCTTTATCAATGAAGCACGCCAAAAAGGCGCTGTAGCGGTCATTGTTAGTGAACCTAGTCAAACCCATATCCCCGAATTATTAGTCGCAGATACCAAATTGGCCTTAGGTCAACTTGGCGCTTATGTCAAAGCGCGCGTCAACCCTAAAACCATTGGGATCACCGGTAGCTCTGGCAAAACGACTGTAAAAGAAATGACTACGGCAATTTTGCAACAGTGCGGCAGCGTGCTGGCGACAAACGGAAACTTTAACAACGATATTGGTGTCCCGCTAACGCTACTTCGCCTTGAGTCCCACCATGAATATGCCGTCATTGAGATGGGCGCTAATCACATGGGTGAAATTGCCTACACAACTAACTTAGTCAAGCCCGATGTGGCGACAATTGTCAATGCAGCCGCTTCACATTTAGAGGGCTTTGGCAGTGTGTTTGGCGTAGCGCGTGCCAAAGGCGAAATTTTTAAAGGCCTGCCGCAGGACGGCGTCGCTATTCTCAATAAAGACGATCAATTCCACGACTTTTGGCAAGGTAAATTAGATAACGAGTTTGTTTACTCGTTTTCGCTCAACAGTGCGCCAGGCGAAGGAGCAGACTATACCGCCAGTCAAGTTGGTTTAGCCTATGACGGCTGTGCCCATTTTATCATGCACACGCCCATTGGTGAGATGAATATTCAGCTCACGCAACCGGGGATGCACAACGTTGGCAATGCCTTACTCGCCGCTGCGCTTGCCATCAATGTAGGGGCAAGCTTAGAAAACATTCGCGATGGCCTAGCTACCATGACCAATGCCGGACGTCGATTAGCGGTCAAGCAGTTATCGGAGCAGGTACGCCTTATCGACGATTCGTATAACGCTAACGTGGCATCTGTAAATGCGGCGATAGATTTGTTGGGTGCTTATCAAGGCATTACGGTACTGGTGCTGGGAGATATGGCTGAGCTGGGCGATAAAGCTCGTCATTATCACGAACAGGTTGGCGAATACGCCCAACAACAAGGCATACAATACCTCTACACTCTAGGTGTATTGAGTCAATCAGCCAGCGATGTATTTGGCAATGAAGGTCGTCACTTTAGCGATGTGGATACGTTACTGGCAGCATTGCATGAAGTGCTCGAACATCGCGATGAGGATATCACTATCCTCGTTAAAGGCTCCCGCTCCTCAAGAATGGAGCGCGTGGTTGAAGCCATGGAGGATTCTCCTGTGGGAAAGCTTGATAGGTCGTTTGGAGCAATCGCATGTTGATTTGGTTAAGTGATTGGCTAATGCAGTTAGATGTTGGGTTTAGCGTACTCAACTATTTGACTTTACGCGCCATCACTGCCGCTCTAACGGCCTTAATTTTGTCTATTATGATTGGTCCTCGCATGATCCGAGCCTTGCAGCGGCTGCAAATTGGACAGACGGTGCGCGATGATGGTCCCGAATCCCATTTACAAAAAATGGGCACGCCAACCATGGGCGGCACCCTGATCTTATTTGCAATTACTTTAAGTACGCTACTGTGGGCCGATTTGACCAATGAATATGTTTGGGTGACCCTAGCTATCTTATTGGGTTACGGCATCGTAGGCTTTGTCGATGACTATCGCAAAGTGGTGCGTAAGGACGCCAAGGGCTTGATTGCCAGATGGAAGTATTTTTGGCAAACCGTCATTGCTTTAGTCGTGGCTGTTTACCTATATTGGTCAGCCTCAACGCCGGAACAAACCCAGCTGGTCGTGCCGTTTTTTAAAGACGTGATGCCCCAGTTGGGCTTGATGTTCATTGTCTTGGTGTATTTTACTGTGGTAGGCACCAGCAATGCGGTTAATTTGACTGATGGCTTAGACGGACTAGCAATAGTACCCACTATTTTAGTGGCAGGCGCACTGGCGATTTTTGCCTACGCGACTGGCAATGTAAATTTCTCAGAGTATTTGCACATCCCGCATATTCCGCAGGCCAGTGAACTCGTTATTGTCTGCGCCGCTATATTTGGCGCAGGTTTGGGCTTTTTGTGGTTCAACGCCTATCCGGCATCGGTGTTTATGGGTGATGTGGGTTCGTTGGCGCTCGGTGGTACCCTAGGGATCATTGCGGTATTGGTAAGACAAGAAATCGTGCTGGTGATTATGGGCGGTATTTTTGTGATTGAAACACTGTCGGTAATTTTGCAGGTAGGTTCGTACAAGCTGCGCAAAAAACGCATATTTCGCATGGCGCCCATTCACCATCATTTTGAGCTAAAAGGCTGGCCTGAGCCTAAAGTGATCGTCCGTTTTTGGATTATATCATTGTTGTTAGTACTGGTGGGCTTAGCCACCTTAAAATTAAGGTAAGTCAGACATGCAGCTCAGTCTCCGCGATTTATTTCAAGCCCAACACGATTCGCCGACCACGGTGGAGTATGATCGCGGCTTGTTATTTGTGGCACTGGCACTGTTGTCATTGGGGATTGTGATTGTCGCTTCAGCGTCAATACCAGAGGGAATTGCAAAATTTAACAACCCCTATCACTTTATTATTCGGCATTTGATTTTCGTTTGTCTAGCTGTGGTTGCTGGATTCATGGCACTGACGGTACCGATTCGCATCTGGCACGAATATAGCGCCTTGTTATTAGGAGTCGCCCTGCTACTCTTAGTGGCAGTATTATTTATTGGCTATTCGGTCAATGGTGCACAGCGCTGGATCCGCATCGGGCCAATTAATGTGCAGGCGGCAGAGCCAGCAAAATTATTTTTCTTTGCTTTTTTTGCCAGTTACTTGGTTCGTCGTAACGAACAAATTCAGGAGAGTTGGCGCGGGATCATCAAACCTATCGTCATGCTCATAGTACTGGCATTCTTGTTAGCGCAGCAGCCTGATTTGGGCACTATCATCGTCATGTTTGTGACCACGTTCGCCGTGATGTTTCTCGGTGGCGCAAATTTTAAAAACTTTTTTGCAGTGGTCATCGGTGGTTTGGTTTTAATCGTGCTCATGATCATTTCCAAGGAGTACCGGATGCGACGGATTGAGGCTTTTTTGGATCCATGGGCTGACCCCTTTGGCACTGGCTATCAATTAACGCAGTCACTCATGGCTTACGGCCGCGGTGACTGGTTTGGTCAAGGCTTGGGTAACAGCCTACAAAAACTCAGCTTTTTACCTGAAGCGCATACCGACTTTATCGTGGCGATTTTTGCCGAAGAACTCGGGTATGTCGGTGTACTGCTATTATTGGGATTAATGTTCACACTGGTCTTTAAAGCAATGCGTTTAGGCAATCATTGTCTGCAAGTTAAATTGCCATACCATGGCTACCTTGCTTATGGCATTGGCATTTGGTTTTGTTTTCAAACGCTCGTCAACATTGGTGGCAGCGCAGGCATGATCCCCTCAAAAGGCTTGACATTACCCTTGGTAAGTTATGGCGGTTCGAGTCTCATTATTATGGCGATTACAGTAGCGACGCTGGTGCGCATTGATTTTGAATACCGTTCTACTGCACGCGCCAAACAAGCGTCACATAAGCAAAGCAAAACCAAAAGCGCATCGAGTTCAAGTAAGCAAGCCTCTGCAGAGAATGAGGAGGCTGTTGATGCCTAGGATTGTCATCATGGCCGGCGGCACCGGCGGGCACATTTTTCCAGGACTGGCGATTGCGGAAGCACTAAAGCAACAAGGTTGGGATGTTCACTGGCTAGGCACTGCTGACCGCATGGAAAGCCGTATTGTTCCAGAACACGGTTATCCACTGCACACCATCACCGTCAGTGGCGTTAGAGGTAACGGCTTCAAACGCTTACTAAAAACACCTTTGATGTTGCTCAAAGCAGTTACGCAGGTGCGCAAATTATTGGCGGAGCTAAAGCCAGATGCAGTGCTTGGCATGGGGGGCTATGCCAGTGGGCCTGGTGGCTTAGCTGCGAAAATGGCCAATATCCCTTTGTATGTACACGAACAAAACGCTGTATTTGGTATGACCAACAGATTTTTATCTAAAATAGCAACACGCGTGTTTACCGGTTTTGACTATGCGCAACCACAATACACGTTTACCGGTAACCCCGTGCGCCAAGGACTGTTGGCAGTGACGCCGTTAGCACAACCTATTACGGGGACGGTGCTGATTGTCGGAGGCAGTTTAGGGGCCCAAGTATTTAATCAACAGTTGCCCAACTTACTCAAAGGCCTGGGGATAACGGCAATTACGCATCAATGCGGTCAAAATAATCACACCGTGGTTGAAGCTGCATATAGCGAGGCCGATTATCAGGACACGCAACTGACCGTATGTGAATTTATCGATGATATGACCGCGGCTTATCAAGCACACGAAGTCATCATTTGTCGTGCAGGTGCACTGACGGTCTCAGAAGTGGCGGCGACGGGACGAGTGGCAATATTTGTTCCACTACCACATGCCGTAGATGATCACCAAACCAAAAACGCTGAGAGCTTGAGCCGGGCAGGTGCTGCTATCACGGTAGCGCAAACCCAGCTAGCACAAGTGCGTGATGAGCTAGCGCAGTTATTGCAACAACCTGAGCAAGTCGTGAAGATGGCGCAACTCGCCAAAGAGCAAGCCCGTGGCGATGCCACACACACTATCTGTGATGTCATTTGTAGAGAGGTAGCATGAAAGTAGCAGTATTACTAGGCGGCGACTCGGCCGAACGCGAAGTCTCTCTAGCGTCGGGGCAAGCCGTATGCGAAGCACTCGCCCAAGCAGGCATTGAGCATATTGCGTTTGACCCATCAGAACGGGCACTGAGCGAGCTGCTGGCAGAAAATATTACGCTGGCCCTGATAATGTTACATGGACGTGGTGGTGAAGATGGTACGGTGCAAGGCGCCCTAGAGTACCTTAAAATTCCCTATACCGGTTCTGGCGTGTTGGGCTCCGCATTGGCGATGGACAAAATACACACAAAAGAAATTTGGCGCTCCCAAGGATTACCAACGCCAAGATTTGCGCGCATCAAAGCGCCGTTAACCGCGGCACAAGCAGCAGATAAAATACAGGACATTGGGCCTGTGCTCATGGTGAAGCCAGCCAGAGAAGGTTCGAGCATTGGCATGGCCAAAGTCGATGAACCAAGTGCGTTAGCTACTGCGGTAGAGCACGCCCTAACCTTAGATGATGAAGTATTGTTAGAGCGATATGTTCAAGGCCAGGAATATACAGTCAGTATTCTTGGGGACGGGGCATTGCCAAGTATTCGTATGTCGACGCCGCATGATTTTTATGATTACGCAGCCAAATATCAGGACAATACCACTGAGTATTTTTGTCCTAGCGGCCTAAATGATGCTGATGAGGCTCGCATCGGTGAGCTAGCGCTTGCTGCGTTTACTGGCGTGTCGGCAACAGGGTGGGGACGTGTAGACATTATGCGATCCGAAGATGGTGCTTTTCAGTTATTAGAAGTCAACACAGTCCCGGGGATGACCGCCAAAAGCTTAGTGCCTAAGGCAGCTGCGCAAGCGGGCATGGATTTTGGCTCGCTGGTACGTGCAATTATTGCCACGGTTTAGCCGGTAATTGGCGAGCGAGAAGTTGAGAATGAGTGAACAGCCAGCGTTTTCACCTAAGCTAGAAAAGAGTATTAGTATTTTGTTCTTACTCGTGGTCTGCGCTGGCTTGTTATTTGGTGCGTTTGCCTTACATCAATGGATGCAAGACGAACAAAAAGTGCCAATTCGACAAATTACAATATTGGGTAACACTGAATATTTGGATAACGAGGCATTAGTTCAACATATCCAATCGGTGCATACAGAGAGCTTTTTTGCGACCGATGTTGATGCTGTATACGCAACCTTGATGCAACAGCCTTGGGTCTATCAGGCCTCGGTGCGAAAAAAATGGCCAGATACCCTGATTGTATTTGTGGTTGAACAAGCACCGTTGGCAAATTGGAATGCCGATCAGTTAGTGAATCGCGACGGGGTGAGTTTTTCGGGGAATATTCAGATAGCACATTTACCGGATATGTTTGGCCCTAATGGTTCTGAAAAAACCGCACTAGCCGGTCTGCAGGCGATGCAGCGGTTGTTAGCCATGCATGAATTAGAAGTGTCGAGTCTATTGCTCACAGAGCGATTTGCTTGGCAAGTTGAACTAACTAATGGGATAACTTTGAACCTTGGACGGCAAGAGTTTATTGCCCGAGTTCAACGCTTTGTGAGTTTATATCCGTTGTTAATGGAAACGGAACAATCAATACAGTATGTTGACCTGCGCTATGATACCGGAGCTGCGGTAAGGTGGCGAACAGCGCAAGTTAATGCATCATAACGGGAATGGTTTAGGATAATGGCGAAAACAGAATTACCAGGCGGGCTCATTGTAGGCCTTGATGTCGGTACTTACAGTATTAAAGCCGTACTAGGAGAAACGCTAGCGGACGGCAACATTAATGTTCTCGGTGTGGGCAATCACGTCGTGAAAGGCATGGATAAAGGCGGAGTCAATGATCTCAACTTAGTATCCGATGCCATGCGCAGAGCCATCAATGAGATGGAACTAATGGCAGATTGCCGCACATCATCGGTGATGTTAGCAATCACTGGGCGACATATAGGGTGTCAAAATGAGCACGGAATGATTGCGATCAATCATCAGGAAGTTGATCAGGATGATGTTGATCATGTGATACACGCTGCACGTTCGGTACCAATCGCAGCAGAACGACGCATCTTGCATGTGTTGCCGCAAGAGTACACAGTTGATGTGCAGGAAGGTGTTAAAAACCCCCTAGGTATGTCCGGCGTACGCATGGAAGTCAACGTACACATGATTACCTGTGCTGACGATATGGCCAAAAACTTTGAAAAATGTACCGACCGTTCGCAACTGCAGGTGGATTCACTGGTGTTTTCAGCATTAGCAGCAAGTCATTCAGTATTGACTGAGGACGAAAAAGAGCTTGGAGTATGTGTCGTCGACATTGGTGCGGGAACGGCTGATATTACTATTTTTACTGATGGCGTAGTACGTAACTCAGGGGTTATTCCGATTGGTGGTAATCAAATTACCAATGATATTGCCAAAATATTTCGCACCCCAATTAATCATGCCGAGACCATCAAAGTTAAGCATGCTTGTGCGTTAAAAGACATGGTCAATATGGAAGAAACGATCGTAGTACCAAGTGTAGGAGGGCGCGAAGATCGCACAATGGCCAGACACACGCTTGCTGAGGTGATTGAGCCGCGTTTTCACGAAATCTTAGAACTGGTCAACGAACACATTCAAAACAGCGGGTTTGCCGATCAAATTGCCGCAGGCATCGTCTTGACAGGTGGCACGAGTAAAATGGCGGGAGCCCTTGAATTTGCTGGGCATGTGTTTAATTTGCCGGTGCGCTTGGGGTACCCGATGCGCATTAAAGGTTTGACCGATTATGTGAATGATCCGACGTATTCCGTCGCGATCGGTTTGTTGCACTATGGCAAGGAAGCAACAGCGGATACACAAGTAGTTCAAAAAGGCTCCGAAGAGGGCATTTTTCATCGAATAAAAGCGTGGTTTAAAGGCGAATTTTAAAAATATATCAGGTATACTATTCCTAATACATTGGAGAGCAGAAAATGTTTGAATTAATCGAAGACGATAGCACTGAAGCGGTTATTAAAGTCATCGGCGTTGGCGGTGGTGGCGGCAATGCCGTGGAGCACATGGTCAGCAACAAAATTGAAGGCGTTGAGTTTATTGCAGTCAACACTGATGCTCAAGTACTCAAAAAATCTAACGCAGATACTATTTTACAGATCGGTAACAACGTGACCAAAGGTCTTGGTGCCGGTGCGGATCCCAACGTCGGCCGTGAAGCCGCACATGAAGACCGGGAAACTATTCGCCAAGCCATCGACGGCGCAGATATGGTCTTTATTACTGCCGGTATGGGTGGTGGTACCGGAACGGGCGCTGCACCGGTCATTGCCCGCATGGCGAAAGAGCAAGGCATTCTCACCGTTTCTGTCGTGACCAAGCCGTTCCACTTTGAGGGTACGCATCGCATGAAGCTGGCCGAAAATGGGCTAGAAAATTTACAGCGCTATGTCGATACGATGATTGTGATTCCAAACCAGAATCTCTTCCGTATTGCTAATGAGAAAACCACCTTTGCCGATGCCTTCCGTATGGCGGATGAGGTGCTGCATAGTGG
>CAZLGJ010000010.1:11473-27097 GCA_964559075.1 uncultured Glaciecola sp.
GGGTGGTGGTACCGGTACCGGTGCTGCACCAGAAGTGGCAAAAATAGCCCGAGAAATGGGCATTTTGAGCGTTGCAGTAGTCACACGTCCATTCCCATTTGAAGGCAAGAAGCGTAACGGCTATGCATCTCAAGGCATTGATGAACTTGCTAAACACGTCGATTCGTTGATTACTATCCCCAACGAAAAATTGCTCAAAGTACTGGGCAAAGGCACGCCGTTATTAAAGGCGTTTGAAGCTGCCAATGACGTATTGCTTGGCTCTGTTCGCGGTATCGCCGAACTCATCACGACTGAAGGTCTGGTAAATGTCGACTTTGCAGATGTCAAAACCGTGATGTCAGAAATGGGTACGGCCATGATGGGTACTGGTTCTGCACGTGGTGAAGATCGCGCTGAGGAAGCCGCAGAGCAAGCGATTGCCTGTCCATTACTTGAAGATATTGATCTGACCGGTGCCAAAGGTATCTTGGTTAATATCACTGCAGGTCCTGATTTTGCGATTGACGAGTATGAGACCGTTGGTAACGCTGTCAAAGCGTTTGCTTCAGAAAATGCCACTGTGGTGGTCGGTACCGTTATTGACATGGAAATGACTGACGAAGTGCGCGTGACGGTTGTCGCAACCGGCATTGGTACAGAACGTCCAGACATTTCATTGGTGCCCAATGAAGCGACCAAGACTACAAAAGTCGTCGGCGGCCCTGCTGCAACTGCACCAGAGCCACAAAAAGCACCAGACGAAGATGAGTATTTGGATGTGCTAGATATTCCAGCATTCTTACGCCGTCAAGCTGATTGATCACAACGTAAATAACAATTGACTGTTAACTGGTATGACCATATAATATGCCGCCAGTTTTCAAGGGTTTAGTATGATCAAACAACGCACTATCAAGCACGCAGTTCAAGAAACCGGTATTGGTTTGCACAAGGGCGCAAAAGTCACGATGACACTTCGTCCTGCGCCAGCCAATACGGGCATTATTTTTCGTCGGGTGGATCTCCAACCGCACGTCGATATTCCTGCGCGCGCGGATGCGGTCAAAGATACTGTATTGTGCACCTGCGTGAGCAACGCCGATGGCGTTGCTATTCATACTGTCGAACACCTTGTTTCTGCTCTCGCTGGCTTGGGCATTGATAACATTATCGTCGAAGTAAACAGTCATGAGTTACCCATTATGGATGGCAGCGCCAGTCCATTCATCTTTTTACTACAGTCTGCTGGCATAGATGAGTTAAATGCGCCAAAACAGTTTTTGCGCTTAACCAAGACAGTTCGTGTTGAAGAAGATGATAAGTGGGCAGAGCTTTGTCCACACAACGGCTTCAAAGTCGATTTTAGGATTGATTTTGACCACCCGGTAATAAGCCAAACGCGCCAACACATGGTGCTGGATTTTAGCTCAGACTCCTATATTGACCACGTTTCTCGCGCACGCACGTTTGGTTTTATGCGCGACCTTGAAACCATGAATGCGATGGATCTTGCACTTGGTGGCAGCATGAACAACGCCGTTGCACTCGATGAATATCGAGTGCTCAACCCCGAGGGGTTGCGCTATGCTGATGAATTTTTGAAGCATAAAATTCTCGATGCCGTAGGTGATTTGTACTTAGGCGGTTATAGCATTATCGGTGAGCTTAAAGCCTATAAAACGGGGCACGGGCTAAATAACAAACTACTCAATGCGGTGATCAACGATCAATCGGCTTACGAGTTTGTGACCTACCGCGAAAACGAGTCGCCCATCGCTTACATCAACCCACTGCTGGCGCCTGTTTAAGTCTTCTGTATCAGTCATTCGCAAGACGCAATACTTGAATATTCTGGTGGTTCGTTTAGAATCGCTGTTTGATTGTTTTTTAGACTCGAGCTCATGCGCTTCTCTATTCATTTTGAACACAATGGCAAGCTTTATCAACGGCAGTTTTCTGTGCGCCGAGTGGTCAGTGTATTGATGTTACTCAGTCTGGTTGCCATTGTTTCAAGCCGAACCACGCAACTGCCACAAGAGCACGCTGCTCAAGTTCGTTATGTTAAACAAAGTTTAATTGAACAAGCGCAAGCCTTAGAGGCGATTCAGGGGCAAAGCGATCAAAAATTACAACTTTTAGTTGGTCAGATAAGCCAGATTCAAGCACAGCTATTGAGCATTGATGCGCAGCAACAGCAGATGGCTGAGGCGCTGGCCTTTTCTCTCACCGATACCAGTGTAGTGCCTCCAGCACTGCAGGTTGATGGAAGTGTCGACATCCTCCTCACCAGCATGCAAGATCGTCTGGATTATCAAATAAAACAGCTCTCAATTCTTGAAAATGTCTTTAACAATACCCATATCGAGACACAACAACGCATTTCTGGGCGCCCAATTACCAGTGGCTGGTTGTCTTCATATTACGGTATGCGAGATGATCCGTTTTCCGGTCGTCAAGCCATGCATAAAGGCATTGATTTTGCCGGTACTGAAGGAGACCCCGTAGTAGCTACTGCAGCAGGGGTAGTGACTTGGTCCGGTGAACGATTTGGTTACGGCAATCTTGTCGAAATCAACCACGGTAACGGTTTATCAACCCGCTATGGCCACAACCACACGCTCAATGTTGTAGTGGGAGAAGTCGTTACTAAAGGGCAAACGATTGCAACGATTGGCAACACAGGTCGTTCAACGGGCGCACATGTCCACTATGAAGTGATTAAACAGGGTAAACAAATTGATCCGCTCCCATTTGTTTACCGCAAATAAAAATAGTATTACGGAATCTTTTACAGCATGTTTTCATCTATCGCACGCAAAATCTTTGGCAGTCGTAACGATCGTATCCTTAAGCAAGTCAATAAGCGCGTTAAGCTCATTAACCAAAAAGAAGCAGAATACGAGGCGTTTTCAGACGCAGAACTAAAAGCCAAAACCGCCGAATTCAAAGAGGCGTTAGCCAACGGTAGTAGCCTTGATGCCATTTTAAATGATGCTTTTGCTGTAGTCAGAGAAGCCAGTAAGCGCGTGTATGGCATGCGTCACTTCGATGTGCAAATAACCGGCGGTATTATCTTACATGAAGGCAAAATCGCAGAGATGCGTACCGGGGAAGGTAAAACTCTGACCGCGACGACCGCAACCTACCTAAATGCGCTGACGGGAAAAGGCGTACACGTAATAACCGTAAATGATTATTTGGCAACGCGTGACTCGGATACGCTGCGCCCACTGTTTGAATTTTTGGGATTGACCGTTGGCTGTAATATCCCGGGTATGTCGAATCAAGAAAAGGAAGCAGCCTATGCGTGTGATGTGACCTACGGCACCAACAATGAATTTGGTTTCGATTACTTGCGTGACAACATGGCATACAGCCCAGAGCACCGAGTACAGCGCGGTCTCTACCACGCCGTTATCGATGAAGTGGATTCAATTTTGATTGATGAAGCGCGCACACCATTGATTATATCTGGTCAAGCTGAGGACAGTTCCGCACTTTATAAACAAATCAACGCCCTCATTCCTAAACTCGTCAAACAAGACAAAGAAGATACCGAAGAGGAAGTGGGCGAAGGCCATTTCACGGTTGATGAAAAAGCCAAGCAGGTATTTTTGACCGAAAATGGCCAAATTTATGTTGAAGAGCTGATGTTTGAAGCTGGGATCCTCAAAGAAGGTGACTCGTTATTTGCTTCGGCCAATATAGCGCTATTGCAACATGTGAATGCTGCACTCAAGGCACACAACATCTTTGTGAAAGATGTTGATTATATTGTCAAAGACGACGATATCGTCATTGTTGATGAACATACTGGTCGGACGATGGAAGGGCGTCGTTGGTCAGAAGGTCTGCATCAAGCAGTCGAGGCCAAAGAAGGCGTCAAGATCCATAATGAAAACCAGACGTTGGCATCGATCACTTTCCAAAATTACTTTCGCCTGTACGAAAAACTCAGCGGCATGACGGGTACCGCCGACACTGAAGCCTTTGAATTCCAACAAATATATGGGTTAGAAACAGTGGTTATTCCCACCAATAAACCCATGATCCGCGATGACAAGTCAGATTTGATTTATCGTACTGCCAAAGAAAAGTATTTAGCCATTGTTGAGGATATTAAAGACTGCGTTAAACGTGGCCAGCCTGTACTTGTAGGTACGATTTCAATCGAAAACTCCGAGTTGCTCTCAAGCATTCTAAAGCAAGAAAAAATTAAGCATAAAGTGCTCAATGCCAAATTCCATGCACAAGAAGCCGAAATTGTTGCCCAAGCGGGTATGCCAAGTGCTGTCACGATTGCGACCAACATGGCCGGTCGTGGCACGGACATTGTGCTTGGCGGGAACTTACAAACTGAACTTGAAGGTGTGACCGACGAAGCTAAACGCGAAAAGCTCACCCAAGCGTGGCAAGAACGTCATGCAGAAACACTCGCAGCCGGTGGATTACACATTATTGGTACTGAGCGTCACGAATCCCGTCGTATTGACAATCAGCTGCGCGGTCGTTCAGGCCGACAAGGCGATCCAGGTTCATCGCGCTTTTATCTATCCTTAGACGATCCCTTGATGCGTATCTTTGCCTCAGAAAAAATGGGTGCGATGATGCAGCGTTTAGGTATGGAAGAGGGCGAGGCAATTGAGCATCCATGGGTGACCCGTGCGATTGAAAATGCCCAGCGCAAAGTAGAAACACGCAATTTTGATATTCGTAAACAGCTGCTTGAGTATGATGATGTTGCCAATGATCAGCGTAAAGTCATTTATGAACAGCGTAACGAGCTGCTTGAAGACGGTGATGTAGGTGAAACGATTGCAGCGATTCGACACGATGTTGTCGATGAAACCATTAGTCAATATATTCCTCCTGAGTCGTTAGAAGAAATGTGGGACGTACCCGGTTTAGAAGAACGTCTGAAGGGCGATTTTCAAGTTGAACTCCCTATCCAGCAGTGGTTGGATGAAGACGATAAGCTCTTTGAAGAAAAACTCCGCGAAAAAATCCTTGGTGAAATTGAGCAAGCTTACCAAGCCAAGGTCGACATGGTGGGTGAAGATGTAATGCGTCAATTTGAAAAAGCCGTGATGTTGCAGAGTTTAGATAATCACTGGAAAGAGCATTTGGCCGCCATGGATTATTTGCGTCAGGGTATTCACTTAAGAGGATACGCGCAAAAGAATCCCAAGCAAGAATATAAGCGAGAGTCATTCGAACTGTTTTCTGCGATGTTAGAAAACCTCAAAGCAGAAGTCATCAGTTTATTATCAAAGGTCAAAGTACAAGCCCAAGAAGACGTTGATGAAGTCGAACGTCAGCGAGCCGCGCAAGCCGAGCAAGCCACTCAGACTAATGCTGACCAAGCCAAAGGCAGCGTCCGCGTTGGCAATCGCACCGAGCCCAAAGTGGGTCGCAACGATCCCTGCCCCTGTGGTTCTGGCAAGAAGTACAAGCACTGTCATGGTAAATTATAATGTCGTCAGAAATTGATGTTGCTGTTGGTGTTATCCTGCGTGGCCAACAGTGTTTTGTCACCAAACGCGCAAGTGATCAGCATCAGGGCGACAAATGGGAGTTTCCCGGCGGCAAACTTGAAGGCGACGAAACGCCCTTTAATGCGCTTGTCAGAGAGTTACGCGAAGAAGTGGGGATTGCCATCTTAGATGGCGAAGCTCAGTTTGTGATTAGTTATGAATACCCTGAAAAAACCGTGCATCTGCATGTATTTTACGTACATTTGTTCAACGGTGAGCCTGATTCTCAAGAAGGGCTCGAAGGGCGCTGGGTCGCATTTGATGAGTTGCCGTCTTTGTCATTCCCGGATGCTAACCAGCCCATTATCGATAGTTTGCAGGCACTTACCAAATAAACTTATCGGCCGTGCTAAACGCCACTTGTGTATGATGGTATGCCGCTTCATTGATAAAATGCGGATAAACCGTTGTATCGCCATTGTAGGACATGATCTCACCAGAGAACAGTTGAAACATTGGCTCCCCTGGAGCAAGCGGGGCAAAATCATTGTCTTGTAGGTTAGGGTGGATATGACCTAATAGTTGCTCGTCTTGATCATAGGGAAAATACACCACATCTAACAAGCGAAATGCTTCAAAGCCCTCAGATGAACGGATCTGATGGGTGTTGTTAAGTTCTACATAATCTAGTATGTGGTTTAGCATAGTCACGCAGTCAGCGTAAATATCCGCGCGTGCCACACCCTGTGGCTGCGCACCGAGTTCTAGCATGACACCGTATCTGCCCAACGTACATAAATACGGGTGTTCAGCATAGCTGACCTCATCTTCTACGAGTATGTTCGCCTCTGGCATACGCGCTTTGAGATATCCCGCCATTTCGCGATAGAACAGCGATGATTCGAGAACGATTAACGTGGGACCCATATTTGAGGTGGTGTTGTGAATATCAATGACCAAATCTGTCATTGGTTGATGCTTAGGACCAATTTTACGGTTGAGCATTTGTGCCAAATTGAGCTCATACAACAAATTTGCTGCATGCTTGAGGTTACCTAGCGCGAACTGTCGGTTCAGATCTGTTTCAATGTAGCGCTGATTAGATGCTATCGCTTCGGGGTTGGCTAACAAAAAATTAAAGTCAAACGAATGGGGCAGTTGTAATTTGCCATTTTGTAAGTTGCGGACTAGGTGAATACCGGTGAGTTCATTGCCGTGCGTGCCGCCAACGATAGCCACTTTTTCAATTGTGTGCATAAGATTTAATCTTTTGTAAAAAATTGGGATGATTGTTCTGATAAGAGGGCTTCGATATCCTCAACATCAAGACTGTGCATCTCATTTTGACCTGGCTGACAGGGGATTGACTTTTCTTCATCAGCCCATTCGCCCAAATCAATAAGTTGGCACTTTTTGGAACAAAACGGTCGATGCGTTGCTTTCTCAGACCACTCGACGTCAACACCGCAGCTAGGACAGGATACGACCATTAACAGCAGGCCATTTGAAATTGAATGTCCCCGATGGCACGTTCGGTTTGCTCATCTTGTGTAAATTGCATAAATCTGACCGCATAGCGATATTTGTTCCCACTTAAGGTAGGATAATAGTCGCTTTGTGAGCCTTGCACAACTCTAATGAGTTCGACTTTGGCATCGGCAACACCTTGATAAAACCCGTTGGGGGCGAGGGTTTCGGTGAGCGGCTGGCGCTGTCGCAAATAGTCTAACGTAATACAAACCGCATTTTTGAGCACAACCAGCGGTGCTAACCAGCTCTCCATATCGGCAATTTTCTGGTTATCAGGAAGATGCAACCAGTGGTGTAGTTTTGGTAAATCGAAGCTACACGTGGCGCCAGGGATTGCAAAGCGGTTGCGAATAGCCGCTAAAAACCGCTCTTTCTTAAGTGAGCAGCCGATTCTGCCGGCGTTGTTGAGACTATTAATAGCGTTGTCGATTTGAAAGGCGAGGGCGTTAATTTTAGTTAAATCCACGCCGTCTAACTCAGCCCAGTGTTTGACAACTTGACGATAGGTTTTGAGATCGCGCAGTAGCTCAGTCTTCATATCAACCCGTTCAATCAAATCGAGCAACTGAAACAGATTGCGCAAGAAGCCAACTTCAACGTTTTTTTGGCAACACACGCTCGGGTCCGCCATGCAATTGAACAGATGTTCAATACGCAGGTAATTCCTCACTTTTTCATTGAGTGGAAACTCAAAGACGGCCTGTTTCATTTTTGTACTCCAACAACACAGTAGCAATAAACACTAAATCGGTTAAGAATTCAACCCAGAAGCAAATTTTTTGTATAATTTATGTAAATTGTCTACCTGTTTGAGGGTGTGAGAGATGTTTTTACTATTGTCGATAATATCATCCGCTTTCGCTAATCGTTCACTTCTTGAACATTGCTGTTGGATGATTTTTTGGATTTGATCATAGCTGTTGTTGTCTCGCTGACTGGCACGGTCGAGCTGCATCTCAGTAGGCACATCAACGACACAAATTCGGTCACACCATTGATTTAGGCTATTTTCGATTAACAACGGCACAACAAATAACACATAAGGACCCTCTGCAGCAGTTAGCTGCTGCTGCATTTCGGCGCGGATCAGTGGATGTAAGGTCGCGTTCAGCCACGCAGTTGTCTCTGGAGCGGCAAACGCCAACGTTCGCAAAGCGGGCCGATCAAGGCTATTATCAGCTTGCAATACCTCGGTGCCAAATTTGTCGACAATCGCTTGCCATCCTTTGGTATGCGGTGCGACGACTTCTCGTGCGACAATATCGGCATCCACAATCGCAACACCCTGTTTAGCAAATGCGTCAGCGACCAATGATTTGCCACTGCCAATGCCGCCGGTCAAGCCAACAATCAGTGGTTTGTTGGCGGGGCTGTCATTGGGCTTTGCAACCACCATTAGCGCAGCCCCATATAACTGAGATAAGCATGCACAACCGCATCGCCATATATTATGGTTATCCAGCCAGCAACACCTAAGAACGGACCGAACGGTATTGCACCGGCTGGCACAGTCTGATCGGGGGAGCTTGGTTCTGCAGAAGCAATTTTCGTATAGAGGGCATATATCAAACCGACTACCGAAGAGAGCAGTATCACAACGAGTAAATGCTGCCAGCCGACAAAGGTACCAATCGCGGCGAGTAATTTAAAGTCGCCATAACCCATACCTTCTTTTCCGGTCAGTAGCTTAAATATATGATAGATCGACCACAGGGATAGGTAGCCAATTGCCGCACCAATCACCGCATCTTGCAACGGCACGAACCAGCCTTGGGTCGCGCTCAGCAGTCCGAGCCACAGCAATGGCAGGGTAATTTGGTCGGGCAGCAACATGTGGTCGATATCGATAGCAATAGCACTGATCAAACTCCACGACACCAATAACATAATGGCGCACTCAATGGTGACGCCAAAATGCCATGCGCAAAAGCCAGACAGCATTACCGTGAGCAACTCAACCATTGGGTAGCGCAGGGCAATCGGATGATCACAGTGCTGACATTTACCGCCTTTGCGCAAAAACGACCAAAGTGGAATGTTTTCGCTGGCTGGGATGGGGGTTTTGCAATGCGGGCAGGCAGAGCGCGGAATCGATAAGTTAAACGTCTCAGCAAGCGGGATTCCGCCTGGGGGCTCCGGCTTAACATTGGGCGCAAAATAGGCGATAAACTCTCGCTGCCAGTCGCGCTGCATCATAATGGGGAGGCGGTAAATAACGACATTGAGAAAGCTGCCGATCAGTAAGCCAAGTACCGCGCATGTGCAGATAAAAACGATGGGGTAAAGTTCAAACAGTAAGATCATAGCGCCAAAAACCACGTGCTCATTAGTCCATTAACGGCAACACTATACAACATTGCCCATTTGAAAGATAGGTAGGTACATGGCGACAATTAGCCCACCGATAACCACGCCCAGTACCGCCATAATCAACGGTTCTAGCAAGCTGGTTAACCCATCTACCATATCGTCCACTTGGCGCTCATAGATGTCGGCAATTTTGGCCAGCATGTCGTCTACTGTCCCAGACTCTTCGCCAATGGCAACCATCTGTATCACCATATCGGGAAATAGGCTGGTGGCGCGCATGGCAAGGTGCATCTGCATGCCACTGGCGACCTCTTTTTTGATAAACACGATGGCATCGCGATACACCGCATTGCCAGCGGCACCTGCAGCAGAGTTTAAGGCCTGAATGAATGGCACACCGGCACTAAAGGTGGTAGCAAGCGTGCGTGCGAAACGAGCAACTGCCGCTTTTTCTAATATTTCACCAACGATAGGAAGTTTCAGCACTTTGGCATCAAGCTGATCGGCGAAGCGCTTTGAATGTTGTATGCTGCGTTTGACGGCCCAACTAAGCGCAACAAGCGCTGCAGCAATTGACAAACCATAATCCTGTACAAACTGGGATATGTTGAGGACGAACTGGGTAAAAACCGGCAGCTCCGCACCAAAACTAGCAAAGATGTCGCGAAACTGAGGGACGACATAAATCAATAAAATGGTTGTCACGATCATGGCAACCACCACCACGGCAATCGGATAAAACATGGCTTTTTTGATTTTTGATTTCAGCGCTTCAGCTTTTTCTTTGTAGACGGCAATGCGGTCAAAAATCGTTTCGAGTGCGCCAGACTGCTCGCCGCTGGCGACTAAGTCGCAGTAAAGTTCATCAAAATGCTGGGGATGTTTGCGCAAGGCTTGGCTCATTTGACTGCCTGCTTTAACGTCGTCTGCGATGGCACCTAAAATCGTTCGCGCTTCTTGTTTGGCATGGCCAGCAGCAATCATGTCGAGGGTTTGCATGACGCTGACACCGGCATTGAGCATGGTTGCTATTTGGCGTGTGATCACACAGATATCTTCACTGGAGAGCTTTTCTTTCCCGCGCAAGAGCAGATTGCCCCGTGGTTTTTTTATTTCTTGCGCCGATATGCCTTGTTTGCGCAGGAGCAATTTGACTTCTTGGATGGATTGCGCGGTGATTTTACCTTTGACCTTGTTACCGCGTCGGTCAGCACCTTGCCATAAATATGTTACGTTGGTTTGAGCCATGATGCGTACCTCCAGTCAACAAGCGCAAGAAAAAAAGTAGCAAAGATCAAAAAAGCCCAATAACGGGCTTTTTTGGTCACTTATTCGCTTAACATAATGTGGCTGGCGTACAGGCTGCTGCCCATGTGACTTTACCACCTGCCAAGGTTGGCGTGAGTACAAAGGTACCGGTACCTGAGATATCGCTATCGGTTGGCTTAGTCGTAGTGATTACACCGTTAGCTGTAGCCAGACCGACGACGCCAGCAGCTGCGGTGACATCTGCAGGGATACCTGATGCTCCGCCATCACAATCGGCGAGTGCATTTTTGACCTGGGCACAGACTTCAACGGCAGACTTGGCTGCTGCAGAAGCGTTGGTGACTTCGGTAAACTTCGCTTTTTGGGTGTAGTTTTGATAGGCTGGTAACGCAATCGCTGCGAGGATCCCGATAATGGCTACTACAATCATTAGTTCGATTAAAGTAAAGCCCTTGGTGTTTTTGCTAGTTAATAACGTATTCATAATCATCTCCGCGCATGGCGCATAGTGTTTAACAAAATCAGTTCAACGTCCGTTTACATCAGGTGTGTATTCATTACTTAAGACTGAGTATATGTCGCGCCGAGATAACTGTCGGTATGTGTACGTATACCTATGTTTATGTCTGCGCAACCTTATACGCAACCAGCAACATAGGTGGGAGTGATTAGTCGATAATTCTGAGAGACAAATCAATCGCTTGAATATTCTTGGTCAGTGCGCCGCTTGAGATATAGTCCACGCCAGTGGTACTTAACTCAGCGATGCGTTCAGCCGTAATATTACCTGAGACTTCCAGTTTACAGCGTCCTTGATTGAGCGCTACTGCCTGAAGGATGTGTTCTGTCGTAAAATTATCTAACATGACAATATCTGCACCAGCGTCGAGCGCTTGGGCAAATTCATCGAGGTTTTCCACTTCGACTTCGATGGGCAAAGCGGGGTAGTTGTGCCGTGCTTGCGTGATAGCTTGGGGGATCCCACCACACGCAAAAATGTGATTTTCTTTGATCAAAAAGGCGTCATACAGACCAATACGGTGGTTCTGACCACCGCCACACTGAACCGCGTACTTTTGGGCTAAGCGCATCTGCGGTAAGGTTTTGCGGGTGTCTAGTATCGCTAGTGGATGCTCGCCAACCAAAGTCACGAAGTGCGCTGTTTGGGTTGCGGTGGCACTAAGTGCTTGCAAAAAGTTCAGCGCTGTTCGCTCAGCCGTTAGCAGCGCTTGGGCATTGCCAGTCACGGTGAATAATAGCGCGTTGGGGGTGACCTGATCACCATCTTTGACTGCATAGGTTATCTGCACGTCCGGAGCACATAAGCGAAAGGCCGCTTCGACCCATGCCAGTCCAGCGATAGTAGCGTGTTCCCGACAGATAACCTGCGCGGTTTTGTGCCTTGCCTGTGGGATCAGCTGTGCAGTCACATCACGTGTTAACCACTCTGAGTCAAATGTGTGGCCCGGCTCGACTCCGAGGTCTTCCGCCAAAGCAGCCGTCACATCGTGCAGGACTTGGCGTTGGTTAATTAATGTGTCGGAAGGTAAGTGTCGGTCAAAAGTGGCAAGGTCAAACGCGGTCATCGGGGTATCGTAATGGTCAGTTGTTGGTTAGTTTGGGTGAATTGTAAATCCTTTAGCACACTCATGCCTAATAAAATTTTGTCACTGCGCATGCCTGGATTGAGATGCGCGCTGACTTGCGAAAACTCAATATCACCAAAACTCAACGAATTGGCGACGGTTTCATATACCGTCACTGCGCCATTTGCCGTTAGCACCGGAAAAGGGCGACCGCTGCTAAGCCCGAGCCTAGAGGCTAAATGCGCCGGAATCGACACGCTGGTGGCGCCGGTATCGAGCAAGAATGTCACTGGCTGTTGATTGATAAACCCATCCAACAGGTAGTGCCCTTGGCGATTTTGTTGTAAGACTAAAGTGTAGCCCGATGGCCCAATCATCGCCTGTGGGTTGCGATTGGGATGTGCGTCATCTTGCCAATAAGCGTTAAATGCCATCACCAGTAATAAGAACAGGCTGACCCACATGCCAACGACTAACCACCCACTAATGGCACGTGTATTGGATGCATCTGATGGTGGTGTGGTCATGGTTATTCCTTCAATTAACTAGGATAAAGCGGCGCAAACAAGTAAACTCACCTTATAATACATAAAAAGCACCAAAATAGCTTAATTTGAGGCAGATGATGTCACTCTTTCCCGAAGCACAACAGCTGCATTCTGCGCACTATAATGAACGCCCAACTGCTGAGGTGTCTTTGCTAGTCATCCACAATATCAGTTTGCCGCCGCGATACTATGGTGGTCACTACATTGAGGATTTGTTTTTGGGACGGTTGGATCCCGATGTGCATCCTTTTTTTGCGCATATTGATCAACTGCAGGTATCGGCGCATTTGTGCATTAAACGCAATGGCCAGGTGGTGCAATTTGTGCCGTTTGACAAGCGCGCTTGGCATGCCGGGCAGTCTAGTTTTCAGGGACGTAGCCAGTGCAATGATTATAGTATCGGCATTGAGCTTGAAGGATGTGATGATCACCCATATACAGAAGCGCAATACCAAGCGCTAGTGTCGGTTACCCATTATTTGCAAGCGCATTACCCGGCAATCACGCTTGGCCGTATTGTTGGGCATAGTGACATTGCGTTTGGCCGCAAAACTGATCCCGGTGCTAGTTTTGACTGGGGGCGTTACCGCAGTGCGATACACTTATCGCATGATGAATAATTAATTTAGCCAGCTTTTAACAGCTTACTTAACAATTTAGGCTTAGCCACATTGGAAATGTCTGTATGACTTTGATTTATCTCTTGTTGACCATCTTTGCTGAGCGTGTGGTAAGTAAACCGCATTATTTGCGCACGGATTTTTATTATGACAAGTACAAACGCTGGCTGCTGAGCCGGCAGTACTTACACTCAGATACCAACACCTTGCAGTTGGGCGCGATTTTGTTTTTGCCAGCACTGTTGATACAACTGCTAGTGAGTAATTTACAGCTGGGGTTTGTTACCTTTGTGCTCACCTTGTTGGTCTTATTTACGAGCATCGGCAGTAGCGCCTTACGCGAGGCTTTTCGTGGCTACTTATCCGCAGCAGCAAGAGGTGATTTGCAAGCCTGTGATATGCATGCGCGAGAATTGGGTTTACCCGATCACTGCCCACAAACAGTGGCAGGTCATTTGGTGTGGTTGAACTATCAGCGATATGCCGCGCCGATAGTCATGTTTGTCTGTTTTAACGTGTTTGGCATTATCGCCTACAGTACTTTGCGCACTATCAATGGCTATAGTCAAAAGCACGATTTGCCCGTTCAAGGTACCACACAACGATTGTTGTTTGTGATTGATTGGTTACCGGTGCGCATTGCCGCATTTGGCTTTTTAATTGTCGGTCATTATTCGCGCGCTTTTCCGGTATGGCTCGCTTTGCTTAGCGATACGCACAGCAGTGCTAAAGCCGTCTTGGTTAAAGTGGCAGTAGCCGCTGAAGATGTTACCACTGCGCCAGACGATATCGTGACAGAAGCCAAAACGCTTGTGAGTTTAGCGAAACGCAATATACTATTCATGCTGTCAATGGTCGCTATTTTAACCCTTTTGGGAGTAGTGCATTAGTCGTAAGATATCGGATTAAATCACCTGTTGATAAGACAAAATACTTATTTATCAATAATTAATGGCTGTGCAAGGCAACTTGTATGGCCATTTTTTTTGCTCAGTTTAGGCGCAAGGGTTGTTGAATTATGACAGATAAGGTACACTTTGGTTAAATGGTATTACCAATGATGGTTTTACGTTAAAATGATTAACATAAGGTGTGTCAGCAATGGCCGGTATTAAACAGCAAAAATTATCCGATATTCTGACCGAAAAACTCGAAGCAATGATCCTCGATGGCAGTTTTGTGGCTGGCGAGCGGATGCCGGCAGAGCGCGTATTAGCTGAAGAGTTTAATGTATCCCGGCCCTCTCTGCGCGAGGCGTTTCAAAACTTGCAGGCAAAAGGCTTAGTTGAGCGCAAGCAAGGCGGTGGCACCTATGTTAACCCTAAGCTCAATGCAAACATGACCGATCCGCTACTTGCGCTGGTTGCGAATCGTCCCGAGACACAGTTTGATTTGCTGGAGTTTCGGCATGCGCTAGAAGGTATGGCCGCTTATTATGCAGCGTTGCGAGGGCAGCCTGAAGATTATCAACACCTACAGCGGGCTTGGCTGGCACTGTCAGCCGAAGCAAGCTCTGATATTGCGCAAGATGCAAAGTTATTGGCTGAGTTTTATTTGGTAATGGCCAAGGCTACGCACAATATGATTTTGCAGCACATAATGCGCAGTCTTAAGGGGATGCTCGAAGACAACATTGCTAAAAACTTAGAAATGCTCAGTGTCATCCCCGATGCAGCGCAAACAATTAAAGGTTATCGCGAACAAATTGTCGAAGCCATTGTTACGCAGAATCCAGATAAAGCAAGAACCACTAGTAATGCCTTACTGGTGTATATAGAAACGACCTTATTGGACATCAATCAACGCGATACTGCTGTACAGCGGGCAATGCGTCGGATGGATGTGAATTCAAATTAAGACAGAACAGGACATAATATGACTGACCAAATCAATGTGGACGTCGATCCACAAGAAACGCAGGAATGGATCGATTCCCTCGAATCTGTTCTTGAAGCAGAAGGTGTTGATCGCGCGCACTATTTGCTTGAGCAGTTAATCGAAAAAGCACGACGCAATGGAGCGCATTTGCCGTATGATGCTACGACGGCTTATTTGAATACCATCCCGCCGGGGCAAGAGCCGACTATGCCGGGTGATCAAACGATTGAAACTAAGATCCGGAATGCGATTCGCTGGAATGCGTTGATGATGGTGTTGCGCGGGTCCAAAAAAGACTTAGAACTCGGTGGGCACATCTCTTCGTTCCAGTCATCAGCCATGTTATATGATGTTGGCTTTAACCATTTTTTCCGAGCGCCTAACGACAAAGATGGTGGTGATTTTGTGTTTGTGCAAGGCCATGTGT
>CAZLGJ010000010.1:27107-35409 GCA_964559075.1 uncultured Glaciecola sp.
TCGCCCGGTATTTATTCACGTGCGTTTATCGAAGGACGCTTAAGCGAAGGTCAGCTTGATAACTTCCGTCAAGAAGTATCAGGAGAAGGCTTATCCTCCTACCCACACCCTAAGTTGATGCCCGATTTTTGGCAATTCCCTACCGTATCTATGGGCCTAGGGCCAATGCAGGCGATTTATCTCGCGCGCTTCTTAAAGTATCTTACCAACCGCGGGTTAAAAGACTGTTCTGACCAGCGCGTATGGTGCTTTATGGGTGATGGTGAGGTAGACGAGCCAGAGAGCTTGGGTGCAATTGGCCTAGCTTCACGTGAAGGCTTGGATAATCTAACGTTTGTAATTAACTGTAACCTGCAGCGTCTTGATGGTCCTGTGCGTGGCAACGGCAAGATCATTCAAGAATTAGAAGGCACCTTCCGCGGCGCGGGTTGGGAAGTCATCAAGGTGATTTGGGGCCGCTACTGGGATCCATTATTAGCACGTGACACCTCGGGTAAGCTACTTGAGCTGATGAACGAAACCGTGGACGGTGAGTATCAGAACTGTAAAGCCAACGGCGGCGCATACACGCGTGAACATTTCTTTGGTAAGTATCCTGAACTGAAAGAGATGGTTGCCAATATGTCAGATGATGACATCTGGCGTTTGAACCGCGGTGGTCACGATCCAGTCAAAGTCTATGCGGCATACAAAAAAGCCTCTGAAACGCAAGGCCGTCCTCAAGTCATTCTCGCGAAGACGGTGAAAGGCTACGGTTTGGGCGCGGCTGGTGAAGGCAAAAACATCGCGCACAACGTTAAGAAGATGGACAAAGAGTCGATTCGTATGTATCGCGATCGTTTCAATATTCCAGTCTCGGATGAAGATTTAGAAAACCTCCCGTACTACAAGTTTGACGAGGCGTCTGAAGAGTATCAATACCTCAAAGCGCGTCGCGATGCGCTGCACGGCTTTATGCCGCGTCGCTTGCCAAAATCAACGGTAGAGCTACCTGCACCACCGCTAAAAGCGTTTGAAGCAGTCACTAAAGGTTCAAATGGCCGTGAAATCTCGACCACTATGGCGTTCGTACGCGTCTTAACGTCCTTGCTTAAAGATAAGCAAATGGGTAAGCACGTGGTGCCTATTATTCCAGATGAAGCGCGTACCTTTGGTATGGAAGGCTTGTTCCGTCAGGTGGGTATTTATGCCAACGAAGGTCAAAAATACGTGCCGCAAGATGCCGACCAAGTTGCTTTCTATCGCGAAGACAAAAAAGGCCAGGTACTGCAAGAAGGGATTAACGAGTTAGGTGCGATGTCATCCTTTGTGGCAGCCGGCACGTCGTACTCGTTGAATGATGTACCTATGTTACCGGTCTATATCTATTATTCGATGTTTGGTTTCCAGCGTGTGGGAGATATGGCGTGGGCTGCCGGTGACAGCCAGTGTCGTGGTTTCTTAGTGGGTGGTACGGCTGGTCGCACCACGCTTAATGGCGAAGGCTTGCAGCACCAAGATGGTCATTCACATATTCAAGCGGGTTTGATCCCCAACTGTATTTCTTATGATCCAACCTATGGCTATGAAATGGCGGTGATTGTACAGGACGGTACCCGCCGCATGTTGGAAGAACAAGAAAACGTTTTCTATTACCTTACGGTGATGAACGAAAACTACGTCCAGCCAGAAATGCCCAAAGGTTGTGAAGAAGGCATCATCAAAGGTATCTATAAGCTAGATACTGTCGGTGAAAGCAAGCTCAAAGTGAAGCTGTTAGGCTCGGGCACAATTTTGGTCAAAGTTCGCGAAGCGGCTGCATTACTTGCTGAGAAATTTGGCATTGAATCCGAAGTGTATTCCGTACCTTCATTTAACGAGCTTGGCCGTGACGGTATTTCAGTGGAGCGCCACAATATGCTGCACCCGACTGATGCGCCGCAAAAAGCCTACATCACAGAAGTGCTAGAAGCGGGTAATAATGGTCCTACTATTGCTGCGACTGACTACATGAAAGCCTATGCTGATCAGGTGCGCGCTTTCGTACCTGGCGCTTATCGCGTACTGGGCACGGACGGTTTTGGTCGTTCTGATAGCCGTCAAAACTTGCGTCGTCATTTTGAAGTGGATGCGGAGTTTATTGCCGTGGCAGCACTGTATGAGCTAGTCAAAGTGGGCGATTATAAAGCCGCAGACTTGGCCAAAGCAATTAGCGAACTCGGTATTGATGCTGACAAAATCAATCCACTATACGCCTAAGGAGAAGTAAGATGTCTGATATGAAAGATGTACTCGTCCCTGATTTGGGCGAAGATTCGGTTGAAGTTATTGAGATCTGCGTTGCCGTTGGCGATGACATCGAAGCAGAAGATGCCATTGTCACTGTGGAATCTGATAAAGCGTCGATGGATATCCCTGCCCCGTTTGCCGGCAGTGTGTCCGAGATTTGTGTTGCGGTCGGCGACAAGATCTCCGAAGGTACGTTGCTAGCTAAAATTGCAAGCGGTGCCTCTGACAGCGCATCTGAGCCAGAAGCGCCAGCGACCGCTGAAGCGCCCGCGGCCAATCAAGATGAGGCCCAAACGCCTGTCGCTAACGCATCAGAAACAGCTGCGCAAACAAGCGGCGGTGAAACCGTTATTCAAGTCACCGTCCCAGACATTGGCGGAGATGAAAACGTTGACGTCATTGAAGTCTTAGTGGCTGTCGGTGATAGCGTTGCAGCTGAAGATGGCCTAATTACACTTGAAACCGATAAAGCCTCAATGGATGTGCCTTCACCAGAAGCTGGTGTGGTCAAAGCAATCCACGCCGCTGTAGGCGATAAAGTCTCGCAAGGCTCGCTGGTAATTGATTTGGAAGTGGCGGGTAGTGCCAGTGCTGAAGCGCCTGCGGCCAATGAGAACCCTGCGGCCAATGAAAAACCAGCAGCCGCTGCAGACAGTGCAGCTACAGCAGCCGCTCCATCACCAGCAGCAAACAAAGCGCCACCGGTACCGCACCATCCATCTGCAGGCGAAATTAAAGCCACAGGTCGCGTGCATGCCTCACCATCGGTGCGTCGTTTAGCGCGTGAATTTGGTGTGGATCTGACCCAAGTAACTGGTTCTGGCAACAAAGGTCGTATCGTCAAAGAAGACGTGCAGTCTTATGTCAAATATGAGCTGTCTCGTCCCAAAGCCACAGCTGCTGCGGCGACAGGTGCAGGTGAGGGCGGCTTACAAGTCATCGCGCAGCCCAAAGTTGATTTTAGTAAGTTTGGCGAAGTAGAAGAGTTACCATTAACGCGCATTCAAAAACTATCAGGGCCAAACCTGCATCGCAACTGGGTAACAATTCCACATGTGACGCAATTTGATGAAGCCGATATTACTGACTTAGAAGATTTCCGTAAGCAGCAAAATGTGGTTGCAGAAAAGCGCAAGCTTGGCTTTAAGATCACGCCTTTGGTATTCATGATGAAAGCGGCGGCCGATGCGCTCAAAGCGTACCCGACCTTTAACTCATCACTATCTGCTGACGGTGAAACCTTAGTACTTAAAAAGTACTTCCACATTGGTATTGCAGTTGATACCCCAAATGGCTTGGTTGTACCGGTCGTGCGGGATGTGGACCAAAAAGGCATTTATGAGCTTTCCAAAGAGCTGATGGAAATCTCTGTCAAAGCGCGTGACGGCAAACTCAAAGCGGCTGACATGCAGGGCTCGTGTTTTACTATTTCGAGCTTAGGCGGTATCGGCGGCACGGCCTTTACGCCAATCGTCAATGCGCCGGATGTTGCAATTTTGGGTGTCTCGAAGTCTGAGATAAAACCAAAGTGGAATGGTAAAGATTTTGATCCAAGGTTAATGTTGCCCTTATCTTTATCGTACGACCATCGGGTAATTGATGGTGCTTTGGCTGCCCGTTTTACGGTGCATTTGAAGAATGCGTTAGAAGATTTGCGCAACATCTTACTTTAAGCCACATGTTGCCGATAAGCAGGCTTGTCGGCAGCGGTCGTTTTTAATTTATTTAATTGATAATATTGGTTTTTTTGAAATCAATGAGCATTAAGGGGTACAATACCCCCGGATGTATTTAACCCATATTTTTTGAGGTCACAATGAGCGAAATAAAAACGCAACTAGTTGTTCTAGGTGCAGGTCCAGGCGGATACAGTGCTGCTTTCCGTGCAGCAGATTTAGGGATTGAAACTGTGTTAGTAGACGCGCGAGCTACCTTAGGTGGCGTGTGTCTTAACGTTGGTTGTATCCCGTCTAAGGCATTATTACACGTAGCAAAGGTTATTGAAGAAGCGAAACACCTTTCTAGCCACGGTGTTAGCTTTGGTGAGCCTCAAATCGACCTAGATAAAGTTCGCGCTTGGAAAGACAGCGTTGTTAGCCAGTTGACCAAAGGTCTTGGTGGCATGTCTAAGATGCGTAAAGTTAAGCACGTACAGGGTTACGGTAAATTTACTGGTTCTAATACCCTGGAAGTTGCAGGTGATGATGGCGTTACGACCATTACTTTTGATAATGCGATCATTGCTGCCGGCTCTGAGCCAGTCGCATTGCCGTTTATTCCAGAAGATGAGCGCGTCATTGATTCAACCGGTGCACTGGAAATGAAAGACATTCCAGAAAAAATGTTGGTACTAGGTGGCGGCATTATCGGACTTGAAATGGGTACCGTTTATCGTTCACTTGGCTCTCAAATTGATGTGGTCGAATTCCTTGACCAGTTGGTGCCAGCGGCTGATAAAGACATCATGAAAGTCTACATGAAGACCATCAAAGACAAATTCAACGTCATGCTAGAAACCAAAGTAACTGCGGTTGAAGCAAAAGATGACGGTTTGTATGTGACCTTTGAAGGCAAGAAAGCTCCATCAGAGCCAGTGCGTTATGACAAAGTACTCGTTGCTGTAGGCCGTCGTCCAAACGGTTCACTAGTTGCAGCTGAAGAAGCTGGTGTGACGGTTGATGAGCGTGGCTTCATCAACGTGAACAAGCAAATGCAAACAAACGTGCCGCATATCTATGCGATTGGTGATTTAGTTGGCCAGCCTATGCTTGCTCACAAAGCGGTTCACGAAGGTCATGTTGCTGCAGAGGTTATCTCTGGTCAGAAGCACTTCTTTGACCCACGTGCGATCCCATCAGTTGCGTATACTGAGCCAGAAATTGCTTGGGTTGGTTTAACTGAAAAAGAAGCCAAAGAGCAGGGCGTTAATTATGAAGCGTCAGTGTTCCCTTGGGCGGCCTCAGGTCGTGCAATTGCGCAAGCCGCAACTGACGGCATGACCAAGATGATTTTCGATAAAGACACTGGCCGCGTTATCGGTGGTGCGATTATCGGTACCAATGCTGGTGAAATGTTAGGTGAAATCGGTTTAGCGATCGAAATGGGTGCTGATGCTGAAGATGTGGCACTGACTATCCACGCTCACCCAACGCTGAACGAGTCAATTGGTATGGCGGCTGAGATTTTTGAAGGTAGCATTACCGACATGCCGAATCCAAAAGCAAAGAAATAATTTTTTTGCTTAAAAGGCATAGATTAGCCTGATTCAAAGACCTGATTTGGGAAACTAAATCAGGTTTTTTTATACAAAATTATCATTTCGGTGTATCTTATACGCATGCGTCAGATTGAAATTTTTGAAGTACCCAGCCCCTGTATCGGTGTCTGCACCAATGGCCCTAAAGGCTATTGTGTCGGCTGCTTTCGCTCGCGTGAAGAACGCTTACACTGGCTGAATATCGATAACAATACGCGTAAACAAATCAATGATGCTTGCGCTAGGCGTAAACGCAGCTATCTCAACCGGCAGCGTAAACTAGCTAGTCAGGACGCGAGTAAAGACGGCAGGGTCACTGAGGTGAGTCCACCACCACAACAAGATAATTTGTTTTAATCGTTAGCTTTCCAATACTTATATAAATCCGATCTATACTTAGTCATATTTATGACCAACCATGAGTGCAATATGCCATTTGCCGAATACGCAAAATACGCTCAAGACACCTATACCTGCCCCGATCTGTGTATTAAACTTCGCAATATCCTCGATGATCCTGCCACTCACAGCACGGATATTGCCCGCTGTATTAACATTGATGCTGCGCTGAGCAGTAAAGTCCTGAGATTGGCCAATAGCGCGTTATTTCGTTTTCCAAAACAAATAGACCAGATCGAAAAAGCGATTAATATCGTGGGTGGCGAGGCAATTTATAACTTGGTGATGGCAGAAACGGCGAATAAAGCTATTTTTGCTTTTCACAACAAGCTCATTGATCCTACGGCGCACTGGCATAAGTCAGTGTTGATGGGAGTTATGACCAAGCTACTAGCCAAGGATCACGTGCGCGGTAGCGACCGATTTTTTCTCCTTGGGATTTTGTACTTTTTGAGTGAAATGGTGATCGCCCAACATTCACCAGAAGCATACCAAGCTTATTTAGACGATAATACCGAGCGCGAGCCTTGGCACAAACAAATGCAGTATTTTGGCGCCGACTTTGCGCTTGTAAGCGGCGGTATCATGGAGGAATGGGGGTTACCGGTGAATATTTATGCGCCGTTACTCGATACCCACCACATGTCGGATACGCGCAAACCATTAGATGAGCGGCTGTTGGCCCAAGCTCAGTGTATTTTGTGGATAGAGCAGGAACCGGCGTTAGCTGAACAAAGATGCTTCAACGCTAGTTCACTGTGTGATTCTACGTTACACTATACACAAATTCATGAGCTTTATAATAAAGCTAAACACGACGCCAAAAAAATTCAACAAATCATCTAATTTGAAGTACACAGGAATTGCAATGCGCAAACGATTTGCCTCACTTATCCCATGTTTATTTTTAACTGCCGCCCCTGTTTTTGCACAAACTGATAGTGCTAAACCTTACTCGATGGACGGTGAATTTGGTTTTATTTTAACCACGGGCAATACCGAAACTACGTCATTAACCGCAGGGCTTAAAGGTACGCAAGAACTCGAGCAGTGGAGCAATGAATACACGTTAGAGGCGCTGTACAAACAAGACGATATCAAAGATTCAGACGGTGGAACTACCGAAACCACCGCACAAAAAATCTTTGTGTCTGGGCAAGGCAACTATAAACTGACTAACCCTAAGCAGCGTTTATTTGCATTCGCCTCTTATGAAGATGATCGCTTCTCAAATTTTGCCTATCAGTCTACGGTTGCCATCGGTTGGAACGAGAAGGTCATCAATACGCCCAAACAATCTTTTAACTACTCAATTGGTCCGGGTTATAGTTTCGCAGAAGATCAAGACGGTACAGATTTAAGCAGTGTCGTGGTGCGTGGTGCGATTGACTTTGCTTACAAACTATCTGAGACAGCAAAAATCACACAGGTTATCAGTAGTGAATACGGCGAAGATAATGTCAAAACCCGTTCAAAAACCTCTGTCAGCGCTAAGTTGGCTAACGGTATATCAATGAAGGTCTCTTTGAAACTCGACCACAATACCGAGGTAGATGAAGGCCGTGACAACCTCGATACTGAGACCTCAGTTACTTTGGTGTACACGTTCTTCTAAATCGCCTTTAGGTGAGCTATAAACAAAAAAACGCAGTCATGTGAATAATGACTGCGTTTTTTGTGTCTGAGAGCAATGATGCTTAGTATAAGATACGCGTCTTGATGGTACCTTCAATCTGAATCAATTCTGCAAACGCATCTTCGGCGCGGTCAGTTTCCACCTCAAGCACCACATAACCAATGTTCTCGTTGGTTTGCAAATACTGTGCAGCGATATTAATCCCTTCTTGAGCAAACGCTTGGTTGATTTTGGTTAGTACACCCGGTGCGTTTTTGTGGATGTGCAATAGACGAGAGTGCTTAGCATGGCCTGGTAGTGATACCTCTGGAAAGTTAACCGCTGACAAAGTTGAGCCGTTGTCAGAATACTTCGCGAGTTTGCCTGCGACTTCAATGCCGATATTCTCTTGTGCTTCTTGTGTCGAACCACCGACGTGCGGCGTTAGAATCACGTTATCAAACTTGCGTAGCGGTGACTCAAACTCTTCTTGGTTTGATTTTGGCTCAACTGGGAACACATCAACTAGCGCACCGTTGAGTTTTTTGCTTTCAAGTGCCGCGGCAAGTGCGTCAATATCGACAACAGTGCCACGGGCTGCGTTGATCAAAATGGCACCGTCTTTCATTTCAGCCAGTTCTGCTTCGCCAATCATGTCCTGAGTCTCAGGTGTTTCAGGCACGTGCAAGCTGATAATATCAGATGTGTTAAGCAGCTTTTTAAGCGTTTTGATTTGCACTGCATTACCTAGGACAAGCTTGTCT
>CAZLGJ010000011.1:0-29517 GCA_964559075.1 uncultured Glaciecola sp.
TCGTCCTCCTCATTGACGAGGCGCAGGCACTGCCTGTTGAGAGCATGGAAGCTCTACGGCTGATCACCAATTTTGAAACCGAGCGACAGAAGCTATTGCAAGTGGTGTTGATGGGACAGCCGGAACTGGATGTCAAAGTCAATTTACCCGAGTTACGTCAGCTCAAGCAGCGCATTACCTTTAGCTGTTACCTGCAGGAACTGGATGCCGAACAAATTTACCAGTATATCAAACATCGCATGGTCAAAGCCGGCTATGAAGGGCCTGAGGTGTTTACCCGCAATGCCTGCAAGATGATCTTGCAAGCCAGTAACGGCACGCCGCGACTGGTAAATATCATTTGTCACAAGGTGTTAATTTTACTCTATGGAGAAGGCCAAACTATCGCAACGCCCAGCCTTATCAAAACCGCAGCAGACGATACCGAGTCGTGTTACCCCGTCGTCCTGCCGTGGCACTTGGATGTCAAAGCACAGTGGCGCACCGCGACCTTATGTAGTGCGATGTTAGGCTGTGCAATCTTTTTGTTGCCGCTGTTTAACCAGTAACAACAACCCCCAAAATTAACCGCCATGCATTAAATCAACATTGGCAAGGATCTGTAAATGAGCGTTATCAATCAAAGTTTACAAACACTGGCGGATCGCCAAAAGCCGCCGGCCACACCGCTTCAGCAATTTCAGCAACGCTTACAACAACAGCGCCCTGCAATGCCTTATATTATTTGTACGCTGTGTTTTTTGCTCATTGCTCTGAGCGCCTGGCTTGCACCAATCGACGAGATGCAGATGCAGCGTATTTTGCCTAGCCTTGAAACTGTGGCACATGATACCGCTGAAATCGATGCCCGCACTGCATCTAGCGAAGCGGCACCAGCTCATCCAGCAAGTGCCGCAGCACCGCCTGCCAAGGCCATTGTATCCAATGCACAAGTGACCAGTGCTGCAGCTGAAAACACCGTTGTAGCAGCAGAAGATGCCGCAGCAACAGCCGAAGAGGGCAGCATGGTGGTTGCCGCATCAGGTGGTAAATCCAAGGAAGTTGCCAATTTGATGGAAAACGCCCGTCTTGCGCTGCAGCGTCAGGACATTCGCAGTGCGGTCAATTATCTAACCCAGCTACAACGGGCTAAACCCGAGCACATGCAATCACGCTTATTATTAGCGCGCCTCTATTATCAAAACGGCGAGCCTGACGTTGCTCTAGATACGCTCAATCAAAACGCCCAAAGCGTCACTTATACCGCCGAGTATTTGGACTTTCGCGCGACCTTATTTAGCGAGGCTGGCAACTATTACAGCGCTATCAAAGACTATCAGCGCCTGCAAATCTTGCAGCCCAACAACACCAAATGGATGCTCGGCAGCGCGATAGCCTATGACAAACTCAACGCGTATCAAGAAGCGTTTGCCGCGTATGCCCAAATCAAGGAAAAGGGGGATCTGCCGACAAACATAGATAGCTTTATAGGACAGCGTTTGGCAGTATTAAAGGATCTAATATGAAAAAGAATTTTCGCATCCGCCTTGGGGATCTGTTGATTCAACACGAGTTGATCACGCAAGAGCAGCTTAATAATGCTCTGGAAGAACAGGGTAAAACGGGCCGTAAGCTTGGCTCGATCCTCATTGACTTGGGCTATGTAGCTGAGAGCCAAATGCTCAATCGCCTTGCCGATCACTTAGAAATTGCCTTTATCGATATCGACAAACGCCGCATCGATGTTGAGCTGGTGAAACGCATCCCGGAAATTCAAGCCCGCCGTTTTCGCGCCTTAGTACTCGAAGAGCGCGCGGACAGTTTTTTGGTGGGCATGGCCGACCCGGCGGATATCAATGCCGTGGATGCGATTGGTGGCTTGTTGCCAAAAAACATCGAGCTTGCCATTGTCAGCGAATCTCAGCTGGCCTCAGCGCACGATAACTACTATCGCAAAACCGAAGAAATAGCCTCTTTCGCGCAAGAGCTTGCTAACGAATACACCGAAGACGATGAATTTAACATTGGCGCAGGGTTAGAAGAAGACCAAGATACGGCAGTTTCCAAATTACTTCAGTCTATTTTTGAAGATGCCGTGTTATCCAAAGCCTCCGATATTCACATTGAACCTTGTGAAGCGGCGCTGCGCATCCGTCATCGCGTGGATGGGGTGTTACAAGAAAACATCATTCCCCAAAAACAAATTGCCAATGCGCTGGTACTGCGTCTGAAACTGATGGCCGGACTGGATATATCTGAGCGCCGCCTACCGCAGGACGGACGAGCACAAATGACGGTAAAGGGGCGCCAAATCGACATTCGGATCTCCACCATGCCCATTCAATCAGGCGAGGCGGTGGTCATGCGTTTGTTGGATCAATCCGCAGGCCTGTTGGGTTTGGAAAATTCAGGCATGCCGCCGCAAATTTTGCACCGTTTCAAAAACTTACTGCACCGCCCAAATGGCCTGATCTTAGTCACAGGGCCCACCGGCTCAGGTAAAACCACCACGCTGTATGGTTCACTGACGGAGCTCAATACGCCTGAGAAAAAAATCATCACAGTAGAAGATCCGGTGGAATATAGCCTACCGCGCATCAACCAAGTGCAGATCAACAGCAAAATAGGTTTGGATTTTGCGCGCGTACTGCGCACCACACTGCGCCAAGACCCAGATGTGATCATGGTCGGTGAGATGCGTGACCAAGAAACCGTCTCCATCGGGATGCGCGGCGCACTCACCGGACACTTAGTATTATCCACTCTGCACACCAATGACTCCATTTCATCAGTAACGCGCTTGGTCGATATGGGTACGCCCGGTTACTTAGTTGCCAGTGCCGTGCGCGCGGTTATCGCTCAACGCTTAGCACGTAAGATTTGTACCAACTGCACGGTTGACGATCACCCTACGGAAGAGCAGCTGACTTGGCTTGAGCACATTGACAGTAGTGCCCGTGATATTCAGTTCAAAAAGGGCTCCGGCTGTCAAAAGTGCAACCATATTGGCCACACTGGTCGCGTCGGTGTATTTGAGCTACTGGAAATCACCGAAGAGATGATGACCCACCTCAAACAAGATGACACCATTGGGTTTAGCGAGGCCGCAAAACGCGCGCCAGGCTATCAGCCGTTGGCAAAAGCGGCATTTGAGTATGCGCGCCAGGGCGTCATTTCGGTTGATGAAGTACTTAAGCTGGTGGAAAACCTCTCAGATATTGCTTCACCGGAAGTCGCCTCACCTGATGCACAAACAGTAGATATCACTGACAACTCAGTCATGTCTGAACAAGGGGCTGAACTGAGCCTTGAGGAGCTAACCGATGCCTCAATATAGCTATGAAGGCCGCGTTGCCGGTGGGCAAATCACGCGCGGTACCCTGGATGCAGCCGACCCCAACGCGGCCGCAAAATCCTTGATGTCCAAAAACATCGTGCCGCTGAACATTGTCGCTGGCAACGATCTCAATGCGCTGGCGCAAAAAGACAATATCCATTTTTTGACCCCCAAGGTCAAACTGGAAGATTTGGTGATGTTTTGTCGGCAAATGTACTCGTTAACCAATGCGGGGGTGCCGATTTTGCGTGCGGTGCGCGGCTTGACGCAAACCACCTCGTCACTGCGACTCAAAGTGGCGCTGCTCGATGTATTGGAAAGTTTGGAGCGTGGGCGCACCTTTTCATCGGCGCTCAATCAACACCCCAAAATATTTAACCAGTTGTTTATCTCAATCATACACGTAGGTGAAAACACCGGTAAACTAGACAACGCCTTTCAACAGCTCGCGGGCTATCTTGAGCGTGAGCAGATCACCAAAAAACAAATCCAATCGGCGACGCGTTATCCCATTTTTGTGTTGATTGCCATAGCAGTTGCCATGGTCATTATGAATGTCATGGTGATCCCCATTTTTGCTGACATGTTCCAAAAATTTGGCGCGGAACTGCCGCTGATGACGCGGATATTATTAGCCACCTCCGACTTCTTTATTCACCAATGGCACCTGCTCGTTGGCGGAATTGCGCTGAGTGTATTTGCGATTCACAAATACCTCAACACCGATTCTGGCGCGTATCTATGGGATAAAACTAAGCTACGTCTGCCTGTAGTAGGCGGGATATTTCAGCGCTCGATTCTGTCGCGCTTCTCGCGCAGTTTTGCCATGATGCTGACCGCCGGTGTACCGCTTAACTCCGCTTTGACACTGGTATCAGAAGCGGTGAATAACCGCTTCATGGAAGCCAAAATTCTCGATATGCGCACCTCCATTGAGCGCGGTGAAAACCTTTCGCGCGTGGCAGCAAACAGCGGCATGTTTACTCCGCTGGTAATGCAGATGATCAACGTCGGTGAAGAAACTGGCCGCATTGATGATCTCTTAGAAGAGGTTGCCGGGTATTATGAACAAGAGGTCGATTACGATCTCGAGTCACTCACGGCTAAAATAGAACCAATATTGATTAGCATTGTTGCAGGGATGGTGCTAGTCTTGGCGCTTGGAATTTTTACGCCCATGTGGGATATGATGGGCGCGGTAAAAGGATAAACGTCGACATTTTTTTGGCTAAAATCGTTAACATTTTTTAGCTATTGTCGATAACTAGTTTAGGCAAAAGATGTTTGCTTTACCAATTAACGTTATTTAAGGGAACTAAATATGAAACAACGTGGTTTTACTCTCATTGAACTGATCATCGTGATCATCATCCTCGGCATTTTGGCAGTAACTGCGGCCCCTCGTTTTATGGGTTTGCAAGCTGATGCCCAAGAATCTACATTAAACGGTGTGCGTGGCGCCATGGAAAGTGCAGCGTCTTTGGTTTATGCCAAAGCGGCCATCCAAGGTGAACATCGCAAAGCCACCGGTTCGGTCAACGTGGCTACGTCTGGCACAACCAATATCGACACTGTATACGGCTACCCAGCATCACCAAGCGGTAATGCGGCAGCACAGTTAACCGCAGTGCAGAATTGGCTAGATATTAAAGCCGCTGATTTTGATTTGGCATTCACTGGCACGACCATTCGCATCTACCCTGAAGGTACGAGCAGCGCGACCTGTAGCGTGTTATACACCGAAGCAACCAGTGCCAACGCGTCACCTGTCATTGCGGTTGATGCATCGGGCTGTTAAGCGCCTCTTAAGACAACAATTATTGCCAAAAACCTCAGCACAACGCTGGGGTTTTTTTGTTTAAGTAATTTGTTCAATGTCCGATAAATACAGTAGGACGGACAACTAGCAGCTACATGGAATGAGCAAGCAACACGGCTTTACTATTATTGAGCTCGTCATCGTGGTGGCGATCATCAGCATTATCGCGATAAGCGCTTTTGCTAAGCTCAATAACACCCAAGATTTGACCCTCAAAGGTTATCAAGATACCTTACTCACTGCGCTGCGCAGTGTGCAAAGCGGCGCGATGCAAGATACGCGCGCGCCCATTTGTTACCAGCTCAATTTCATCAACACCTCGCTGGCCGGCCCTAACACAGCCGCATTTGGTCCGCCCACCAACAATTTTGCGCTCAGCAACGCTGCCAATACCTGCGCCACCAATATTGATCACAGCTCCGCCCCGGATATCAGTACTGCGCCTAGCGAACTTGCCGACCAAGGCATGAGCCTAGTGGCAGAAAACGGGGTAGGCGGCACCATCAGTTATATTCGCTTTAACGCGATGGGCCGACCTTTTACCGATACCGCCAATCACTGTGCCCCACTGTGTGTGGTGCGTTTGAGTATCGATCGCACGCGCCAAACCTGCATTAACAGCGAGGGGTTTGTGTATGGCTGTTAATGTATATACACAACGTGGCTTTACGCTCATTGAACTCGTTGCAGGCATGGTCATCTTTGGCATTGTACTGGCGATCATTGCCACCCTGATTGCGCCACAAGGACGCGCTAGTTTTGATCCGCTATGGCAAACGCGCGCCACAGAATTAAGCGAGTCGCTGATTAACGAAATCAGCGCCAAAGCCTTTGATGAACAGTCCGACTTTACCGGCGGCATGAAGCGCTGCGGGGAAGTCGGCATGAGCTTGTGTACCCAAAGCAATGACCTCGGCCCCGATACCGGCGAGGCACGCGCAGATTTTGATGATGTGGATGATTTTCATGGCCTCAATTTATTTGGCCCCGCGATCAGTGATTCCCAAGGAAACGCACCAGTCGTCAACGGCGATGTCATGTATCGCGGTTTTGGCGCCTTTGTCAGCGTGATGTACGACGACAATCTCGATGGCGTCAACGACGATGATATCGACGGTGATGGCGCGCTGGATACCGGTACCTACAGCGGCTCGACCAAAGTCATTACGGTCACGATCACCACGCCCGGTAACGACAGCATTGTCTCGAGTTTTGTGCGGAAGAATTTTTGATGAAGCACTCATTCTTACCCAAGCAAGCCGCCGGCTTTACCCTGATTGAACTGGTCGTAGTGATCATCATTTTGGGGATCCTCGGCGTAGGCTTTAGTGGCTTTATTCGCAGTTCGGTGAATCAATTTGGGGATTTTAGTACGCGCATGACGCTCAAACAATCATCGAGCTTTATTGTCAAACGCATCAACCGCGAGTTATTGCACGCCATCCCCAACAGCGTGCGGGTGCGTGGCAATAGCAACGTCCACTGTGTGCAGTTTGTGCCTAACCAATGGGCCACGCACTACCTTAACATGCCGCTATCACCCTCTACTGACGACACCATTGACGTGGTCAGTATGCATGATATTGCCGGCAATTTGTTTGTACCAACAACCGCTTATTTTGCCGTGATCTATCCGCTAGATGCAGCCGATGTCTATGATGCAGGACAAGGTAAGCGGCGCAATGTGCTCAGCTGTAGTGATGATGGCACAGACAGCAGCTGCACCACCGATGATGACAGTGACAGCGTGGTGCAAATTGAAGTAGATGGTAATTTTGACCAACAATCACCGGCCAGTCGTGTGTATTTTGGCATGAATGCAGTCAGTTACTGCGTGCGCAACAACCAAATGTTTCGCCATGAATCGAGCTTAGCCACTACACAGCCCTTGTACAACTCTGGCGGCGTACAGGTGGCGGATAATCTCATCAATTCGCTCTCAACAAATCCCAATACGTCTGATCCCACTGGTGATGATCCCTTTACCAGTTACAGCGCATCAGACAGCCGCAACGCCTACACGCGCGTGCTGTTGGCATTTGGTCAAGACGATCAAATCGTCTCTTTTTTACAAGAGGTGCATATTCCCAATGTTCCCTAAGCAAAATACCAAGATGCAGCACTGCGTGACTAGCCTGCACAAACAACAGGGCAGCATGTTGGTCATGTCGCTCTTTATCATTATTGTATTGGCCATGCTCGGTGCCACCATGGCGCAGATCACCATGGCATCTAATCGCGCCGTGATCACGGATATGTCCGGTTTGCATGCCCGCAATGCCGCCCAAGTTGGCCTAGAGCTGCTCGGTCAACAGTCCTTTCCGCTGAACAATCCCATCGCAGTGTGCGCTACCACAGTCTCGCAACCGGCAGGATTTACCAACATTCCGGGATTTGGTAACTGTCGTTTTACGGCCAGCTGTACCACTGAGAGCATCTGGAAAGGCCCACAAGAACACTATTATTATCGTTTTTCAAGTACCGGCGAATGTGATGTCGGTAACACCATTGTCAGCCGCACACTGTCGGTTGATGCGTTAGAGTCGAGGTAAATATCATGCGTTTAGTGAAATCATTTTTGGTTTGTTTAGTGGCGCTTGCCGGTGCGGGGAATAGCACTCTCGCCTCAGCCCAAATTCCCTATGCGGAGCTGTTTCCCGATCCGGTCACCGCGCATGCCTCGGGCAATCTCAATATTGCCGATCGGGTACAGTTTAACGGGGGGGATCACCTGCTCAACTTCACCAACATCGCCGATAACTCAGGTAACGATGCCTGTGATGGACAGCGTTGTATTGGTTCAGGACAGTTCACCCCGAGCCTCAACCTGCCCGCGTTTAAAACCGCAACAGGCAACACCAATATGCGGGTGCACGGCAAAGACACTACCTATTTACCAGAGCACATCAATCAGCTCACGGTATACGATGGCAAGGGTGGGGCGCTGATCCCCAATCAGCAGATCACTATGATCCGCCAGCTTAAATTAGCCGAGAATACGCGCATCACGGTGCATCCTGGGGTATATTTTATTGAAAATTTTGAAGCCAAAGGCGAGATCCGCACGACCAACAGCGGCGTGGTGCTGTTTTTGGTCAAAAACATGACTATTGCAGAAGAATTTAATCGTCATGACAAGGAACATGGCAGAGTCGGGGTGGTCGCTTATGAAACTGTGAATATTCGCAACGATGTCGATGCCTACGCGTGGTTTTATGCCAAGAACAACTTTAACATCGGCGAGAAAGTCAAAATCTATGGCGGCGTCAATGCGCGCAATGTCAACATTGGCAAAAATTCCAACGTAACCGCCCAAGCTGCAGATATTAGCGCGCTCATCGCACACGATACCTTTGCATACCTTGACAACTCTCCCAAGCTGATTGGCTACTGGGATTTTGATACCAAAGATGCAGACAGCACCATTGATATCGAAGCGATGGTGCCGGACAGCATTGCGGCTAATCACGCGCAAAAGCGCAGCGGTATGATCCACCAAAACAATGCCAAGTTCTGTGAAGGCGGCTATTTTAATGGCGAAGGAGCACACCTAAACATCCCTAACCATGCCAGTTACAACAGCGAACGCGGCACCTTGGCATTTTGGGCCAAAGCCGATGATTTGGATCATCAATTTAACGTCAGCCATGGCGACCAATATTTGTTTTCCAAAGATTCGTTAAGCTTTGATAACGGCGGGCATTTGACCTCGTGGTTCTCTTCAGACGGGGCACTGCATGTGCGTTATCAAACGCCTTCGGCGCATCATTTTATCCACACAGACGACGCGCTCATCCAGGAAGATGAATGGTTTCACTATGCGCTGACGTGGGATAATCAAAAGATCATATTGTATTTCAACGGCGAAGAAGTCGGACGTTATACCTCTGCAGGGGGCGATCAGCGACGCAACCTAGAGCCGATGATCTTTGGTGCCAATGCACGCATCAGCGGCGATCAGTCATCCGAATATGACGATTTGTATGATTTCTTTAAAGGTCATATCGATGACATTCGCTGGTATGATAAAGACCTAAATGCTGAGCAAGTACTCACACTCAAAACCATGACTGCCGACTGTGAACCCGATGGCAATAAAGGCTTAGTCGCACAATATCGCTTTGCCGACAAATCTTGGGATGCACAGCACTCCATTAAAGACTCCTCAGGCAATGGCCTGCACGCTTCACCTTCTGGCGAGATGCGTCTGGTTACGCCAGTCAACAACATGTCTTGTGGCACGCTTGATATACCAGCTAATACCGACCAAAGCACGCCTGACTTTATTGATACCCTGGTTGACTTAGAAAGTCATGTTGGCCCCAACGGCACCATTTCATTTTGGTTCAAATCCAACTCGGGGTGGCAAGATGAGCGCGACCGCACCTTATTTGATGCGGTGCAAATCACCGAAAGCTCAACTAAACACGTCAACAACAAGTACTTTTATCTGCAGCTGCTAGAAAACGGCCAGCTGGAGTTTGGTTTTGAGACCGACCGCGATCACGATACGCGCTTTGTGACTGACGAGCGCTTTACCTTTCCTGAGTTTACTTGGGTGCACATCGCGCTATCTTGGGACTATGCCGATCGCAGTATCAAGATCTATCTCAATGGTGATGAAAAACCTGTCACTATGTGGTCACAAGATAGAAATCGCTCATGGAACGGTATTATGCCGGACTATGGCTTCATCGCCTTTGGTGATAACCGCACCGACTATATTACGGCTTCGTCCAGTGCCAATGGTCGCTTTGACGACATTCGCCTGTACTCGCATGAACAAACCCGAGCGGAGATCATTCGCGACCGCGATGATATTGAGCCGTGTGCAGTGTTATACGGCTACAAAATTATTCACCCCGATCAAGCGCTGACCTGTGAAGGCGCCAAGGTCACCATCAAAGCCTGCAAAAATGCCGATTGTACCGAGCTGCTCAATGATAAGGTACAAATTCAGCTTTCGCCAACTCCCGATGGCGATCCGGCCGGCGTGATGTATGAATTTACCAGCGAAATGGCGTTCAATCTGCAAAATCCAGTTGCAGAAACCAAGCAAATACAGCTTACCCCACTGCACCACACCATGGCTGAAACACTCGTCAATACCTGCTCTAGCAGCGATTGTCAGGTGGATTTTGTCGATGCTGGTCTACAGATATATCAAGGCACACAAGCCCCGCAATACGACGCAGGCTTGCCGCTACATCAACAAAACACGGCTCGTTTCCCCATTACCGCTGGCGCGTCTATGGACGATGTCTTTATCCGCGCAGTGCGCAACAATGAAGGCGCCTGTGAAGCGGCCATTGCTGGAAACCAAGCCGTCACGCTCAATTATGCCTGCTACATCGATGTTGATGGAACCCGACAGGATGGTTGCGCCGTGCCATTTGTTAAGTCTTTAAGAGGCACAGGCCCGCAAAGTGTCAGCCTAGAAATGAGCTTTGATCGCAACGGGGTTGCCTCCTTTGCCGACCAGCGCATGTATGATGCAACCAACATGGTGCTCAGTGCCAGTACTGTGGTCAATGGCGCTACACTGCACTCTAACACCGCCGATATCGCCTTTCATCCCGCGGGACTGAGCTTGCGCAGCAGCCTGCCCAACACGCCTGTAGCCGGTGAGCCGTTTGCACTGACGATCTTTGCCTATGGCGAAAAAGGCAGCGAACTGCCCAGCTATCAATATCAAACTTTATTGATCGATGCGTATCACGTTGCGCCTGACAACCCATCTAGTTATGGTGACTTTGTGTTAGCCGCCAACGTGCGCGCGTCCGCCAACCCCAATATCAACTTAGACTCGGACGTGAGCCCGACCATTCGCAACGCGTTGACCTTTGCTGATGGCAGTGTGACGCTCAGCAATGTTACCTACTCTGAGGCGGGTGTCGCAGAAATGGTCATAACGGATCGTCGTTACGGACAATCGATCGTCTCTAATGTGCTGCGTTTTGGTCCCTTTGTGCCGGCGTATTTTGATGTTGAGCACACTTATACCCCGACGGTAGCCAATAGCTCAGGGAGCTTTACCTATGTTGGGCAGCCGTTTGGGTTTGATTTTGGCTTGGAGCCGCAGCTCGAAGTCACCGCCTACAATGCCCTTGGGCAAATCGTGACTAATTACTTTGACAGCGCTTGGACCTTACGCCCCACCGCGGCGGATGTGCAAGACGAAGTCAGCTTTATCAATCAGGCGGGCAACGGGGTAAGCATTGACTGGGTCAACAGCCCAACTACGCCGCTGCTCAGCCAGCTAGATGTCGCCGATGGCCGTGGTCGCATCACCTTGAGCAATCTCAACCTAGCGTTCCAAAAAACCGCGACCCCAGTTGCAGCATTTAACGGTGTGTTTGATGTCAATTTTGCCGCTGAGTTTTTAACTGATGCCAATGGCGTGTGTTACCAAAGCGACTATCCGGGTGCCTGCGATAATTTTGTCATACAAAATATCGGTGGTAATGAACTGCGCTATGGTCGCGTTAACTTGGTCAATTCCTATGGCCCAGAAACGGAAAGTTTGCGCATCCCGCTCATCGCTGAATACTTTACTGCCAGCGGCTGGCTGCTTAACCGCGACGATAGTTCAACTAACATCAATCTGTCGCAATCGCTTGGCCAAATCGGCGTAGCGCTATCGCTCGATAGCCCCAACGATATTGTCACAAGTTTGACTGGCGTAACCAGCAGCGGCTTTTTGCTAAACGGTAAATCTGGCATTAATGATCTGCTGTTCCCAGCACCCGATGAGCAAGGTGCAGTCACAGTCACACTCAACCCACTGCTAGGTTCGCCACTGTGGGCAGAGTACCTCAATGTCGATTGGAATGGCGACGGGGTGATTGACGCCCTGGATAGCCCGTCTGCTACCCTGAATTTTGGGTTATTTCGCGGCAACGACCGTAAGTTAAATTATCGCGAAGTCATGTAATCAGATGCGCTATTGGTTATTATTGGGGCTATCCCTATATCTGTGCTTGCCTGATGGGGTGAGCGCAGCTATTCCTTACGAGAAACTCTATCCCGATCCGGTGGCGTCTCACCGTCAAGGCGTAGTCAATATCCAGCAGGGCGTGACGTTTATCGGCGGCGACACCTCTTTGCATTTTCAACACGTGAACGATCAGCAGGGCAAGGGCGCCTGTGAGGGCGGTCGCTGTGTCGCCAATCGCCAGCAAACCCCGAGCATAAAAATACCTGCCATGCCGCCATTTCGCAGTAACGACAATATCGTGTATGCGGGTGATAACAGGCGCAACCTGCATCTGCCTGCTGAGATCAACCATTTGAGCATCAAGCGCGCCACCGACCGCAACACTCGTGGTAGCATCCGCCCTCGCCAGTACGTCACTCATATTCGCCAACTGCATCTTGAAGCGGGCCGTCAAGTGGGGATCCAGCCAGGTGTGTATTTTATCGACACCTTGATTGTTGATGGCACCTTTACCGTGGGCAATCGCGAGCCAGTATTAATTATTGCTAACAATATTCGCTTTGGTGTCGGCGGGCGCTTTAATCCCGGCCATGAAGATCCCTACGTGGTGGGCTTGATTGCCCACAACAGCATCACCCTGCAGGGCAAAAACACCATCAACGCTTGGCTCTACGCCAACAGCAGTATCGATATTGGCGAGCATGCATTGCTGCGTGGTGGGGCGAATGCGCCTAATATCAACATTGCCAAAAACGCCCGCGTATGGCGCAAAGATGTATACATGAAAGAGCTCATCGACTTTGATACCTTTGCCTATCTCAATAGCGCGCCAACACTGGCAGGGTACTGGGATAGCAACTACCGTGAAGACGCAGAAGAAGATAATTTTCGCCACCGCGACCAAGCGTTTGATATGATCAACGCCAACCACGCCTCGCTACTAGGCGGAACAGTGCTGACCAACAACGGTAAGTTTTGTGAAGGGTTGTATTTTAACGGCAAAGGCGCCTATGCCCATGTACCCGACCATAAGGACTATCGGGGAGCCAACAACACCATTGCCTTTTGGGCCAAAGCCGATGATTTAAACCATTCCCACAAACGCCGCTGGCAAGGCCGGACCCAGTTTTTATTTTCCAAAGAATCCAAAGATTTTGATAATGGCGGACACCTGTCAACTTGGCTGGCCAACGACGGCAGCATCGGCATCCGCTACCAAACCAGCAATAAAGACTACTACCTTTACACGGATGATAAGATTGTCCAGCCTGGTCAATGGTTTCACTATGCCCTCTCGCTCGAAGATAAACGCATGGTGTTGTACATCAATGGTGAAGCCGTTGCGCACAATAATGACTCTGGCGGCAGCCAGCAGTACAACCACGAACCCATCGTCCTTGGCGCCGGCGCTGTCTGGAGTGAAGATAAGCGCTCCACAGCCAATCACTTGAACGATTTTTTTAAAGGTACGATTGATGAGTTTCGCTGGTACGCACAAGCACTTACTGCCGCTGAAGTAAAAGAACTGGTGCTGCTAAAGCCGGCTTGCGAGCCTCGGCCAAGCGGTGGTCTAATCGCCGAATATCGCTTTGCCGATACCTCTGATGATGCAAACTGGCAAACTTCAGGCGCGGTAAAAGACAGCTCGGGTAACGACCATCATGCAAAAATTAGCGGCGAGCCACGCCTTATGACGCCGGTTAACAATATGTCTTGTGGCGTCCTTGATGTACCGCCCAATACCAACCAACGCACCCCTGATTTTCTCGATACACCGGTGAAGCTGCACCGCGATGTCGGCAGTGCGGGCACCATTTCGTTTTGGTTCAAGTCCAACTCGGGCTGGCGCGATGAGCGCGACCGCACCTTACTTGATGCCGTATACCTAGTCGGTAACAACGTGCGCGATGGCAATAACAAATTCTTTTATGTCTCGCTGCGCGAGGCGGGCTATTTAGAAATAGGCATGGAAGATAGCAACGACCGTAACTTTATTCAGCGCACCAAGGAGACGTTCGCTACACCGGAGCATACTTGGGTGCATGTGGCGATCGCCTATGACTTTGCGAAACAACGTCAGCACGTGTTTCTCAACGGTAAAGAACAGGCGTTAACCACAATTCAAGCCCCTTCAAGCTGGACTGGGCAAATGCCCGAATATGGTCAGCTAGCCATCGGCGATAACCGCACGGATTATTATGCCCCTACGCTATCGGCAAACGGTCGCTTTGACGATGTGCGTATCTATCGCGGGGTACAAACCGCGGAACAAATAAGCGCCGATATGCAAACCATCGAGCCATGCAGCGTCATTGCCGGGTATCTGCTAGAGCACGATGATCAGGCTATGACTTGTGAAGCCACCGAGATGACCTTAAAAGCATGTCGCGATAGCGACTGCAAAACACTGCATGACGAAGAGGTGCAGGTGTCGCTGCAATTCACGGCGAAACAAACGCCTCCGCCGGCTCAAACCCTAACCTTCACCGGCAAAACCAGCATTTCTTTATCTCACCAAACGGCACAAACGGTGACAATTGAGATCCAACCGCTCTATCACGCGTTACCAGACGAACTAGACAAGCGCTGTAGCAACGACTGCGAAATCAGCTTCGCCGACGCAGGGTTACAAATATATTCAGGAGAGCGTCCGCCAGCCTTTGCTGACAGTGATGTGGGCCCTAAGGTCACCAGCCGCTTTAGTGCCGATGCGGGTAAACCACTCAAGCAGTTTTCAGTCAGAGCTGTGCACAATAACCAAGGGGTATGTGAAGCGTTAGTCAGCGGTTCACAAAGGGTCAACGTGACCTATTCATGCTATCAGCAGCTCGACCGACAAACCACATTAGGCTGCGCCGCCCCTTTGGTGAATGAACTCAAAGGCCCGGGTGCACAGCGCACGCAAACCACCTTGGAGTTTGATAAGCAGGGTCGAGCGCCATTAACTCCTCTACAAATGAACGATGCAGTCAATGTCATTATGAATCTGGCCATTACCAACTCAGCACTGTCAGCACTCAATATTGGCTCAAACACGGTGGATATTGCTTTCCAGCCGACCGATTTGCGCTTATCGGCTAACTTTGCTGGCCCGCCTGTAGCCGGCGAGCCGTTTGGCTTGAGCTTAAGCGCAGTGGGTGCCAACGGCATCACACTGCCAAGCTATCAATTTGAGCAGCTGATCCTCAACGCTGAACAAATCCGCCCCAACAACGGTAAGGCTCACGGGCAGCTGACCATAGTGCCAGGCTTAACGGTAAACACCTTGCCCAAGTTAGGCGCCGCTATCGGTAAGCTCACTAACAACATCCGTTCAGCGTTGACCTTTACCAAGGGCCTGCTGTCCATAGAAGACGTCCGTTATGACGATACCGGCACCATTTCACTGACCATGACCGACCAGCGCAAGGATAAAGACCTCGTCTCCAACACGCTCACACTTGGTGCATTTGTCCCTGCGTATTTCAGTGTCTCGCACACACACACGCCAAGCACCACTGATGCCCATGCCAACTTTACGTACTTGGGCCAGCCGTTCGGCTTTGCTTTGGGCATTGAACCCGAATTGACTATAGTAGCGCGCAATGGGCTAGGCCAGGCAGTCAATAATTATCACGGTGACGATTGGTTGCTGCGCCCATCCGCTGCAGCCGTCATGGCGGAAACCACGCTCATCGATCACTCAGGCGCTAGCGCAGCCTTATCTATCAGTGACGCCCCCGTGGCGCCACAATTGGCCAATATAGATACCGCTGATGGCTCCGGCACCCTGACTTTAGGTCATGTGCAGTTCAATTACACTAAACCAACTACGCCGTTATTGCCATTTGCCAGCGATATGAGCCTGACGTTGTCGGCAGATTTTTTAACCGATCCCAATGGCGTGTGCTACCAAACCAATTATCCGGCAGGTGGCTGCGAGAGCTACACCTTTGATAATATCACCGGCACCCAACTGCGCTATGGTCGGCTCAATTTAGTCAATGCGTTTGGTCCTGAACACGGCGCGATCCGTGTGCCGCTGCACGCTGAGTACTTTGCCACTGCCGGCTGGGTGCTCAATCGCGATGACGACAGCACCTTAATCAACCTCAATCAGGCGCTCGGCCAAGTCGAGCTCAGCTTGCGCCCAGAAAGCGAACACGATGTGTTAAGCGGCATGAGCGGCGTCGATAGCAGTGGCTTTTTATTGGCGGGACAAAGTGACGCGTTTGATCTGGTGCTGAGTGCGCCGAACCAAAAAAGTGCACTAGATGTGTCGCTACACCCCGGTATTGGCAACCCAGTGTGGGCAGAGTATCTCAACATTGATTGGAACGGGGATGGGGTGATTGACGATACTGACCGTCCCAGCGCGTCAGTGCATTTTGGCCTGTATCGCGGCAACGACAGACGCATTAATTATCGAGAAGTGATGCCATAGAGCAAAAGCGCGCGATAATGCTAAAAAAAAAATGAAAAAACTCGCAACTTGCCATAGAATACTGCATCAAACCGAAATAATAGACATTTATAAATAGGCTGTGCATGTTCAAAAAACTCCGCGGGATTTTTTCCAATGATTTATCCATCGATTTGGGTACGGCAAACACCCTTATTTACGTAAAAGACCAAGGGATTGTGCTGAATGAACCTTCGGTAGTTGCCATCCGCGAAGAACGTGCCGGCGCACCAAAAAGCGTCGCCGCAGTCGGTAGTGCCGCCAAGCGCATGCTGGGCCGTACACCAGGAAATATCAAAGCTATCCGCCCAATGAAAGATGGCGTGATTGCTGACTTTAACGTGACCGAAAAAATGCTGCAGCACTTTATCAAGCAGGTCCATGACAATAACTTTTTGCGCCCCTCACCCCGCGTTTTGGTTTGTGTGCCTTGCGGCTCAACCCAAGTTGAACGTCGGGCTATCAAAGAATCGGCTGAAAGTGCCGGTGCCCGTGAAGTCTTCTTGATCGATGAACCCATGGCTGCGGCAATTGGCTCAGGCTTACCCGTATCCGAACCGACCGGTTCGATGGTGGTGGATATCGGCGGTGGTACCACTGAAGTTGCGATTATTTCACTCAACGGCGTGGTTTATTCCTCTTCGGTACGCATTGGCGGTGACAAATTTGACGAAGCTATCATCAACTACGTGCGCCGCAACTTTGGCTCTCTGATTGGTGAAGCCACTGCTGAGCGCATCAAGCACGAGATTGGCGCTGCCTATCCTGCCGAAGAAATCAAAGAAATCGAAGTTCGTGGCCGTAACTTGGCCGAAGGTGTACCGCGCAGTTTCTCACTCAACAGCAACGAAATTTTAGAAGCGCTACAAGAGCCGTTAACGGGGATTGTATCTGCGGTCATGGTTGCACTAGAACAATCGCCACCTGAGCTGGCCTCAGATATCTCTGAGCACGGCATGGTATTGACCGGTGGCGGTGCATTACTGAAAGATCTCGACCGTCTGCTGATGGAAGAAACCGGGATCCCGGTAGTCATTGCTGATGACCCTCTGACGTGTGTTGCGCGCGGTGGCGGTCAAGCATTTGATTTGATCGACTTGCACGGTGGAGATTTGTTCACCTACGAATAACCCCATACTGACGTTATGAAACCGATTTTCAACATTGGCCCATCCCTAGAGCTGCGTTTAGGCGCAGCCCTCATCTTGGCTGTGTCATTATTGATTGCCGATGGCGTGTATGAGTTTTCCAAGCCTTTTCGCGTAACCCTCAACGCCCTGGTGTACCCGGTTAAATTTGTCGCCACACTCCCTGGCGTATTGCTTGAGCAAAGCTCAGAGCGCCTCAAAACCCAATCAGATTTGTTAGAAGAGCGCACTCAGCTGATCAATGAAGTGATGCTGCTGCGTGAAAAAGCCCAACGCTTTGCGATCTTAGAAGAAGAAAACATGCAGCTGCGCGACTTACTTGCCGCGCCGCTCGCCCCAGAATTTACCAAAATCATTGCCGAGCTCAGCGCCGTAGACAACAGCCCGTATTCGCAAAAAATTATCGTCAACAAAGGCGCGCTAGACGGTTTATTTATTTCGCAGCCGGTACTCGATGCCAACGGGATCGTCGGTCAAGTCACCGATGTCGCGCCAACGGATGCGCGGGTGCTGTTGATCACCGATATCTCCCATGCGATCCCAGTGCGGGTTTTGCGCAACAATCTTAGCCTGATTGCCAACGGCACCGGTAATCTCGACCGCTTGAATGTCGATTATGTAGCCCACAGCGCCGATTTGCAAACGGGTGATGTGCTGATCAGCTCCGGGCTTGGCAACGTCTTTCCCGCTGGTTATCCCGTAGCTGTGGTTGACCAAATCATACGTGATGAAGGCAAGCAGTTTGCTACCGTCGATGCCACGCCGCTGGCTAATCTCGATCGCATTCGTTACTTGTTACTGCTCAATACACAAGCAGCTAACCTCGACCCAAGCCAATCCCGAGAACAAGTCAGAGAAGAGGCACAAAGCAATGATTAATCGCTGGCATGTCCACCTTACATTGCTAGTATGTTTGGTGCTGGAGATCATTCCCATGCCACTTGGCTTTAGCGCCTATCGCCCCGACTGGATCGTCATGGCCTTGGTGTTTTGGAACATGTTCTATCCACAGAACATCAATATCGGTATCGGCTTTTTGTATGGCCTAGCGCTGGATGTATTGTTGGGCTTTAGCTTGGGTATGCATGCGCTCGCGATAGTGTTAGTCATGTATGTGGCGTCAGTGCATCACTTGCGCATGAAAAACTATTCGATTTGGCAACAGGCGGGCGTCATCGCACTGTATGCATCTTTCTACAATATGGTCCTTTTTTGGCTACAGCACTGGCTTAACGATGCCTTTTTTCATCTCAATTACTTCTTGCCGATCGCAATCACGATGTTTTTGTGGCCCTGGACCTTTTGGCTACTCAATCGCGTGCGCCGCGAAAAACTCACCTAAATAGGCTGACTCTATGGCCATATTACAACAAGCTCACCCTTTTATTTTGGCCTCTGCCTCACCGCGTCGCGCGCAGTTACTCTCCCAGCTAGGACTGGATTTTGCCTGTGTACCAGCTGACATCGATGAGCGCCCGCTTGCCGACGAACATGCGTTGCCGTATGTGGAGCGGATGGCTCGCGAAAAAGCGACAAGCATTGCGTCCATGCACCCTGAGACTTGGGTGTTGGGCAGCGACACCTGTATCGCTTGGCATGATGCCATTTTGGGCAAACCCGCAGGAAAAGCCGATGCGGTTGCCATGTTAATGCGCCTCTCAGGGCAGACCCATCAAGTATTAACCAGCGTGTGTTTGGTCAAAGGCTGCGGCGAACAGGTTGCTAGCCACCTCACGACTATCTCGGCCAACGTAACGTTAGCGCCGATCACTGAACGTCAAGCCAATGCCTATTGGGACACCGGTGAACCTGCAGATAAAGCCGGTAGCTACGCCATTCAAGGCATTGGTGGAGCCTTTGTTGCGCACTGTGAGGGTAGTTATACAGGCATTGTTGGGTTACCATTGGTAGAAACCACGGCATTATTAACTCAGGTAGGAGTGGTCCATGAGTGCTGAATTACTGATCAATGTCACCCCGTCAGAATCGCGTGTAGCATTGATTGAAAACGGGATATTACAAGAGATCCACATCGAGCGACACACCAAAAAAGGCCTCGTTGGCAACATTTATCGCGGCAAAGTATCGCGGGTATTGCCAGGCATGCAGGCGGCGTTTGTCGACATTGGCTTGGATAAAGCGGCGTTTTTGCACGCCTCGGATATTGCTATCCACTCCGAAGTTGCCGAAGATGTTGCACCGAGCAATATTGCCACCAAAGACATCCGTGAATTAGTGCGCGAAGGCCAGCACATCGTTGTGCAAGTCGTCAAAGATCCCATCGGCACCAAAGGGGCGCGCTTAACCACTGACATTACCTTGCCCTCGCGATATTTAGTCTTCATGCCATCGGTGACCCATGTGGGGGTGTCGCAGCGCATCGAAGACGAAGAAGAGCGCACCAGACTCAAAGAGTTAGTCGCACCACTGTGTGATGAGCACGGCGGGTTTATTTTGCGCACCGCCGCAGAAGGTGTAAAAGCAGAAGAGATCCAGCAAGACGCGGCTTTTTTACGGCGCTTATGGGACAAAATCAAAGCCCGCAGCTCCACCCGCAAAATTCATGTGCTGCTTGAGGATCTGCCCTTAGCCAGACGCGTTATCCGCGATTTTACCGGTACCGTCATCGACAAGATCCTCATCGATTCAAAGCTCGCTTATCAGGAGCTAATTGATTTTACCGCCGAATATGTCCCAGAACTGTCGGATAAATTAGTGCTGTACACCGGTGAGCGGCCGATTTTTGATTTGTATGATATCGAAAATGAAGCGCAGCGCGCTTTGTTGCGCCGCGTCGATCTTAAATCTGGCGGTTACCTCATTATCGATCAGACCGAGGCCATGACCACCATCGACATCAATACCGGCGCCTTTGTTGGACATCGCAACCTCGAGCAAACTATCTTCAATACTAACATCGAGGCCACCCAAGCCATTGCCAGACAGCTGCGTCTGCGCAATCTCGGCGGAATGATTTTAATTGATTTTATCGATATGGTGGAACCAGAGCACCAAAAACGCGTCTTACAGTCATTGACCTTAGCGTGTGCGAAAGATCGCGCTAAAATCAATATTTTAGGCTTTACTGCGCTAGGCTTAGTGGAAATGACGCGCAAGCGCACCCGCGAGAGTCTCGAACACGTGCTGTGTGACGAGTGCCCGGTTTGTCACGGACGCGGCACGGTCAAAACAGTCGAAACGGTGTGTTTTGAGATTATGCGGGAGATCGTGCGGGTCAATCGCGCTTACGATGCGGATCAGTTTTTGGTCTACGCCGCACCTGCTGTTGCTGATACCTTGATGGGCGAGGAGTTTCCGATGCTAGCCGAGGTCGAAGCGTTTGTCGCTAAACAGATAAAGGTCCAAACCGAACACATGTATAGCCAAGATAAATTTGATGTCGTGATGATGTAACCATCCCATGACATAAGCATTATTAGGATTTCGCTTGCAAGCTGCGCCAACCAATCAATTCATCAACAAGAGCCTCGCGCTGTTGTGGCGCAGTGTGGCTGTGTGTTTAGTGCTAGTGGCAGTGCTTTTATCTGCTTTGCGCTTGGCGATCCCCCATGTCGGACACATCAACACCCATTTGACGCAATTTCTCTCCCAACAGCTTAATGCCCGTGTCAGCATTGGCCAATTGAGCGGCAGCTGGGATAGCGCTGGCCCTGCATTTATCCTCTCTAATGTGCACATCGAAGATGACGCCAACAACGTGTTTTCGGTCGCTGAACTGGAAATGAGTTTTAGTGTGCTTGATTCTTTGCAACAGCTGACTTTGGTGACCCATGAGTTTAGCTTGCAAGGGGCGCAACTAGACTTGCACACCACTCAGGACGATGACGGTGATAACGATATGGCCTCGTTGACTCGTCTGTTGCGGACGCTGTTTATCGAGCAGCTTAATTACTTTGCTATCCAAGACATGCAGCTTCATATTCATCAAGCACAGCGCAGCTTCATTGTTGAGCTTGTTGATATTCGCTGGCTCAATCGGGACAACAAACACAGCGGCAAAGGCTTTATTCGGCCACTTAGCGGTACGTCGCAACAGGACAACTTCGCGGCCTTATCCATCGCGCTAAGTGGCGGTGCCGATAATTTAGCGGGAACCATTTATGCCCAAGCTCAAGGCTTTCCCCTTGCGCCCATGCGCACTGAGATCAGCCAAGCCTTCACTATTGATACCCCAAAAAGTGCCGCAGGGGAGCTGTGGATCAGCCTTGATAACAACCGCGTTCAGCGCATTCAAGGTCATCTTGCTACCGACACATTGGCATTGACCTATCAACCAACAGATGGATCTAGCATGCGCCGTGAGACGTCCCTGTCACATTTGGCTTTTGCTCTTAACCCCCACGTATCCCACTGGCAGTTAGACATTCCCGAGATACAGCTTCAGACTGACACACAAAGCGTCAATGCCGCGCTATCTGGAAAAGTATTGGCTGACGGACGCCTAGAGTTAGACTTGACCACGCCCGTTGCGCTTGACCAGCTCGCATCCATACTGCCGTTTGTTGGACCAGACCAGAGCTTGCCTGTGCAAGCCATCAGCGGTCGTTTAAGTGGTTTATCCATTCGCAAAAATAGCGACCTGCACTATCAGGCCGCGCTATCCCTCACAGGCCTTGGCTGGCAAAGCACAAGTATAGTCGGGGCGAACGAGCTCACACTGGATCTAGACTGGCAACAACAAGGTACTCAACAAATCATTGGCCTAGATCTGAATGGCGCTTCTGAGCAGCTGCTTACCAAGGACACCCTGCTTGCCGATAACCTCAGTTACGATGAACTTGAAGTTGCATTGCAAGCCAGTCACACTAGTGGACAACGCTGGCAATTAAATGATGCACAACTGCGTCTAGCCAGCGACATGCTCGATGCCAATGTGCGTGCCAGCTTTGTCGATACGCTAAGGGTCAGTGCTGAACTCGCGCCGGACACGGTGACCAATATTGTCGCGTTACTGCCTACCAAGCTCATGGGCAAAGATACCTATGCCTATTTACGCCGAGCTTTGAGCACGCCTACACAAGCCGGTGTTGTCACTGACGCAACGCTGTCATGGAACGGCCACCCGCAAGATTTTCCGTTTACTGAGCCGGGTACGGGTGAGTTTGTTGCCCAAGTCAGTATTCGCGATGCGGAGTTTGCCTTTGCGCGCGAATGGCCAATGCTTTCCGAGCTTGATATTGATTTGACCTTTCGCAATGACGATCTGCTGATGACGGCGCCTCGAGCCAAACTGCTCAATGTCGACGTCGCGCAGATGCAAGCCACCATCCCCGGTTTACGCAGCGACTCTATTTTGACCATTGAGGCAAGTGCTGCAGGCAGTGGCTTTGCGCTGACCGAAGTGATGCAGCAATCGATGCTCAATAATTCACTGGGGCGCGTATTGAGCGAGAACGTGATCGTCTCAAATGCACTAGCAACAGACCTCAATCTGCATATTCCGTTAACCGGCAGAGATGTGGTTGCCACGGGGGAGCTGCACTTTGACGATAACTACATTTTGTTGGCCGATATTGATACCAATCTGACCAAGGTCAACGGTAGCCTGCAGTTCGTCAATGAACAAATCAGCGCACAAGGATTAACGGCTCGCCTGCTCGATCAACCGGTTGACATTGCCCTAGCATTAGATGCGAGTAAAGACGGCTACGGCGGCGACATTGCGCTTGCTGGCGATTTTGCACTGCCACCGCTGGCGGCGCAATTACATCCCGATTATGAGTCATTGGTTAGCGGTGGCGCAAAGTGGGACGCCAAGGTTGCATTAGACTTCCCCACAGGCAAGGATTTTGCTTACCGCGTCGATCTCAATGCAGCCTTAGACAATGCCATATTTGACCTACCAATGCCTTTTGCGCAACACCAAGAGTTGACTTTTAGTATGCAGGGAGCTGCACAATTTAGTCAGGTTAACCTGCAGGTGGATGACAACATTCATTTTAGCGGCACCTTACCTCACGCTGAACGTCAGTTCTCGCGAGCGCACCTGCGCTTGGGGGATATGCACATGCAAAATATCGGCACTGGCTTTAGCATCGCCGCCGGCGTTGATCATATTGATAGCGCACATTGGTACCGCATTATTGATACCTTGATAACGGCAACAGGCGCTGCCAAAAAGCCATTATTTAGCGCACCAGAGCGGATCTTCATTGCTGCCACCACCGCATCTGTGGCAGGCCAAGTTTTACACGACATCGATGCCCAAGTTAAACAGCAAAGTGACAACTGGCAGCTGCGGTTAAATGCGACCGAAACGCGCGCTAAAGTAAATTTTTATAACGATTGGCTAGGGGCTGGGATCGCCATTGACGCCGATTTTATCACCCTGCCTCAGTGGCAACATGACGACGCGGCTTCCAGCAGTGATGTTCAGATTGACTGGGCGGCACTGGAACTGCCGCCGCTGACATTTAGCTGCCAGCGCTGCGACATCTTGGCCAACCAACTCGGGCAGGTCAATCTTAAAATCGATCCAATCAGCGGCGGCATGGCAATCAATCAACTGCAAATCAGTACCAACACCGGCACGCTTAATGCCTCTGGTACCTGGCAATATGCCACCGACTCAGCGCTCGGCTTTACCGAACTCTCAGGCCAGCTAGATGCGTCTGATTTTGGCGAGTTTTTACAAGGCTTTCAATTTGATTCAGGCATCGTTGACTCAAGCGCAGAGTTTAGCTTTGACCTGCGTTGGCAAGACTCCCCCATCGACTTTAATTTTGCCAACCTCTATGGCGATGTCGCTTGGGAGTTATCCGATGGCTACCTTACCGAAGTCAGTGACAAAGGCTCGCGGATCTTTACTTTGGTTTCTTTAGACTCGCTGATCCGCAAACTCAGCTTGGATTTTCGCGACGTGTTTGCGCAAGGCTTCTTTTATGATGAAATTGCCGGCACACTCAGTATCGAGCAAGGTGTAGCCAACACCCAGGATACCGTAGTGGATGGTGGCGCGGGTGAAATCGAAATCACTGGCTTCAGCGATTTGGTTGCCCAAGAACTGAATTACAACGTGTCATTTACCCCAGATGTGACAGGCAATTTGCCTGCATTGATGTATTTTATGGTGAGCCCGCCCACGGCCATTGCGGCCATCGCCGTTAACCAAGTGCTGACCGAAGCCAAAGTGTTTTCTAACATCAATTATGCGGTGAAAGGGCCATTCGATGAGCCTATCATCACTGAGCTTGGACGCACCAGTGCCGATATTCAGCTACCTGCCCGCATCGTTAATCCACTGCCGCTCGACCCTGAGCGTCCGCTTTCTGCCATTGACGGCCAAGGTCTGCCGATGCTCACGCCCGCACCGTCTCGCCAGCCCGAGCTACCAAAAGGTGAAACGCAATGACTATGCCACAGCCCGTTGAGCTTGTCGCCATACAGCTTGTCTCTGAGCCCGATGTAGCGGTCAATCTCGCCGCGGTAGAAACCCAATTACAGCAATGGGCGGGGCAACGTGAATCAGAGATACCTGCCTTGGTCGTGTTGCCTGAGTGTTTTGCGTATTTTGGAGGACGCGACCGCGACGCCTTGTCACTGTTAGCCCCAGAACAACAGCAAGCGCTACTCAAATGGTGTTGCGATACCGCCCGTGATTTTGGTGTGTGGCTAGTGACCGGTTCATTGCCAACCCCATCAGCAGAGCCTGACAAAATGTACGCCACCTGTTTGCTCATCGATCCCACAGGCCAAATTATTGGTCAATACCACAAAGGACATTTGTTTGATGTGCAGGTAGCCGACAACACCTCTACCTACAGTGAATCGGCGACCACGACTGCGGGAGATGACTCCGTTACAATAGATTCAGAGTTAGGCAGGATTGGGTTAGCCATCTGTTATGACTTACGCTTTAGCGGCCTGTTTCAGGCAATGAGTGCAAAAAATCCCCTTGATGTCATTGTGTTACCGGCGGCTTTTACCTACACTACAGGTAAAGCACATTGGCATACGCTGTTAGCGGCACGTGCGATTGAATACCAGTGTTATGTCGTCGCAGCCGACCAAGGTGGCACCCACGCTAACGGTCGTGAGACCTTTGGCCACTCTGTCATTTATTCTCCGTGGGGAGAGCAGTTGACATCTCTTGCACAAGGGCCGGGATGGATCAGTGCGATCACCGACCCCAAGGCATTATCAAAGATCAGAAATGCCATTCCCATGGCGCAACACCGTCGAACGTTTTAGGAGAAGTTGTGAATTTAGCCACCGTACAAGCCCATTTGTTAGATGCGTCTGATATCAGTACCACGCACATCAGCCAAACATTTGATTTGTTATCACAACATCACGTGGATTATGCTGACCTGTACTTTCAATCCTCGCAACACGAGGCTTGGGTGTTAGAGGATGGGATCATCAAAAACGGCAGTTACAACATTGAACGCGGCGTAGGCGTGCGCGCCATCAGCGGTGAAAAAACCGGCTTCGCCTACTCTGACGACATCAACCTGATTGCCCTCCAAGACGCGGCCAAAGCGGCGCGCAGCATCGCCCCTAAACAAAACGTGACCCAACAGGTCATGCCGCTGCAAGCGCGTGAAACCGCCATGCTGTACATGACGGATAACCCTTTAGCCAAGATGGCAGAGGCTGAGAAAATCGCCCTACTTAAAGCCTGTGACAGCTACATTCGTGCTCAAGCACCAAACGCGGAGCAGGTATCTGTGTCAGTCACCGGCGTCTATGAAGAAATTTTGATTGCCGCGACAGACGGTACTTTTGCGGCTGATGTGCGTCCGTTGATCCGCCTGAATGTGTCGGTGCTGCTAGAAGAAAACGGGCGCCGCGAGCGCGGTGGCTCAGGTGCGGGTGGCCGCTATGCCTATGATTATTTTACTGCACAGGACAACGGTGTGCCGTTTTATCAAACCGTTGCCGATAGTGCACTGCACATGGCTCGCATTAATCTGCAAGCCGAAGACGCACCCGCTGGCAACATGCCGGTCGTGTTGGGTGCTGGGTGGCCTGGCGTGCTGCTGCATGAAGCAGTAGGGCATGGCTTGGAAGGTGATTTTAACCGCAAAGGTGCCTCGACCTTCTCGGGTCGTATTGGCGAGCAAGTAGCAGCCAAGGGGGTTACTGTGGTGGATGATGGCACCATGCCGGATCGTCGCGGCTCATTGAGCATTGATGATGAAGGCACGCCGGCAGGATATAACGTCTTGATTGAAGATGGGATCTTGCGCGGCTATATGCAGGATAAACACAACGCCAGCTTGATGGGCGTGGCCCCAACGGGCAACGGGCGTCGTGAGTCGTATGCACACCTGCCGATGCCGCGCATGACCAACACCTACATGCTCGGTGGCGAACATGAGCCTGGCGATATTATTAGCAGCGTTAAGCACGGGATCTACGCGCCAAACTTTGGCGGAGGACAGGTCGACATTACCTCGGGTAAGTTTGTGTTTTCGACCTCAGAAGCGTACCTGATTGAAAACGGCAAAATTTCTACGCCCATCAAAGGCGCGACCTTAATCGGTAACGGCCCTGAAGCGATGGGCCGAGTGTCGATGATTGGTAACGACATGTGCCTTGACCAAGGCGTTGGCGTATGCGGTAAAGACGGACAAAGTGTGCCGGTAGGCGTGGGTCAACCAACACTAAAAGTGGATGAATTAACGGTGGGTGGCACCCAATAAGGGGACCACCTGTAAATTTGCACTATAGATGTGCTTTGAGGTACTGAAAAATCTCGCGAGAGGCGCGTGGAGGTTTGTTTTGCTCAGCTTGTTTTTTGGCTTGGCGCACCCACTGTCGCAAACGCTGACGGTCGAGTTCAGGGTACTTATCAAGGAGCTCTGAAATCGCGTCGTCGCCTTGAGCAACTAGTTTATCACGGGTTTGCTCAAGCTGATGAAAAGCCTGAACCGCTTGTTTTTGCGCGATATTTTGGGTGGCTAATTGCTCGGCAATATCTTCGGCATTATCGCGACTGCGCAACAGTTTGCCGATGAATGACAATTGACGACGAAAGCCGTCTTTTTTGCGATTAATTTTTTGTGCCAAGGTGATGGCTTCCATCAGCTCATCATCTAATTGAAACGGTTTGAGTTTGGCTGGCGTCAGATCAACCAGTTTTTTGCCCAGATCAACGAGGTCACGCGCCTCTTGTTTGAGCTGGGTTTTACTAACAAATTCTTCTTCGTTGTTGTCATCGACAACATCTGATTGGGACATAATTTTTGCCTTTCATGATAACGCCTTACCGAGTAAGTATATCAAGATTGGCCCGACAGTGGATACAAGTTTTCTTATGCAAGCAATTGAACAGCAACTCAACGATGTCAAACGCGCCGTCAGCGAAGTCTTAGATTTAGCCAAACAAGCCGGTGCCACTGCCGCTGAAGCGAGCATGTCTCACGTGCAGGGGATCAGCGTAACGGCTCGGATGCAGGATGTCGAAACAGTTGAGTTTACCAACAGCGGCGGGTTGGGAATTGCGGTGTATGTCGGGCAACAAAAAGGCAGTGCCTCTACCGCTGATCTTTCCAGCGAAGCGCTCAAAGTCACAGTGAACAAAGCGGTTGAAATCGCCAAGTATACCGAAGCCGATGACTGTAATGGCCTAGCCGATGCCGCGCTCATGGCGACCGATATCAAAGACTGTGAACTCTATCATCCCATTGAGCTGGATACCGACCGAGCCTTAGAGCTTGCTTTAACGACCGAAAAAGCGGCGTTGGATGCCTCACCACTGATTACTAATTCAGACGGCGCGTCCTACAATGCTAACTTAGGTTGTCGTGTGTATGGCAATTCCCACGGCTTTTTGGCTGGCTACCCCAGCTCGCGCTATTCGTTAAGCTGTGTGATGATTGCCACCGATGGTGATGATATGCAGCGAGACTATGCTTACGGGATCCACCGTCAAGCCCAGCACCTGCCAGATGCCTCGAGCATTGGTCAAGAGGCCGCGGATAATGCGGTCAAACGCCTGCACGCGCGCAAGGTCAAAACCGGCAAATACCCCATAGTGTTTGACAAGACCATCGCCGCCAGTATTTTTGGTCATTTGATCAGCGCGATTAGTGGCGGCAGCTTGTATCGCAAGTCGTCGTTTTTGCTCGACTCAATCAATACGCAAATTTTACCGACGTGGCTGACCATCAGCGAAAACCCGCATCTACCGATAGCACTGGCAAGTTCCCCTTTTGATCACGAAGGCGTAGCCACCGTAGAGCGCGATATCATCACCGATGGGGTACTACAAACTTATCTACTGACCAGTTATTCGGCGCGTAAAATGGGCCTGCAAACCACCGGACACGCTGGCGGCACGCACAACTGGCAGGTTACTACTAATGCCCCTGACCAAGCGGCGTTACTAGAACAAATGGGCACGGGGATTTTGGTCACAGAACTGATGGGGCAAGGCGTGAATACTGTGACGGGTGACTACTCGCGCGGCGCGGCTGGCTACTGGGTCGAAAATGGCGTGATCCAATATCCGGTGCACGAATTTACCCTCGCAGCCAATCTCAAAGACATGCTGCTCAATATTCAAGGCATTGCCCGCGACCTTGAGGTGCGCGGCTCGATTCACACGGGCTCTATGCTACTGAGTGAAATGCAGGTGGGTGGCGAATAAAGGCTAGCTGCATTTCTCCACCCCTTCTACTTGTATTTTGCCACTTGCCCTACTTGTGTTTTGCCGCCAATAATAATTGCATTTTGACACCTATGCAGCTTGCCTTTTGCCACCATTAAAATTAAGCTATCTATATCATTCAAATAAACATTATTGACATGGATATCTTATACAGACCAAGCGAAATAAAAGTCAAAGCAGCGTTAAATGATACGCCAGTTGTCAGTATTCTTGGCCCT
>CAZLGJ010000011.1:29527-34837 GCA_964559075.1 uncultured Glaciecola sp.
GTAGGCAAAAGTACATTAGCCAAAATGATTGCACCTGAGAGGCAATATATAACGTTGGACGATGAAAACTTATTAAAGCTCGCGATAGAAGATGGGCCTGGTTTCATTCGTTCATTACCTCCTTTTGTTATCATTGACGAAATACAAAGAGCCCCGAATTTAATGTTGGCCATCAAAAAAAGCGTTGACGAAGACAGACGACCTGGACGCTTCTTACTTACTGGCTCAGCAAATCTTCAGTTAATGGAACAAATTCAAGAATCATTGGCAGGCCGGCATGAGCCAATTTACTTGTACCCACTGACCTCTCATGAACTATCAAGCCAACCTGTGGAAAATTCTTTTGCTAACGCGTTAATTCACAACAGGCTTCAAGGTCAAATAAGCGCCTACCAAGATTCACTTCAGAAACTTAAGACCGCGGTCTGCAGGGGCGGTTATCCTATCCCTCTTAGCCGTTCAGAAAGTCGTGCAAAAAAATGGTTCGAAATTTATATAAACGATGTCATAGATCGGGATCTTCACAACGTTGGGAATATCAAAAACACATCCGCCCTTTTGCACTTATTTGAGTTGTGTGCCATGCGAACAGCTTCTCTGCTCGAAGTAAATACACTAGCCAAAGAGTGTAGATTAAGCGCTGAAACCGTGAAAAACTATCTTCATATTTTGCAAAAGCTGTTTTTGATCAGACAGTTACCATCTTGGTCAACCAACTTAGGTAAACGCTTAATCAAATCACCCAAAGTGCATGTCACCGACACGGGAATAGTCGCATCTATTTGTAACTTAAGTGCTGACGATTGGCTTTTCAAGCCCGACTTATTTGGGCACTTAATTGAAAGCTACACTGTCCAGCAAATCATTACTCAATGCAGTTGGCTTGATGACGATGTGAATGTATATCACTATCGCGATCAAAAAAAACGTGAAGTGGATTTGGTTATCGAAAAGCCAAGGGCGCTTTGGGGAATAGAGATGAAGCGCGCTTCAACCTTAACTGACAAAGATTACTCAGGGTTAAAAGAATTATCAAACCTAGCAGGAAAGACTTGGATGGGTGGTGCTATATTCTACACTGGAGATCATATTATGCCGACACCTGTCAAAAATACCTTTGCTATACCTTATGGCGCATTGTGGGATGGCTACAAGTAAACGTCAAAACGATGCTTCTTACCCTTAATCGCCATGCTCGGCGCTTTGTCATTCAGTGGCGGAGCGTAATTCGGGCGCTTGACCACGACGCGCTTTTTAGCCAGCGCTAGAGCAGGGGTGAGTAGGTCGTCAGCATCCTCGTCATGCCCAAGTAGCTGTTGTAAAAACTGCATGTCTTTTTTGACCGCTGCCGATTTTTTTTTATGCGGAAACATGGGATCCAAATACACCGCATCGGGGCGCTCATCGCGTGCCAACAGCGCTTGCATCACAGTCCCAGCATGCCCTGTTTTGAGCTGCAAACGCTCAGCAAGCCAGCTTAATTCCTCGTGCTGTTGTACCCGTGAAAGTCCATCAGCAAGTAGTGACGCTACCACATTCGCACGCTCGAGCATGGTAACGTGACAGCCAACGCTCGCTAAGATAAAACTATCGGTACCCAAGCCTGCGGTGGCATCTACCACGTGCCAGCTGTCCTGACCCTTAATACCAATCGCTTTAGCAATCGCTTCATTTTTGCCACCGCCTTTATCCTTGCGATATAACAAGCCAGCATTGGCAAAATCAACGGACAAAGGGCTGACTTTGGGTTGATTAAGATCCACTAATCCCAGCCCGTCAGGGCCAAGTCGCAACAATAGGCCTGTGTCAGTCATTCCAGCACTTTTGGGAAATGGCTGCAGCTGCCACTGCTCACAACACTGCTGTAAGCGAGCAAGATATTCTGCTTTAGCTTCTTGCACCACGGTTTCACACAAGCGGATAGGGAAGGGTTTGTCACCGATCACGCGCAGGCCACTGATTTGTTCCACACTAGCTATTCGATTAGGCATTGGAATAATGCTCCCTATAGCCAAGCCAGCGCTGCACTATCGCATTGGCATGGGCGGGGTGATGGGCAAACAAATGCTCGGCTAAGTTGTGCACTTGCGGCAGCAGATGACCATCACGCACTAAATCGGCAATCTTTAAATCGGCAATGCCGGTTTGTTTGGTGCCCAAGATCTCACCTGGACCGCGAATTTCGAGGTCTTTTTGCGCGATATAAAAGCCGTCATTGGACTCACGCAACACCCGCAGGCGTTGCTCAGCGGTTTTAGACAGGTTGCCTTCATATAACAATACGCAGTGACTTTCGACCGAGCCACGTCCGACACGCCCGCGCAGCTGATGTAGCTGAGCAAGACCTAAGCGCTCGGGGTTTTCGATGATCATGAGCGACGCGTTAGGCACATCTACGCCCACCTCAATCACGGTAGTGGCGACCAACAAATCCAGCTCAGCAGCCTTAAAAGACTGCATGATCGCTTGTTTATCTTTGGCGTGCATGCGCCCATGTACCAGGCCAATGCGCAATTCAGGCAAGAGCGTCTGTAGCACGGCAAAAGTATCTTCCGCCGCTTGGCTTTGCAGCACGTCAGATTCTTCAATCAAGGTACAGACCCAGTAGACCTGACGCTGCTGCGTGGTAACCTGCAGACGCACCCGCTCGATGATTTGGTCGCGCTTAGCATTGGGGATGGCAACGGTTTTGACAGGGGTTCTGCCCGGCGGTAGCTCATCAATAATCGAGGTATCCAAATCGGCATAGGCCGTCATCGCCAGTGTGCGAGGAATGGGGGTAGCGGTCATCACCAGTTGATGCGGGAAGCGCCCCTGCTGCTCGCCTTTTTCACGCAGCGCCAAACGCTGATGCACACCAAAGCGGTGCTGTTCATCGATGATCACTAACGCTAAATTAGCATACTCGACTTTTTCTTGAAAAACCGCGTGGGTCCCAACCAACATATTGATCTGGCCTGATTCAAGGGCAGTGAGTACCTGCTCACGCGCTTTGCCTTTGAGCTTACCGGCGAGCCAGCCCACCTCAATGTCTAAGGGAGCAAACCACTGAGCGAAATTTTGCGCGTGCTGTTCAGCCAAAAGCTCAGTAGGTGCCATCAGCGCCACTTGATAACCTTGGGCAATCACCGGCAGTGCCGCTAAGGCCGCAACCAAGGTTTTACCGGAGCCTACATCGCCCTGTACTAAGCGGAGCATTGGCTGACCGCGCGTCAAATCAGCATGAATTTCATGTACCACGCGCTGTTGTGCCCCAGTGGGGGTAAAGGGCAACGTCTGGAGAAATTGCTGTGAAACCGCATCGTCACACGGGATCACAAAACTCGGGTCTTGCCCATGCGCTTGACGCACTTGCAAGATACTCAAGTGGTGCGCAATCAGTTCTTCTAATATCAGTCGCTGCTGCGCCGGATGCGCGCCGTCTTCCAATAACGACAAGGCCACATCAGGCGGCGGGCGATGCACCAAATGCAAAGCCGCGGATAATGATATCTGTTGTTCGTACAAACCACTGGGAAACAGCTCAGCTAGCGCGCCTTGATCAAGCGCTTGTAGTGCCGCCTCAGTGAGATTGCGCAAAGTAATCTGCTTGATCCCGTCGGTAGCCGGATACACAGGGGTCAAGCTTGCTGCCACACTAATCGGCGCATCGTCGCTGATAATTTTATATTCCGGATGAACCACCTCCAGCCCGTTGAGCCCACGGCGCATCTCGCCAAATATACGCACGCGGGTGCCGGGCAGGAGCTGTTTTTTTTGTGCTGCTGAAAAAAAGAAAAAGCGACAGCTCAAGCTGCCGCTGTCATCGGCGACTTTGACCATGAGTGAGCGACGCTTGCCAAATTTGATATCGGCGCTGAGCACAGTCGCGACCACAGTGGCATATAGCCCGTGATACAGGTCGGCAATATTATAGATGCGCGTGCGATCTTCATAGCGCGAGGGCAAATGAAACAACACATCTTGCACCGTGCGCAAACCAAAATCGCTGAGCTTGTCAGCCATTTTAGGGCCCACTCCTTTGAGTTGGGTCACTGACATCTGCCCTAATGAGTTACTCACTCACGCTCCTTTTTCATCTCGTTCATCTCGATGATGATGCCTACCTAACCTGTCGCACGTGCATACTGCAAACACTCCCACCAATCACTTGATGCTTCAATCTCACCGGCCTCGTTAATGTGTGGCAGCGGCAGATCGTGTTTGAGCCACTGCCGGTAGATCGTTGGGTGACCACCTTTGAATAGCAGTTTTTGGCACACCTCCTCGCTGAGCTGTGGCGTTTGATACATCCCTGCATTTTGGCGCTGACGCTGAGCTTCATACAAAACCAAGGCGGCTGCAACCGACACATTAAGTGATTGTGTCATCCCGACCATGGGGATCACAATGTCTTGGTCAGCCACAGCAAGCGCTTCGGGGGTGACGCCGTTTTTTTCTTGTCCCATAATTATCGCAGTAGGGCGGGTATAATCCACTTCGCGAAAATCTATCGCAGTGTCAGACAGATGGGTGACTAACACCTGCATGTTTTGGGCTTTTAAACTGGCCACCGCCGTCTCAACGGAATCGTGGGCATGCACGGTGAGCCAGTCAGTAGCGCCCATCGAAGTGCCGCGACGCACACCGGGGTTATTTTCCCAGACGGCATGGGCTTCGTGCACACCTACGGCATCGCAAGTGCGCAAAATCGCCGAGACATTGTGGGGTTTGTGTACTTCTTCCATTAGCACTGTCAAATCCGTTTGGCGCATCGCTAACATCTCGCGAATGCGCTGATAACGTGATGGTGACATAGCAATTACTCGGTGACTAAGATTCCGTCGATTTCGATTTGGGCGCCGCGCGGCAACGCTGAGACTTGTACCGCAGCGCGAGCCGGATAAGGTTCGGCAAAGTACTCAGACATGATCTGATTCACAATCGCAAAATTCCCTAAATCCACCAAGAAAATGTTCACCTTCACCATATCATCTAAGGTACCACCAGCGGCTTCACATACAGCCACGAGGTTTTTAAAAACTTGATGCGCTTGCTCGCTAAAGTCTTCCGAGATCATCTCCATGGTTTCCGGCACCAACGGAATTTGGCCAGACAAATAGGTGGTATTGCCCACTTTGACGGCTTGGTTATAGGTGCCAATCGCGGCAGGTGCAGATGGCGTGTGGATGATTTTTTTACTCATGTGTGTTCCTAACTTGCTGTAGCAGTTTTGCTTTGTGAATGTCGAGAGACTTTTTGTACCTCGTTGATACTGCGAATTTTACGCATGATATCGGCAAAGTGAATACGATTATGGGTGGTCAACAC
>CAZLGJ010000012.1:0-19773 GCA_964559075.1 uncultured Glaciecola sp.
GCCAGAGCAGGCGTTCTACATGGTTGGTTCAATCGATGAAGCATTAGAGAAGTCGAAGGCATAAGCCTTCGCTCTCATTACCAATTAAGGGGGTAATATGGCAATTACATAAACACATTTGAGTGTCGTGAGTGCCGAAGGTGCTATCTTCGAAGGCGATGTAACCGCAATTCAGGTTACTGCGTCAGAGGGTGAATTAGGTATTCATCCTGGACACGCGCCGTTGTTGACTGGCCTACGCCCTGGTATGGTTCGCCTAGTCCAAGACGACCAAGAACAGTTTATCTATATCGCTGGCGGCACGTTGGAAATCCAACCGCGCCAAGTTATCGTACTTGCAGACACTGCGGTACGTGCTGATGATCTAGATGAGCAGGCAGCTCTTGAAGCTAAGCGCGATGCTGAACAGCAGATCGCCAACCCAGGTGCAGACTTTGATCACAATGCAGCAGCCCTTCAATTAGAAGAAGCGATTGCACAGCTTAAGTTGATCAAACAGTTAGGGGAATTACGCAAGTAGTTTTCCAGCCATAATGTATAGAAACCCAGCCAAGTGCTGGGTTTTTTTATGCCAAAAGGCTAATAAAAAACCGCATTTGCCGATATAATCAATGACGTTTATGACATGGAAATTACGATATGGACATCATCACCCGCAGTGCATCACACCCTGATACTGAAGGATTAGTGGCACAAGTACGCGATATTTTCACGGCAAGAAACGATTTGAGTGTTGTGATTGCCTATTTTAACGCAAAACACGACCCTTATCTGATTCAGCAATCTATCACGGCGGCAGTCGACTGCCCCGTCATCATGGCGAGTTCTTGCAAAGGCGCATTTTTGCTTGATAATGAACATGCAGATCCTCAAGCTGATCTAGTTGTATTTGCTATAAGTGATCCTGAAGGCGCCTATGGAGTTGGCTGCGCAGAAGTCAGTAATTCCGGTGAAAATGCCGATGAGGCCGCCCAAATAGCGCTTACTCAAGCGATTCAAACTTCGGGCAAGCCATTTGAAACCCCTGCCCTTGTCTGGAGCGTCATGCCACCGGGCAATGAAGAAAGTTTATTAGAGGGTTTTGCGCAAGTCATTGGCCCAAATGTCCCTGTATTTGGTGGCAGTTCCGCTGACAATGAGGTGGCGGGCAATTGGTATCAAGCAAGTCGTGAGCGGGTTGGCCAGAACTTGGTAATTGCGCTAGCGATGCATCCTAGCACGCCGCTTGGTTTTTCTTATAGCTCTGGCTATGAGCCGACCGAGGTCGAGTTAACGGCGCAGGCATGTGAAGCGCGTTTTATCGGTCAATTTGACGGTAAATCGGCGGCTACACGCTACAACGAGGTGAGCAATAACGCTGTTGCGCATGCATTACAAGGTGGCAATGTGCTTGGCGACACTACCTTATACCCGCTAGGCAGACGAATCCCAAATAGTGTCGATATTCCAGAATACCTATTATCACATCCAGATGCGGTGCGCGCAGATGGCGCGCTATCGCTGTTCTCTATTGTTGAAGAAGGGCAAACCATGACTCTGATGCAAGGTAGCATTGAAGGATTGGTGAAGCGCGCTGCCATGGTGGCCAAAAACGCAATTGACCTATTGCCTGAAGGGGAAACACCAGCTGGGATTTTGATGATCTACTGTGCTGGCTGCATGCTTACCGTCGGTGAAGCGATTGCCGAGATGCAAAGCCAAGTGCAGGCTCAATTCCCAGGGTTACCAATCTGTGCGGCCTATACCTTTGGTGAACAGGGGTGTTTTTTGGATGGCAAAAATCGCCATGGTAACTTAATGATCTCTGCGGTGGCATTGGCTAAATGAGTTTAGAAAAAGAGTCGCTCTTAGAAAATCTCAATCTGATTTATCGCCTCAAAGAGCAAGCGGAAAGCTTGCGTAAAGAAAGCGATATGCTGCTCTACGGGATGCGAGATATTCTAGAGGCTGATTCGAGCCAGGCATTATATGAAAAAATGTTTGCGATGTTCGGCAGTATCATTCCGTTTCGCTACTGTTTTTTGTTAGTGCCGTCAGGCCCAAAACAAATGCTGTGCAGTCACGCGACCCATGCAGATCTCACCGAAACCGAATGGCACGTAGATGATGTTATTCAAAAAGCGCTTGATGGTGAACCTATCGCGGTATTTAACAATAATCTGCAGCCTGCTTGGCAAGCGCATCGAGAACTCAATCTAGATACCCGTTCAATCATGTACTGTCCACTGCGCGAGGAGACACACACATCGGTCATTGTTTTTTGTGCTAAAGAAATTGGCTTTTACACCCAAAAACACGTGGCCATTGCTCAGCGTTATCGCGATTTTACCGAGCAAACTATTTTGTCAGTCAAAGCTAAGCTACAGGCTTTGGCGTCTGAACAACTGCGCAAAGAAAAAGAGTTAGTCGAAAAGTCCATGATCCAGTCGGAAAAAATGGCATCCTTGGGTTTATTAGCCGCGGGCGTTGCGCATGAAATTAATAATCCGATCGGCTTTGTCAAATCCAACATTGAGTTTTTGGGAACCTATACGCCTTTACTCAAGCAGTTTATGCACAACTTGAATGAGGTCCTAAATCAACCTATCAGTCCCGATGAGAAGTTAGCTAAACTCGAGCGTATTATCACCGATGATCAGTGTGATGAAGTGTTGGAAGATTTTTCAGATATGTGCGAAGAGATGAAGGATGGTGTGGATCGGGTCTCAGAGATTGTGAAGAGTTTGCAGAGTTTTGTTCACAAAGGCAAACAGGATGAGCAACAGGCATTTGATATTAACCAATGTATAGTCGACTCGCTACGTGTGGTGCATTCAAAACTGCGTGATAATATTCGAGTAACCCAAGACTTAGCGAGCTTATCTAAAGCACAGGGCAATCCAGGAAAGCTTAATCAGGTGCTGGTAAATCTCTTTGTCAACGCATCTCACGCGATGCCAGAGGGGGGAGAATTATACGTTGCGACTAGCCCCAAAGATGATGAGACGTTCAGTATTACCATCCGCGACACGGGGGTGGGGATCCCAGCAGGAAAGCTCGCCAAAATCTTTGAACCTTTTTATACCACCAAAGACGTCGGCGAGGGCACAGGTTTAGGTCTCTATATTAGCTTTACACTCATCAAGGCAATGCAGGGTGATATTCAAGTCACCAGCGAGCTAGATGTTGGGACGACTTTTATTATCACACTGCCCAAAGCAAACAATTAATTAATAATTAGCAAAATCCTCTCAATTGATGGTCGGATCTAAGAAAAAAGCTTAGATGCGGTGTATTGTTATTGGGAAATTTCTTGTTACAATGAAAAATACTGTAATTTAAGCGACCCTAGGGAAGAATGCGGTGACAACAGTCGTGTTGGTTGACGATCACCAAATGGTGCGAGATGGATTTCATCAGCTCATTGAGTTAGAGCCGGATTTTGAGGTGATTGGCGCCTTTGCCAGTGCGCAAGAGGCGCTTGATGCGCCAGAGTTACTGCAGGCTGAAATTCTGATCACCGATATCTCGATGGACGGCGATGACAACGGTTTTTCCCTAGTCGAGTATGTCAACACGCATAATACCTACTGCAAAACGATTTTGGTCAGCATGTATGAAAACACCCATTATATCCAGCAAGCCCGTGCCCTTGGCGTTAAAGGCTTTGTGTCAAAGCGCGAAGCATCCGAGACGCTAATACATGCACTGCATCAAGTACGCAGCGGTAGCGTGTATTTTAGCGAAGCGATCAAAGTACAAATGCCCAAAGCCGAAGCGACGCTACAGCTTTACACTGAGCTTACTGAGCGCGAGCGCGAGGTGTTTTTGGCCTTGGCACGCGGCTTAGAAGTCAAAAAGATCTCACAAAATCTGGATATTGCGGTGAAAACGGTGCACACACACAGGCGTAGCGTTTTACAAAAATTCAATTATAATTCAACGTTTCAAATCACCAAATTTGCCTTGAAGCACGGCATAATTACCCACACTGAGCTTTGTTAGTTGATTGCCACACCATTTTTTAAGACACTGCAAAAATTCTGCTTACTGTTTATTAGTGCCGCCTTTATCGGCGCCATTTTACTGAAGCTAACATGGCAATATGAGCTAGTCCCTGGCATGGCTAGCTGGTATATGCCGCACGGCGCTAAACTGATCGCTCTATTTATTTTGCCCTTTCGCTGGTGGGTCGTATTTTTGTGCGGTTCCAACTTTGGCGATAGCGTGTATTTTTACCTTTCTCAAAATGAAATGGATATTTCGCTTAAGAATGTACAAAGCATCCTTACCTTTACCTCATGTGAATTAGCAACCGGTGCAATGGTTAAATGGTTGGCAAATCGTTTTGTCAAAGGTGACTGGTTTCGCCTCCGCAGCGTCATGTGGTTAATTATCTTAGGCATTGTTTATCGGCTGACTTATATGAGCATTCCTGCAGTGCTTGGCACGGGATTTTTTGCCAGTTTGCCGGTCGAAAAATACGTCGAGTATTTTATTGCACAACAGCTTAGCGGCTATTTGGTGGGATTATATTTTTTTAGTATTCACCTCATTTGGTTGTGGTTTCGACGTCACCCGATCACCTGGAATAGTGCCTCGACCAAACATTTAGTGTTGAGTATCGCAGCTTGCGTGACGGTTGTTGTGAGTTTGTATCAATTTGATCCGCAGTTTGCCTATTTGTTACGCATTGCGATGTTTATTCCGCTAGTCTTGATTGCCACGCGATTTGGTTGGCAGGGTGTGATGCTTACCGCATTGGTGATCAACACTGGCTTATTGATGTTCTTGTACGGCCAGGACGGGGCGGTGTTGCTCGAATACCAACCTTATATTCTCAGTTATATGCTGGTTGCTTTGTTGGTTGCCGGGGTACTCTATGAGAACCAGCTGGTCAATCGCCAAATCACTCAGTCTCGAGATAGCCTCGCTCAGAGCAATTCGCGCTTGCGAGAGATGACCTTGCGTTTGCAAGATATGGGGCGCAACATCATCAACATTCAGGAAAAAGAGCGCAAACATCTGTCGCAAGAGCTACACGATGAAATTGGTCAAAACATCATTGCGCTAAAAACCGCGATACGCGTACTCGAAGTCAGGCACAGTGAGCAACCAACTGATTTTACCCCAATCAAAGCGCGCGCTGATGATATCTATCACAGCGTTTATCAGCTCATGCACTGGCTGCGACCTATTGTATTGGATGATTTTGGTTTGCACCGCACGTTATCTGGCGATTACTTTGCAAATAAACTGAATGACGCGAACATCGAGTATGAAGTGTTGCGCTGTGATAAGTGTGAATTATCAGCCACTATAGAAACCGCGGTGTACCGGATCACGCAAGAGGCAGTGACTAACACCATTAAACATGCCAATGCCAGCGTGTTTTCGCTGGATTTGCGCGTGGATGATAGTCATGTATCATTGCGTCTACACGATGACGGTGATAAACGGGCTCCTAAGACCACAGAAATGTCTGGGCAGTTTGGCTTATTAGGGGTGCGCAACCGCGTGTTGGCACTAAACGGCACCTGCGAGATCACTGACACAGATGGCTTTTGTATTTATGTGACAATGCCATTATCACTTTGATAATGAGAGGTAAGTGTATGGACCCCATAACGATTTATGGTGACAAACGCTCCGGAAACTGTTTTAAAGTGCAGTTGACATGCGCCCTACTTGGTCAAGCCTACCATTGGCACAATTTGGATGTACTCGCTGGAGATACGCGCAAAGCGGCGTTTTTGGCAAAATCCACAGTGGGGAAGATGCCCATCATTGAACTGGCCGATGGACGCGTCCTGTCTGAATCAAATGCCATTATTAACTATCTCGCCCATGCTTCACATCTCAATCGCAGTGATCCTTGGGAGCAAGCTAAGCTCCAACAATGGCAGTTCTTTGAGCAATATTCGCACGAGCCTTACATTGCTGTAGCGCGTTTTATCAAGTTGTACCTAGGGATGCCCAAATCACGCCACAAGCAATACGAGCAATGCCTTGCGCCAGGTTACCAAGCCTTAGATATCATGGAGACGCAGCTTTCTCAGAGCGATTTTATGGTGGATGATGCACCTAGCACCGCCGACATCTGTTTGTATGCTTATACCCACGTGGCGCACGATGGTGGCTTTGATTTAACGCGCTATCCACATATCGATGCATGGTTTGATCGCATCGAAGCCTTGCCAAATTATGTAGCGATGAGCTACGAATAACGCAATGCCTGAGCTTCCTATCACGCCTCGGTTAGATGAGATTGCCACCACATTAGATCTGCACAAGCGTTTAGTGCTGGTAGCGCAACCTGGTGCAGGTAAATCAACGCAAGTGCCTCTAGCGCTCCTAACTCGTCCTGAATACGCTCAACAAACTATAGTGATGTTAGAGCCTAGGCGAGTAGCTGCTAAAGCGCTTGCCAGTTATTTGGCAACCTCGTTGGGCGAACAGGTTGGGCAAACCGTAGGTTATCAAATCCGCAATGAAAAGCGCGTCAGTCAAAATACGCGTTTGCTGATTGTTACCGAAGGGATCTTGACCCGAAAAATTCAACACGATCCAGAATTGAGCGGGATTGGTTGTGTGATCTTTGATGAGTTTCACGAGCGCAGTTTGTCGGCCGATCTAGGGTTGTTGTTAGCCAAAGAGATCCAATCAGGACTGCGTGAGGATTTGGCGCTGCTGGTCATGTCTGCCACCATGGACACCGTCCGTATTAGTGATTATCTGGAGCACGCGCCAATTATTGAGTGTGAAGGGCGCAGTTTCCCGGTGGCTATTGAACATCTGCCAACACCTAGTCACGTGCCCGAAGCAGTATGGGTAGGACAGTGTATTGCTAAAGCATTAGCGCAGTGTGAGCGTGATATCTTAGTGTTTCTGTCGGGTCAGAGCGAAATCCTGCGTGTCTGTGAGTGGTGTGAGCGTGAATTAGGTGAGCTTGCACAGTGGCTACCGCTCTATGGTGCCCAGTCGATGCAGCTGCAGCAACGGATTTTAGCCCCAGCAGCGGCAGCTGAAAATACGGGTAAACGACGGGTGATTTTGGCAACCAATATTGCCGAAACCAGCCTGACCATTCCCAATATTCAGTGCGTGATAGATACTGGCCTAGTCAAAACCAGTCAATTTGATGTGCGTAGTGGCTTAACGCGGTTAGTGACCGGCATGATTAGCCAAGCGTCTGCGACGCAGCGTGCAGGGCGAGCCGGCCGTCAGGCCGCTGGGCTTTGCTGGCGCTTATGGCCCGCCAAACAAGCGCTTATGCCCTTTAGTGAGCTAGAAATCGCCCGCAGTGATATCACTGATATGATCTTAGAGCTAACCGCGTGGGGCTACACCGATGGTCAAGCGATCCCCTGGTTAGATGCCCCACCTGCTGCGCATTTACAATACGCTCAGCAGCAACATCAGCAGTTCGCTACGATTGATCCGCAGGGCAAGATTACCTCGCATGGCCAAGCGGTATTGGCTTATGGCATCGAAACTGCACATGCGCACTTACTCATTGCTGCTGCCAAATGCTCCGCAGAAGTACTCAGCGCGGGGATCATTATCGTGAGCCTGTTGGGTGAGCGCGATATATTGCCCTCCCCTGATTCGGTCGATATTCGCTTGCGCATAGACATGGTATTGACCGCTTTACAGGGCCACAAACCCGCTCGCAGTCATCACGCAGCCTTGCGCTCGGTGTTGCAGCAGGTGCGCCAAATCGCTCGAAACATGGATGTGAACATCCCAACCCACCTTGCGGACGAGGCAATAGTAGAGGCCTGTTTACTTGGTTTTGCCACGCGGATAGCAAAACAAACGCAAGCTGGGTATACCATGGCGATGGGGAAAGGGGTGTATTTACCGCCTGAGGATCCCCTCGCAAAGGTGCGCTGGCAGGTGATACTTGATTGTGACGCGCAGCAGCAGCGCGGGCGCATTTATTTGTCCATGCCACTGCCTACTGCTGGCTGGCAAGACGCCTTACCGGTTAACCAGAAACTGGTGACTGACTATCAACATGGAAAGCTGCAGGTCAAACAACAGACTCGCTTTGGCACGTTGATACTGTCAGAACAGGTGGTGACTGAACCTGATCCCATACAGTACCAAGCAGCGCTAGTGTCGTTGGTACAAGCTCAAGGCTTGGCTTTTTTACGTTGGGATGATGCGTGTGCACAGTGGCTTGCGCGGGTTACCTGGCTAGGCAGTCATGATGATGCATTTCCTGTACTGAACGAAACGCAACTGTTGGCGGATATTGAGACTTGGCTGTTTGCTTATCAAGAACACACCATCAGTGTTAAAGCACTGCAACACATTCCCTTATTACCCTTGTTGCAAGCGACGCTCGATTATGAAGCACAGCAATTATTGAATAAGTATGCCCCCACTCACTATGTTGCCCAGTCAGGGAAACGCTTCATCATTACTTATAGTCAGCAACATGCCCCTACGGTGTCATTGCCTTTGCAAGCGGTAATGGGGGAAGTGTCCTCGCCCATATTGGCCAATGGGCGAGTGCCGTTGCGCTTTGAACTGCTTTCCCCTGCGCGAAGGCCGATTCAAACGACCCAAGACTTGGCCGGATTTTGGCAAAGCTCTTATCTCGAAGTCGCCAAAGAAATGCGCGGGCGCTACCCTAAACACAATTGGGACTTACCCAAGTAGCGTTTACGGCTGTTTGCATTCACACCTTGAATCTTAGACCTTACCGTCTCATACCTTAAAAATACTAGCCTCTGCACAAAGAACTTTGGCGAGTTGTGCGACTTGCTCACTCGCTTCGGCATTTTCCTTTGAATCAGCGGCAACGAGTTGCCCAACATCGCGAATGCGTAAGATATTTTTATCGACGTCTTGGACCACTGTAGACTGCTCGTTGACGGCACTGGCAATTTCAGCAGTCATATGAGAAATGGCATGCATATTCTCTACAATCTCGTTTAGGGTCTGTCCGGCTTCGGTTGCCATCTGGGCGCTGTCCATGCCACTTTGTTTGCATTGGGTGACAGTGTACTCACTTCGTCTGCTACCACCGCAAACCCTCGCCCTTGTTCACCCGCACGTGCTGCTTCGATTGCTGCGTTTAACGCCAGTAAGTTGGTTTGTTCAGCGATATTTTTAATAACATCAATAACGGATGAAATGCCGTTACTCTTTTCTTGCAGGTGCAACATCATCGTGCCAGCTTCTACCAATTGCTCTGATAACTCATTGACTTTAATAATGGTGTCATCGAGCTTTAACCTGCCTGCTTGGGCACTTGCTGTGGAACGTTCGGTTCTTTAGGTAGTTGATTGCGCGTTCAAAGCGATTTGTGAGGCAGTGGTGCCTAGTTTGGTAACGGCACTGGCAACCATGTCCGATTCTTGTGATTGTAGCGAGATGCCCTTGGAGGTCTTTCCAACACTAGTGGATACTGTATTGGTTGCTTGAGACAATGAATCGACTGCGAGGTTGATGTTGCGAATCAAGTTTTGGAAGTGTTCCATGAAGACGTTGAAGTTTTTGGCAACATCACCAATTTCATCATCTCGCTCGTGAACGCGGCGAGAAAAATCGTTGCTTTTGCGGATATTGGTTAATTCAGTTGCAATTGCTTTTAATGGTCGGATTCAAGGAGATCTTCTACACGATGCACAGTGGCGCGCATCGTGCCTCTGATACCGGATTCTGAATCAAGTCCAATTTCTTTGGTGGTCGTCACAAAATCGGTTAGCTCAATGATGTATTTCTGCAAGTAACTTTGTGTTGGGCCCGATAGTACCGGCATGAGAAGCTGGGCGTCGGAATAGAGTTTAGCAATGTATTGCTCATCGTGGCGCAGCATAAAGTCTTTTACATGTCTGCGCAGGGTCAAGAGTTTTATGTGTGCGTTACGGTCCCCGAGCTTTTCAATTTCGCGCTCCATCTCATGGGTGGCGTTGCGTAAGCGCCCATAGTGCCCACTGTCTTTATCCAGCCCTTTGAGCTACCACTTATCGATAAGTGCATTAAAAATACGGTGATATCCTGTCAAGTAGTCGTTTACCTGCTGCATTTTATCGGTCGGCAGCGACATTTTTTGCATGTCTCGCATAAGACTCTCGGTGATGCTAAGGGCGTTCTGGCTATTTAACGCAAATTTTTCCCGATTATCTTGGATGCGTTATGAATGCTTTGAAGCAGTATGATGGCAACAGCAATGACGATAACCCCACCCATTGCGACTAATTTCTGTTGAATAGTGAGCGTCATCGGTTGTTCCTTACAATGCATATAGCATTTTACTTACAATAGGATTAGTTAACGTATCGGCAATAACTTTTCTAAAATAAGAGAAATTTCACACTATAAGTATTTAGTGCTAGGTCTACTCCCAATCGACGCGATGCACTAATAAGCCAAATTCACCCGGTTGATTATCGCTTAGCATAAAGCCGAGCTGGCGCACAGCATGCCACTCTAGTGGGTCAGTATTAATCACAGTTTGTCCTCGCCATGTCGCGACAAAATCGGCGGGAGTAAGCGTGTAAGTAATGATTTGGTTGGGCTGGGTTTCAAAGCGGGCAGCATAGGCGAGACCATCCCAGCGAGAGGTGGTTCTAAAGCGAATTTGGTAGGTTTTGCCATCGCCTTGTACAATAATGTTCAGCCTCGCTGCAGCAGAAAATGGCGCTCTGCTCAAATCTAAATGCCGTCTGACGGAAGCAAAGCCACCATTATTAGCAAGGGACATATCACCAACAAAAGCAAGCGTGCCTTTATCCGTCACGCCGGCTAAGCTAGAAGAAATACCGCCCATTACGCGGTCGTCGATACTAGACCAAGGTGAGTCGGATAAGTCCAATTCCCAAGGCGTAGACATAGTCATAGTGGAAAAGGACATGAATAATGCACACAGTGTAAGTCTCATAGTATTAATACATTGTGGCGTGATGAATAGTTCAGAAACTAATTTCAGTACTTAACAAAACAGTGACTGACTCGGCAGTCGTTATCGCTGGATCTTGATAATCAATGAACAAAATTTGTGGCTTTAAGGTGACGTGTTTTGCCCACTCGTGGCGATAGTGGACTTCAAAAAGGTAGAGTTCATCAATAGGCATAGCCGGTGCTAGCGATGTTTTTAGTAATAAGGCGGGATTCACTTGTGTATCGATCCACAAGGTATTTTGCAGAGCTTTGTCAGATTGGTGTTTCACGTGAAACGCCCACGCATCAAAAGGTTCACCTGACGCACGAGTGGCAAGTAGCAACAACAATGTGGCACACCATGTTTTCATTAACACCCCTTATTTTCATCACAAAATGTTATCGGCATGTAAATCGACAGATTTAACGCACATTGGTAATTAACGCAAAATGGTTCGTTGTCGCATCTTATTGGCAAACCACACCAGCAACAATGCAACCACCCAGATGGCGATAGTAAAGGCAATCGCCCCTGCTGAATATAACGACGCCGGCGCGTGACTCATAAATTGATAAGCAAAGGATATAACCATTCCCGCAAACGAAGCCACGAATAGGTGCCAAGCGAAACGCGAGCGCAAGGCCAGTAACACTGAACCTAAAAACGCACCAAACACCCCAACCGCCCATGCAATATTGGCCCATAAAGGAAAAGAATAAAAATAATTGCGTTGCGCTTCGGTAAAGTTTGCCATATAGGCCTCGTTCGCGGTGTGGGTCATCGTAAAATCCATTACCCCACCGCTGTTCCACAAAATCGCTAGCACAGCGATCACCCAAAACCACCACGGGGTCGGATTAATTTTTTGAGTAGCCATCAATATCTCCTTAAACAGCGTTTTTTATCTCACATTTAACCCTAGAGGATAAATTCTTTTTGTGCCAGTCTGTGATATATTCCTCCGCCTTTAATAGATGTGTTTCGTGGCTGGGATAACTGAAATGAGTGAGATGGCGTGGTTGGTACCTGAAGGATTTTCGCTAGTTGGCGCATTGCTCTTAGTTGTTAGCGCTGGGTTTACTTCGTTTGTATCCGCCGCCATGGGGATCGGCGGTGGCCTGCTGTTGCTGCTGATCATGGTGAATATCATGCCGCTGGCCGCACTCATTCCCGTACATGGATTGGTGCAGCTTGGCTCGAACACTAACCGTATGCTCATGACACGCGCCCATATTCAATGGTCCATTGTGTCGTGGTTTGCACTAGGCGCACTGTTGGCAGCCGTCATTAGCATATTTGTTATAGTGCAGCTGCCGGTCAGTATTATTCAGCTGGCAATTGGCGTGTTTGTGCTGTTAATGGTGTGGGGGATCAAGCCCAAAAAACGCGAGCTCACTTCTAGCGCGAGAGTCTTATCCGGTCTGATTACGACGTTTTTGAGTATGTTTGTCGGGGCAACGGGGCCATTGGTCGCCGCCCTAATTCATGTGCAGCGCGCTGAAAAACTCGCGATTGTCAGTACGTTTTCGACCTGTATGACAATTCAGCACGGCCTTAAGATCTTGGTATTTGGTGGCCTGGGGTTTGTCTTTATTGAATGGCTGCCCTTGGTCTTTGCTATGATTGCAGCAGGTGCGATTGGCACTTGGGTGGGGGTGCGCGTGCTACACTCGCTTTCGGCCGATATGTTTCAATGGCTGTTCAAGGGGATCATGACAATATTGGCGCTGCGGGCATTATATAGCGGTCTGTTTACTTAACACAGCTCACGTCAGTTCAGGTAACATCACCAGCACAGCCGCGATAGCTACGAGCAGCAGCGCAATCAGGTCTTTTTTGGGGATCGGGGTTTTGAGGTACCATACTGAGACCAGCATCATAAAAAAGATCTCAATTTGCCCTAAAGTTTTCACGTAAGGGACAGCTTTAAGCGACATGGCATTAAACCATCCAAACGAGCCCAGCAAACTGGCAACACTGGTCATAAACACCAGTTTTGGTTGGGTAAACATGAGGCGCAGCACGGCTTTCTCGCGAAGCCACATATAACTCACCAGCAGTACTGTCTGTAGCAATGTCACGACAAATAACACCCAGGCAGCGCGTTGCAAAAAATGCCCCTCAAGGCTTAAACTTGCCTCGCGAACCCATAACGAGGTAAGCGCAAAGGCCGTGCTGGAAAGTAAACCGATGGCTGCGGTTTGCCACGAAAGCGATGCGAGCCCATCTCGGCATGAAAAGAGCATGACGGCGCAGGCGCCGATGAGCACTCCAACCCACCCCAATAAAGTCAGGCTGGTGCCAAAAAATAGCAAACCGAGCACCGCTGCTACAGGCGCCTCACATTTTGCCAAGCCCGCACCTATGGCGAAGTTTTGTTGCTTAAACAGAATGACCATGAGACCGGTTGCGATGATTTGCATCACGGCAGCCAAGATTGAAAACTGCCAAAAATCCATAGTTAGCGCATGGACCTGTTTGCCCTGCTGTTGTTCGAGCAGCAAAATATAAACAAACGCAAAAGGGCTCGACCATAAAAATCGCGCTAAAGTTACCCCTGATACGCTTAAGGTATGACTGAGCTGACTTTGAAAGGCATTGCGGAACGCTTGGCTAAACGCCGCGATAAAAGTAAATGCAATCCACGCCACGAGTTTACATCGGCGTTACGAAGCGGGAAAGGTGCTTTTGAGATAAGCGATAATCGCTTTTGACTCATATAGCCATTGGGTTTCATCGCTTTCATGATCGATGCGTAAACACGGCACTTTCACCTTGCCCCCGCCCTGCTCTAGTTCACTGCGAAAGGGCGAGCCTTGGGTAACGGATTTTTTGGCAATCGGCAAATCGAGTTTGTACATCGTCCTGCGCACTTTGACACAGAACGGACAGGCACGAAAATGGTATAGGGTAAGGCTTTGCACTGCAGCATTGATTTGCGCCTGCGCCTGTGGCGTACGCTTGAGAGGAAAGCCTCGAGTGATGAGATCGCATACCACAATGATATAACCCAGCGCGTTGCGCAAAAATTTGATCAACATAAAAAATATACCCCTGTTATGACGCTATAAAGTTCAGCAGGGGCATATTATACACGGATATCACCACGCGGATATCACAGACGTACTATTTAAAACGTGTAGCGCAGTGATGCAGTCAGCTGTCGACCTAAGCCACTTAAACGCTCGCCCACTGCTTCATCGCGGTCAGTAACACGATTGATCCCGGCTAAATGATACCGATATTGGCGGTCAAAAATATTTTCTACTCCAACACTCAGCTGGAGCTCGGGCAAGACAGAAAACGACGCATTGGTATCCAGGGTATAGTAACCTGAACTCGCTAGTTCATTGTGGCGCGGCGAAATATCCGTTTGCCCGGCAACTAATCGATGCGTGATGATGTATTGTGCATGACCGTGTTGATACGCTAGGTAACTAGTCAAATAAGCCGGTGCAATGCGATACAGGGGAGTGTCGGTGACGGTGTTTGTCCCTTTGACAATACCGCCTGTGATGCCCATTGCCAGTTGTTTAGACCACTGTTGAGTGTAGCTAAAGTCAAGCCCGTGCAGTTTGGCTTGCATATTTTGCCACTGCAGGGGATGTTTGCCTGCCATCATGTTGGAGATCATATTGGCAGCGCTAACTGAACTTGGCTCGCCGGTAATGTAGTTATCAATATCGTTATAAAAGGCTGTGACGCTAAATTGCTGTAAGGGCTGCTGATAGTTCAACCCAACCTGCACCTGTTGCGCGCGCTCTTCTTGCAATTCCAAATTCCCTAAGTAGTTATTGCCATCGGCCAATCCACCTGAGATCCCTAACGGGAACCACACAAACACCTCGGTATAACTTGGAGCGCGGTGTTTAATACCCGCATCGAGTGCCAACGACCAATCTTGGTTAAGCGGCCTTTGTAGCTGTGCAACGGCATCGACAAACTGCCAGGCATAGTCGCGTGAGGCATCATTTAAGCGACTGACCAATGCACCAATGTTGGGGTTGCTGGCTGCCATGTGGTGGCTGATTGGTTCACCAGTCATCAGCACCTTGGTTGGGCGCAGACCGAAGGTCAATTGCATTTGCTCGTGTTGACTTGTGGTTTCAATGAAGCCGCTCAACACTTTGCGCGTAACATCGTTAAAATTAACAATGCGAAACATAGGGTTGTTGGGGTTAGAGATGGTAGAATTGTGACTGCTAGTCACCATATCCGCTCCGATGTGCCAATGATCATTTTGCCACTTGAGTTTAGCGCCCAGTTGTTGTGAATCAACAGTATTGAGCCGTGCTGCAGCCGGCATCGCCAAGGGTCTGTAGCTAAGGTTATCCATGTCATGGGTATTGCGGTTGCCGAAAAGGGCTAGCGTCATTGCGCCATCCAGTATATCTAGATGAGAGACTTGCAAGCGCAGCCAGTTTGCCTCAATAAAATTAATATCCATATTGAGTGCAGCTGTGCCTGATCCCCCCGTGTACAGATGATTCAGTTGCGTGATGACTTCCCAGTCACCAGTGCGATAAGCAAATTGGGAGCCTAAGCCGCGACGCTCATAGAAGCTTTGTGAGCGTTCACTACCATCGCCTGAATCCGTGTTGTCTCCCTCTTGCCACAGCACGTAGTTTTGCAAAAACACATCTTGGGACTGATATTGATGTGACGCATTTAGATGTAGTCGATGTCCGGCTTGCGCGGTGCCCACAAGGCCATCGAACTGACCAGAGTGGGTTGATTCAGACTGGTATTGAGGCGGTTGTTCAATTTGTAGTACGTTACTTAGCGTTTCTGCCCCAGCACTTACTGGCGCAATCCCTTGATACATCGAGATAGTCATATTGGGGAGTGCGACTAAGTGACCCAAAGGCGAGTCCATCGCGTTGGGACCGGCTCCAGCAATAGGTGCGCCAGCGAACTGCACTTGCATACGCTCGCCGAATAAGCCGCGATGTTGCAACACGGCAGTGACTGGGCCGTTGCGGTTGATGGCTAGGCCAGGCAAATAATCGGTGAGTTCAGCCAGATCTGCAGAGTAAATGGCTATGTCGCTCGGCGCTACGCTGCGCAAGGATGATGTTTGCCCAGTAATGGCAATGGTTTCAATAGGTTGACCGAGCGCATCGGTGGTTGTTTTTGCTACTGTATTAGCGGCGCATGCGAGAGTGCACGCTAACACAAGAGTGGTAGATAATTTCATACTATTTCCTAAAAATAAATTGAACGAGGGTGTGCGTTATTATTTATAGGACGTTTGGGGGACCACGCAGTAATGGTTGAAAATAGGTGCTGGCGCTAAACTGCGCGAGATAAACAGCGACTGCATGGCGATGCATAGCCAGCAATTGCGGTACTGTATTGGTAGAGATTAGGTCTAGGTGATCAGGATCGAGATAAGGGTGCTCAGGGCAAAGTTCATTGAGATCGATGGATGGTAAGTCGCCCTTTAACTGAGCAGGCTCAACAAACACAAACTTGCCAGCAGCCTGAGTTTTGGTGACAGAAATAAAGCGCATCTCTGCCCCGGTACAAATTAGTTCAATGTCGTCGCCGAGTTGCGCTTTGTACTCAAGCGCCTTTAATTGCAACACCAGCGGTGAAACAATCATTTGTGTTAACAGGGCAATGACGACAATGAACCTCAACATGGCCTAGATCACCACATCAAATCATCTGGCACGACAAAATCTTTATACGGATCATCTTCGTCTGGTTCTGCAGGTGTTTCTTGGGTATTAGCAATGATCATGTCAGGCGCGTGCTGGGCAATTTTGTCACCCGCGCCACTGGGGATAATGCTAAAGGTCTCGTCGGCAACCACAATCACCAGCTGACCGTTTAATAAAGAGCTGCGTATCGCGGGCTGAACGTAAAGGGTTTTGACTTTGCTATCGTGCACAAAGTTATATTTTTCTTCACCTTGATAGGTAACGGCATTCGCCGCAATCATTTGGCGAATCTGCGCTTGGATTTCTTTTTCGCGCTTAGCTGCTTGTTGTGCGTCGTTTAATGCTTTGGTTTTTTCTAACTCTGCTGCGCGCTTAGCAGCAATATCTGCCTGGACATTTTTGGCCATGTCGCGGGCTTTTTTCTTCTTCTTGGCGGCATTGCTGGCTTGTTTTTGGTTGATTAAACCTGCCTTGAGCATTTGATCTTTGAGTGACACTGCAACCATCCCTTATCGTTAAATGAAACGTCATCTTCAAGCATCTGTCGGATGCACATCATGGCGCGTAATCGGGCTGATACTCGCCAATGAGCGGATAACTTGGCTCGCCCATAAATTTGAGCGGATTATCTAACATCAAGTTTATCACGATAGGGACTAATAACGCCATAATGGCCACTGAATCAGTAAGCTGGGCGCGATTGACAGAGCCTTGCCACGTGGCACCGCCATGCATTAGCTGGTTGCGCAAGGTGTACATGCGGCGCAAAATAATACTCAAGACTTTGTCGGTATTTTCGGTGGCTAATGCTGCATTGATCAGGCCCTTTTCCTGCTGGAACTGACGCTGCCACTTACTTTCTTCGATTTTGCCTTTTTGAAATTCCCAAAACGGCTGAAACACATATTGGTTGTCCAGCAATATGCGAATGTGTGAGGAAAACTGCTCCCACACCAACTCATACAGGGCTTTGTCATGATCGAGTTCGACTAGTTTGGCAATAAAGCGGCTGAACAGCTCGGTTTCGGAGTTGTAGAATTTTTCGTGATCTTGCCCATAAGCGGCATTAAACGCAATCCACAAAAAAATAAACTGACTGTCACGGTCTACGTCATCGCCATCAACACATAGCTCGGCGCGTTTGAGCCAGCTCAACGCGCGGTGAATGCGCGTGCCGACATTGGTGTGAAACTTGTCGCGCACGCGACGCTGCTTTGCTTTGAGATACTGATGTGAATAGCTCATGTGACTTTATTAATGGGCTTTGTAACCATCTTGCAGATGCAGGTCGATGGCGCGCAGTATAGCAGAGCGGTCAATTGCACCGACAAGGTCGCCATTGTCATCGATAACGGGATAAATTTTGGGACGATCCGACATGAGTTTTTCAGCGACAAAGAGTACCGAGTCATACGCTTTTACGGTTTTGACACTGGCTGTCATGATGTCTTCAACGTTAGCTGACTGCTGGCGGTAATAACTCGATTCGATCATTTTTTTAATACAGTCCTGTTCGGACAAAAAGCCAATCATCTTGCCGGCTTTGTCAATGACTGGGCCTCCTGTTTGTTTGGTGGCAAGGAGCTTTTCGACCGCTTCGGCGACCGGCATTTTTTCCATAAAAACGACGGGATGCTTGTTCATATAATCTTGAATTTTCAAGGATTCCATACTACTTCCTTATAATGTTAGGTAGGGTCACCTTTACTATAGTGTATAACGGAACTATTTGTGAAGCCCCGCACCTAAAATAAATACTAACAACAATAAAACCTAAACAAAGGTCTAAATAAGGTCTATATAAGGAACATTCGAATGAGCAATCTACAAAAACTCATGGGTAATCTCACGCAATCAGGCGCCCTTAACGGTTTTTTGGGCGGCGTTGCAGGCGGTGGCTTAACCAGTCTGCTAACTTCAAAAAAAGGCAAGAAAACCGGCAAAAAAGCCCTTAAGCTGGGTGCGCTGGCCGCAGTTGGCACCGTGGCGTGGAAAGCCTATCAAAACTATTCTCAACGTCCCGAAGCAGCAGCTGCTACAGCACCTGCACCATCGCCCTCTTCATCGCAAAACTCTGGGGCAGCGCGCCCTGCGGGAGCTAATTGGAACTACGCTCCTGCCCAACTGCCGCAGGCGTCATTTGAGCATGTCGTAGATGACAATAACAGTTCGGGACAGCTGTTGATCATGCGCGCAATGATTGCTGCAGCTTATGCTGATGGTCATATTGATGCGGAGGAGCGTGCGACCATCTTTGCCAATGTCGAGCAGATGCCGCTAAGCGTTGAAGATAAAGCATTACTGTTTGATGAGTTGCGCCAGCCGTTATCACAAGCACAGCTGGTCGCGGCGGTGCCGGATGCGCAAACGGGGATTGAGGTGTATGCTGCCAGCGTTAGTGCCATTGACCCTGAGCAAGTCGCTTCACAGCAATACTTGCAATCTTTGGCAGCACAGCTGTGTATTCCGAGCGAGCTAGTTGCAACCATTCACAGCGAATTGCAAGGGTAGTTGGATATGGTGCCTACGCAATATCTAGGCTGGCGCTTGCAGGCCCATGTGTAAAATATTGGCGTGTTTTTGCAAGTCATACCCCAAATCGGTCAGGTAACCGCCGTCGGTTTGGGTGATGATCCCTTTTTCATACATGCGTTTGGCCGCGTCGATTTTGTTGGGGTCTGCATCGTGATGGATTTTTAATCCCTGCATCATGCTGTTATCAGGAAACAATAGAAGTAGTTCGAGTTCTGCGATTTGTTCTAAGGTGAAAGCCATCAGCCGTCCTTGTGATATGTTAATGATTTGTTAGTCAATCATTGGCGATAATCAAGCGATAGTCAACTGCTTTTTTGGGGTTTCATTTACCGGCAGGTGAATCAAGGCCGAAAATGCCCCAACGCCGATCCCGATCCACCACACCATGGTGTAATCCCCATATAAGTCATACAGGCTCCCGCCGAGCCACACGCCCAAGAACCCGCCTAGCTGGTGCGAGAAAAACACGATGCCATACAGGGTACCCATGTATTTGAGCCCATAAATATGGCCAATTAACCCTGCAGTAAGCGGCACGGTAGCAAGCCACAATGCGCCCATGATCACTGAGAAAAACACCACGGACTCTGGCGTAATGGGGTTGATGATAAAAATCACAGAAATCAAAGTCCGCAGCGCATAAATACTGGCAAGCAAGTATTTACGGGAATAGCGATTGCCGAGGTATCCGGCGTA
>CAZLGJ010000012.1:19783-33269 GCA_964559075.1 uncultured Glaciecola sp.
ATGTTAGCTAGCCCAATGATCGCAATGGCCATTGCGCCCAAGCCCGAGGTCGTCGTCACCCCGAGAGACTGGATTAGACTTGTCGGCGAAATAGCTGAGCACATCTCGGTAATGAGTGCAGGAAAATGCGCCGTGATAAACGCCAGTTGATAGCCACAGCTAAAAAAGCCAACAAACAAAAAGACAAAGGTAGGATCGCGCATGGCTTTCTTCACCACTTGACCGAGACTTTCTTCCGGTGCTGCTTGATGGGGTTTGGGGACATACAAAAAGTGCACCAGCAATAATGTGGTACAAATCACACCGGCCAAAATCATAAAGACCTCTTGCCAGGTTAAACTCGCCAGCAGCGCTTGGACCACCGGGGGGCCAATTAATTGGCCCAACGAGCCTGCTGCTGTGGTGATCCCCAATGCCATTGAGCGGTAGCGATCCGAAGTCGCCCGCCCTACAATGGCGAGGATCAAACCAAAACCCGTGCCAGCGATACCAAAACCAACCAGCATTTCTAGTAGCTGGTGCTGACCGGGCGTAATCGCAAATGCCGATAAGAACAAGCCGACCGCATAACACGCAATTCCAGCCACAATGGCCTTGCGGTCGCCGTACTTTTCGGCCAGTGCACCAAATATCGGCTGACCAATACCCCAGAACAAATTCTGCAGCGCAATCGCAAAGGAAAACTCAGCGCGCAACCAGTCAAATTCAGTCGCAATCGGAATTTGAAAAAGCCCAAATGAAGCGCGTATAGCAAAGCTGACCAAGATAATTAGACACCCGGCAAGCAAGATGGGATGCATCAAGCGATCGTGTTGGAATGTGGTAGTAGCTTGCATAGGGAGCTCAGCAGTGACAAATGATACGATGCGTCAGTATGCGCAATCCGCCTTCATGAGTCAATCGGCGTTAGTTGCAATACGCTTTGTATAAGGCGGAATTATTTTTACTATTATTAATGTGAATATATCGTTTAGCTTTTAAAAATTATACCGATATGTATAAGACTTTAATTGTACGACATTAAGGATTGATGTTGCGTTATTTTATTCCTATCGTAAGCCTGGTTTTTCTCTGTGTATCTGTTGCCAGTGCAGCTGGCCAGTTTAATATCCGCAAGTTAGAAGATGAAAAACAAGATCTCGCTAAAAACATCTTGTTGTTAGCTTTGCAAAAGGTTGACCCTGCTGCGCGCTTGGTGGAAAGTGACACACTTATGACTGAGGCGCGCTTGGTAGAGGCTGTGAAAGCCCAAAAAATTGATATTTTGTGGGCCGGCGCGGCGCCAGATAAGGAACGCGAGCTGCTTACCGTGCGCATTCCAATTCTCAAAGGTCTGCTTGGACATCGCATTTTTATCGTCAAAGCAGATGCTAAGCACCGCTTTGCCAATGTGCGTTCTTTAGCCGATTTACAAGGTTTTAATGCCGGGCAGGGGACGTTTTGGGGCGATACACAAGTGCTCAAAAACGCCAACATCCCAACCGTGACCACAATCAAGTATCAAAACTTATTTCCCATGCTTGAAGGAGAGCGTTTTGATTATTTTCCTCGCGCTGTTCACGAACCTTGGCTTGAGGTGCAACAGTACCAGCACTTAAATCTCACTGTAGATCCGCACGTCATGTTAGTTTACCCATATGCGATGTACTTTTATGTCAACAAAAACAATCGCGCGTTACACGACATGATTTATCGCGGTTTAGAAATGGCTATCTTAGATGGTTCTTACGATAAGATATTTTATAACGATCCGACTGTTAAACAGGCTCTGCAATATGCCAACCTATCAAAGCGTCAGATAATACGGATTGATAATCCCGACATGCACCCAGACACTCCGTTAACGCGCAAAGAGTTTTGGCTCGATATCAATCAGCTTTAAGCGATACCTCATTATTCACCCACCACCACGGACATCTCGACAAAGGACACTGTAATGCGAACAATTCAACAAAAATCTATGGCGATCTTATCTTTGACCACCGTTCTGATCATGGCCGCCATATTTATTATCGCGTATCGCTTTGCCGCAGCCTATTTTGCTGAGCGTGTTGAGCAGCAAATCCAGCGCAGTAATGATGCACTAGCGGTCGTGCTACGCGAGCCAATCTTCGCTTACGACACCAGTATTGCCAATAACATCATCTCACAATACGTCAAGGAACCGCACATTCATCAGATCCGAGTGTCCGATCATCGTGGTAAGGCGCTGACTCAATTGCAAGAAGATAGCTCACCGCTGAACGTGCAGCAAACACAATTAGATGTTCAATGGGGAGATGGGAAGGTCATTGGTAACGTGCATGTGACCTATCGATTAGATAGTTACGACGGAGCCTTGACCTTCATCGCTTTATTATTAAGTGTTATTGCGTTGATCTTGATTATTGGTTTACAGGCGGTGAATTGGTGGGTGTTAGAAAAATATGTGACGCGACCAATTCGCCAAATGGCCGCGGCCATGTTTGATGTCGCGCGTGGCGAGGGCGATTTGACCAAGCGGATTTCGCTCAAACGCGATGATGAGGTGGGACAATTTGCACTTGCGTTTAACGCTTTTATTGAAAATATGGATCAGATGGTGGGGCGCATTGTCAAATCTGCCGAAGACCTGCTCGCGTGCTCAGTACAAATAAAAGACTCAGCGCAGCACAATAGCGATGCTTCTCAGGAGCAAATCAACGCGGTGCAGGCTTTTGATGCGGCATTACAAGAAATGCAATTAGCTTCTTCTTCCGTGGCAGATGGCGCGTTTGTCACCTCGCAAAAAACCACCAATTGCAATCAAGTCGCGCAAGACTCAAACACAATTGTAACGACCACGGCCAATGAAATCCGTGCGTTAGGAGACACCATATCCGTCGCGTCTGAACGGATTAGTCAACTACGGGATAAGTCAAAGGCCATCAATACCGTACTCGATGTGATCAAAGAAATTGCGGAGCAAACCAATCTGTTAGCGCTTAATGCCGCGATTGAGGCTGCTCGCGCTGGCGAGCAAGGGCGTGGCTTTGCGGTGGTTGCTGATGAAGTGCGGGCACTTGCACAGCGTACGCAGCACTCGACTGCTGAAATTGAAAACATTATTAACGAGTTGAACTTGTCATCGGATGATGCCAATCAATTGATTCTGTTAACAAAAGACAATGTGAATAAAACGATTGGTGAAACCGATCGGACGTTGGCCGCATTGCAAACCATTTTGGATAATGTGGCAGACATTACTTTACAAAATCAAACGGTAGCAGCAGCTGCTGAACAAGAAAAAGATGTGGCTGGCGGAGTGGTCGCGCGCATTGGTAACTTTAAACAAGTAACGCATGCCGCCGCAGAAAATGCGGTGAATGTACTCGATTTGTCGCAAGAGCTCGACCGTTTGGGAGACTTGATCAAGGCCGATTTATCCAAATTCAAACTGTCTGCTTAATAATACTCTAGGTTTGACCACCAGCACTGAGCAGGTGGTCAGGCGCAAGATGTCCTCAGCCGTGCTGCCTAAACTATCGTCACCTTCGTGGCGATTAGGGCTGCTTAAAATCAAAATATCGATGCCAAAATCAGTGACAAATTGAGGCACAATTAGTGTCGGTGTGCCGGTGCGATGATGAAGCGTAATCCGGTGCGATAATTTGGCGCGCTCAATGATGCGCAACAGCGCTTTTTTGCTCTGGCTCTTTTGTGGTGATGAGGTTGTTTGGGAATGCTCATCGAGGGAGATGTTGTGTTGTTTTAACAAGTTTTCCATGCCATAAGGCAAGTGCCAACAACCGATGATATGGATCGGGGGAGTAAAGATCTCCGCAAGACGCTCTGCTTTTTGTAGGGTGTTGATGGTCAAATTGATGGCTTGTTGATCTTCTTCATCAGGATCTACTGCGACCGCTATTTTCATATTCGGATGCGGTTTATCAGCCGCTTGCGAGAGCAACAAATCAACGGAAAGCTTTCGCGCCAAATGTATATCCAGTGCCGTAAAACCATTGTCAAAGCCATGATGCTCTGCGGCTTTGACCACCAAATCGGCGGATATCTCGCTCGTTAATCGACACAGCGCCGGGCCTGGATTTTTTTGTGAAATAAAGTGCAAATCATAAGAGCTTTTGAGGTTGTCATGGATCTCGCGATCAACCTCAGACAGGACCTTGTCGATATGCTCGGCAATCATTTGTGAATATGATTGTTGAAAGTCACGGACTGACTTTGAGATATAAGGCGTGATTACCACAATGGATAACTTGGCACGATTTTCTATCGCTAGCGATAAGGCAGCATTTAGCCCATCGGTATCTGCGATAATTGCATGAAAGACGTATAGCACGTGCCGATAAAAATACACGACCTTCTCCATAAAAGGCATTTTTTCAAGTATAGAGGAAGATCGTGATATAGAAAATATTTTTCTTATCAATTGGTTAAAAAGAAAAATGCCCCTGATACGCTTTGTCCGCATCGGCAATAAAACTGTCGCGATTTTCTAGCCAGTCGGCCTGCACACTGCGAGAATAATTTAAATACAGCTTGCCATCAACTATGGTAAACGCATCTTCATCAATTCCCACAAAGCGCCCGCGTGACATAGCGTAGGCGCAGTGCCCGCCATATTGCGGCGCGTATTGTTCTGGTGCATTATCAAATATGGCCTTGTGGTCTGAACTACTAAAATACCACACCGCGCCGCGCCAATCGCTAGTGAACTCATCGCTGCCTTTCACGGGTTTGCCTTGAGTAAAATACGCAACGGTGTCGTAGCCATAAATGGCTTTGTTGTTAAAGGTGCCGGTTTCTATTGGATCAGCTGCCAAGGCGACGGGTGATATCAACAGCACTATTAATAATAGCAAATGTTTCATATCCATTCCTTTTGTTAAAGTGACCGTCAACATGACGGGCTTAAATCATTAGACAGGACAATGCGGATTTATATTTCACTTGCAAAAAAAAACCTAGCCGCTTCAGCATATCAGCTGATGGCTAGGTTGGTTATTTGGGCGGTTAAGTTAACTAGCTTTGAGGCCTTGTTTGTAAAGAGCAACGGCTTCATCAGTGTGCGCTTGGCGGGCCTTGATGTCAGCCAAAAGTAACACATCATCAGGCTGCTCAGCGAGCTTTAACGCTTGTTGGACCGCACTTTCGGCGAGTTCATCGTTACCGGCATGGTAGGCGACATGCGCCAGCGTTGAGTGCAACAGGACATTTTCTGCGTCGCGTTTGAGCCACTTTTCTAATAGTTTGATGGTTGCCTTAGGCTCGGGTAACTGTAGCTGTTTAAATAGCGGTAGCAAATCAGTATGCGGGCCTTGTTTTTGGGCAGCAATCAGGGCTTTTTCGGCCTCACTGTGCATGCTTTGTTCTAGTAGCTGTTCAATATAGGCTTTTTGTTGTGCCACGGATCTTTTTTGAGCACGCGGTAGCTTTTGCCACTCTTGCATCAGACTGTTGGCGCCTTCATTGTGTGCTATTAGAGCAAAGTCCCCTTCCGCGGCCAAATCCATCCAGTGCTGATAGCGATCGCCTAGGGCTTTTTTCCAACTGACCAAACGCTCGCGTAGTTCATGCCACTGGTTATCCGCAGCTAGCGCTTCAGCCCACACTTCAATAACGTTCGCTTTGGTTTTTTGTTGAATACTCAACTGTTCAATCTCGGCAAGCGCATCACCAGGGCGTTGTTGGCTGATGGCAAAGCGCGCTTTGCTCAAGGTCGCAGCCAATGCGCTGTCTTTGATGTGGCTGGCTTCCTCCCAATAGCTCAATGCGGTTTCATTGTGTCCAAGCTTGGCCTCAACATCTGCCAGCGCAAGCAAGTTCAAGCCGTTAAAATCGGCCTTGCGAATTTTGTACAGGGCTTTTCTCGCTACTGGGTAATCCCCTTCAGCTAAAGCCTGCATCCCGCTGTGGAAGTATTTTTGACGACGGCGTGAGCCCCATGAGCCCAACCAATTTTTGGAGCCGGTGAGCATGCCGACGATGCGTTTGATCAACCACTCGAGTAACAAGAAACCAATCACGGCAAAAAACACCATGACCCCGAGGCTGATCACGCTCATCTCGATGGTGGTGTTTTTGAGGGCGATCAGGACATAGCCTTTTTCGCCAACTAAATTAGGACCGGCAATCATACCAGTGACCAATATCACAAAGAGTAAAATAACGCGGATCATACTTAGTTACTCCCTGCGAATAAGGTTTGAATGCGCGCTTCAATCACTTCCGCTAGCGGCACTTGCGAATCGAGTTGGGTCGGTAACGTTTTGCGCGTATCTACGGCGATGAGATCCTGAATAGACTGAATATAAGCCTCGACGCCAACGTTATCCAATTGATAGTGCGTGACCACAGTATCAAGCGATGTTTGCAGCGCCTGCACATAGAGTTCTGGCTCGTCTTGCAAAATCGCCTGCTGGGCATTGAGCAAGGCGTACTTGAGCTGTTCACGTGCTAGCCACTGCTGTTGGCCTGACATAAACGGGGTCACTGCAGTCGTGCGTTTTTCTACTGAGATAAAATCTTTGACTATCGCATCCCAGCTCGCCTGTAAGTTGGCTTTCCAATTGGCCACATCTGCGCTGACTTCACTCGCCTCTTCGGCTTCGACCGGGTCGGGTAATTTGAGGGTATCAAGCGGCAATGTGTCTACTTGAGCAATAAGTGCCGATAAGCTCAACGCGATGGACGTGCTCGCCACTTGATTGACCTGCTGTAGAGCTTGAATATCTTTAGCTAATAATGCACGAATTGGTAACAGCGAGGTATCGGCCAAATCCGCAATGCGCACGTCGGCAGACTTGAGCAGCATGATTGCTGACTGTACATCTTGCTCTAGGTAGAGTTTTTTGCCGGCGAGCTTCACCAAATAATCGGCTTCTGCGAGTAACCAATCAGAGGGGCGACGACCGGCCACATCAGCAATGCGTTTGGCCAAACCGGCATTGCTCAACTGGTTGAGCTCCACTTGTTGAGCGAGCTGACTGAGACTGGCTTCGGCATCACTGTCGTGCTGTTGCAGCGTCGCGAGTTCGGCCTGGCTAGCGCTGAGGGCTGACTGGGTGTCGCCAACTTGTGCTTGTACTGCTTCCAGTGAGCTTTGTAGCTGCGAATAACGTTGCTCGAGCTGTTCGACCTGAGGATTGACGCGCTCGACTTTGAGGTAGTTAAGCCAGTACCAATATCCGCCGGCAATAATTGCGATCAATATTAACAGGTTGATGAGGGTAACAAACCAGATCCCTTTGTGACCGTGCGCTTTGACGACCTCTATTTCGACCGTGTCGGCATCCGTTGCTGCAGCTTGAGCCTGTTGTGTGGTGTTGTCTTGCGCGGGCTCTGACTCCGTGGTTTTTTCGACTGCGCTGCCTTCAATCACGTCGCTTTGAGGGGTGGGCTGTTCTTGTGGATCCTTCGCATCGGCTGCCATGTCTTACTCCATTATGTTTGTAGGGTTGCAAGCAAATCCTCATCAGAGGCGCTTGTTGCAAGCGTGATCTTGTTTATTTGGTAGGACTGCGCGACAGCGACAAGACGCTGACTGACGACAACCCAATTACATTGTCTCAACCAATGATGAGCAAAATGCTTGAATGCTAGCTGAATTTGCTCACCGCTAGTAGCTATAATAGTGTGTATATCGGCTTCTTGCCACGCATGTGTAGCAATCGGCGTGCTTAATTCACAGCGCATGTACACACAGGCTTCGCTGGCCACCGCGGCCCGTGCCTCAAGCGTATCGCGCAACACATGCCGCCCACCTTCACCCTTGATGATCAATGCCTGTTGGCACGCCACGTGTTGTAAGCGTGAATGGGTTAATAACCCCTCGGAGTCTTGGCCTGTCAGTGGTGCACGAAACAGTTGATGTCCATTACACCAAAAAGGATGTTGGCTTGTCCATTGTGCTAAGGTCTGAAAGGTGGCGTTGCCGATGGCGTATATACAAGTATGCGCACCAAGCTGCGGCAGCAGTGGTAAGGTATAGCGCGCCGCGACGCTGGAGGTAAAAATAATATGGTCAACGTCACGCCAGTCAACTTGACTGATGAGATCAGTGATGTTGTCACGCGGTAGGCACGTTTGTAAGGCTACGCCAACACATTCAATGCCAGCGTCGGCAAAGCGTTGTTGAGACGCCCACACTTTGTGCTCCGGTCGCAACAACAGCACGCCCATCAGCTATAGGCTCACGTTGCTAAGAATATCGCCCGCACCTTGTGCCAACAGCGCTTTGGCTACGCTTATGCCAAGGACGCTGGCTTGTTCAAGCTGAGCATGTGTATCCCCGCTCAAACTCACGCCCTCTTCAGCACGACATTGGGCAGCGCCATCGGTAGCCGCGACTAAGCCGCGCAAATGCAGGCGATTGGTTGTTTCGTCTAACTCGGCAAAGGCGCCAATCGGAATTTGACAGCCACCTTCTAGATAGGCATTGAGGGCGCGCTCTGCGGTCACTCTAATGGTGGTTTGTGGACACACAAGTGCCTGCAAATAGCCAATCACGGCTGCATTGTCATTGCGACACTCGATACCAACGGCGCCCTGACCCACGGCAGGAAGTGATAGGGTGGCAGGCAGCTCTTGGGCGATGCGCTCGTGCATCTCCAGACGCATCAGTCCAGCACAGGCCAACACGATGGCGTCATACTGACCATCATCGAGTTTTTGTAGGCGTGAATTGACGTTACCGCGTAAATCGCGAATGACCAGATCAGGTCTGGCGAGTCTGATTTGTGCTTGTCTGCGCAGTGAGCTAGTACCTACTATCGCGCCTTGCGGCAAATCTTCAAACCGCGCATAGTGATTTGAGACAAACGCATCATAGGGATTTTCACGCGCACACACTGCATGCAACCCAAATCCTTGCGGGAACGCCATCGGCACATCTTTGAGTGAGTGCACCGCAATATCCGCTTCACCAGCCATCATGGCCACCTCTAACTCTTTAATAAACAGCCCTTTGCCGCCGACTTTGGCTAGCGGGGTATCAAGAATGCGATCGCCCTTAGTCGTCATGGGTAACAAAGCGACTTGCAAGTCAGGGTGTGCGGCTTCTAAACGCGCTTTTACGTACTCTGCTTGCCACATGGCAAGCGGGCTTTTGCGGGTGGCGATGGTGATGGTGTGTGTGGTCATAGGGTATCTTGCTGTTTATAAAAAGACGATTAAGCCAGTCGGGCTTGTAGCCATTGACTCAAATCATGAATTTCTTGAGAGTGGACATTGTGCTGCATGGGGTAGGTGTGCCACGTTGCATCAAAGCCATTTTGTTGGGCACTGTGAAAAGCCGCCTCGCCCATTTTCATCGGCACCACATCATCATGAGTGCCGTGCGCAGCAAAAATCGGGGTTTTTAAACCTGCATCGGATTTTTGTTCGGCCAGTAACTGTGGCTCTGCCATGTAAGTGGATAAGCACAGCATACCCGCTAACGTATGCGGGAAACGACAGCCTAGGTGGTAGGTGATCACCCCCCCTTGAGAAAAGCCCGCTAGCAGAATTTTGTTGGCGGGGATCCCCGCGGCCATCTCAGCCTCAATGAGCTGTGTGACTTGCTCGACCGATTCTAAGACGCCAGCAAGGTCGGCGCGAGAGCCAAAATCCATGCTTTTAAGATCATACCAGGCGCGCATTTGCATGCCGTTGTTGATGGTGACTGCGCGCATGGGTGCATGTGGGAAGATAAACTTAACCCCAAGTGAGGCGGGAATTTGCAGGGCCGGTACAATAGGTGCAAAGCCGTTGCCCGAGTCGCCCAAACCGTGCAGCCAAATAACGGTTGCACGGTGCGGGCCTTCAGCATCAATAGTGACGCTAGGGAGTAATGCCGCTTCAGTCATTAGCGATCCCTAGGGTGACAGGCACACCGGCTTGTTTGCTGATAGCGTCATCCAAAAACGCCCAGAATTCTCCAGCGCCACGCTCATCAATCCACTGCCCGTCCACATAGTTAAAATGGTGGCCGTTATAGCGGGTCGCGACCCATAACTGCAGCAATGGCTCTTGTTTGTTCAGCACAATTTTGGTGCCGTTCTCAAACACCAAGGTGATGATCCCATCGGCACTTTCAGCCTCAATATCCGGTTCTTCAAAGGCATCGATTTTTTCTTCGATGGCGATAAAGGCCGCATCAATCAGGTTATGGTATTCCAATTCAGTTAAGCTAGACATGTCCTATTCTCCAAAAAGCGACAGCGACAAACAGATACCCTTATGTTAGCATTGTCTATAGTGTGCAATCCAATGTTAGTTAAGTCTTTTTATCCATGTCAGAGTCTCAATCCACGCCAGCCACCAATACCCATAACAATGCCGTTGGCGAAGTGATGCGGGGCAATCTGTTTGTCGTGTCAGCCCCTTCTGGCGCCGGCAAATCCAGCTTGATTAAAGCATTAATGGCTGAGCATGCAAGCGAACCTGCCCCTAAAGCAGTGTCTGTGTCGCACACTACGCGCGCTCCACGTCCTGGCGAAGTCGATGGAGAGCACTATCACTTTGTCGATGAAACTGCGTTTAAGCAAATGATAAGCACCGACGGCTTTTTTGAATGGGCCGAGGTCTTTGGCAAATACTACGGGACGTCCAAGCAAGCGATTGCGGATTATTTAGATCGCGGAGTGGATGTCTTTTTGGATATTGACTGGCAAGGAGCCCGGCAGGTCAAAGCACAATGCCCCGAAGCTATCGGCGTCTTTATTCTGCCCCCAAGCGTGGCAGAACTTGAACGGCGCTTAGTAGGCCGGGGACAAGATGCGCTTGATGTGATCGCCAAACGCATGGAAAAAGCGGTCAGTGAAATGTCGCACTACAACGAATTTGACTTTGTGTTGGTCAACGATGACTTTGCGACATCGCTTAGTGCTCTCGCCGCGATTGTCACCTCGCAGCGACATACACAATCTTATGTGGGGCAACACCACCCGCAGCTAATTGCTGAGTTATTGCACAAATGATCTGTTAAGTTGGTCTAAAATAAGGTAAAATCCTCGCCCTTTTTGACAAATCTCCCGATATTCAGCTATAAGTTGTTTACGGGGAGTATATAAATAACTGATTTTAAACAATTTCGGAGAAATACATGGCTCGAGTCACTGTAGAAGACGCAGTCGAACAAGTGGGTAACCGCTTTGATTTGATCTTATTGGCGGCAAAACGCGCTCGTCAACTTGCGACCGAAGGCAAAGAACCGCTCGTCGACGCTGGTAATGATAAGCCTACCGTTGTTGCCTTACGCGAGATTGAACGCCAACTCGTTACCCAAGAATCGATTGAGCAAGCAGAAGTCGTTGAACAGGCGCAAGCAGAAACAGCAGAATTTGCTTCTGTTGCCAACATCCTCGCAGAATAATCCCCTTTATTCGCGTAAACGACACTAGCATCACAAGGGTTTTAGACGTATTCTATATACGTATAGTCTTTAATAACTTGTGATGCAACGTGTATTTATTCGAAGGTCTGCAAAACACCATTCAAACCTATTTACCCGCTGATAAGATCGAGCTTATCAAGCGCGCTTTTTTGTTGGCGCAAGATGCCCATGAAGGCCAGATGCGCTCATCTGGTGATCCCTACATTACCCACCCCGTTGCCGTGGCAGTGATCTTGGCAGACATGCATTTTGATCACGAGACACTCATGGCGGCTCTGCTGCACGATGTGATTGAAGACACGTCATACACCCGTGACGATTTGGCTGGGCATTTTGGTGAAACCGTGGCAGACCTGGTCGAAGGCGTGAGTAAGTTAGATAAGCTCAGATTTTCGAGTAAAGAAGAAGCCCAGGTCGAAAACTTTCGCAAGATGCTGCTGGCCATGGTTGAAGATATTCGCGTAATATTGATCAAACTTGCTGACCGCACGCACAATATGCGCACCTTAGGCGCGCTCAAACCAGAAAAACGCCGCCGCATTGCGACTGAAACGCTTGAGATTTACGCCCCGCTGGCTCATCGGCTGGGGATCCACGATATGAAAAACGAGTTGGAAAACCTCGGCTTTCAAGCGATGCACCCAATGCGTGCCAAGGCATTAGAAAGTGCGGTACGCCAAGCGCGTGGCAATCGCAAAGAAATCATTGATAATGTGTTTACCGAAATTTGCACTCGCCTAGACAGCCAAGGCTTGCCTGCTTTGGTCAAAGGCCGAGAAAAACACCTATACTCGATTTATCGCAAGATGAAAAGCAAAGAGCTGCAGTTTAATGAGGTCATGGACATCTATGCGTTTCGCTTAGTCTTTGACAGTATTGACGATTGTTATCGGGCACTGGGCGTGATGCATGGGTTGTATAAGCCCATCGAAAATCGCTTTAAAGATTATATCGCTATCCCTCGGACCAATGGTTATCAATCATTACACACCTCATTGAAAGGGCCACACGGGATCCCCGTTGAGATCCAAATTCGCACCAAAGACATGGATTTGATGGCGGATAAAGGCGTGGCCGCGCATTGGTTATATAAAGACGATGAAGATACTGATTCGAGTGCACACCTCAAGGCGCGCAAATGGATGCAGACTATTTTGGAGTTGCAGCAAAGCGCGAGCTCCTCATTTGAATTTATCGAAAACGTCAAATCCGATTTGTTCCCCGATGAAATCTATGTGTTCACGCCCAAAGGCACTATTATCGAACTACCTACAGGGTCGTGCGCGGTGGATTTTGCCTATGCAGTGCACTCCGATGTCGGCAATCGCTGTGTCGGCGTGCGGGTAGATAAACGCAACTATCCGTTATCTCGGCCCTTAGAAAATGGGCAAACGGTCGAGATCATTACTTCACCGCGCGCCAAACCCAATGCCAACTGGCTCAACTATGTGGTGACTGCGCGGGCGCGCTCATTTGTCCGTCAGTACTTGCGCAAACAGCAATCCGATGATGTCCACAATATGGGCGCGCGGCTATTGCGGCATGCGTTGGGCTCGGTCAAGCTCGATGATATCGACGAGGCTGAATTAGCGCGGGTTGCGGCAGAGACTAATCATGATACCTTTGCCGACTTGCTCGCGGATATCGGTTTGGGCAATGAGCTCAGCGCGGTGATTGCGCGGCGTCTGGTGGGTGACTCTGAAGGGCTTAATGACGCCAACAAAAAAGCTAACGTAGCCATTAAAGGCACCGAAGGCTTGTTGCTGCATTATTCGCGATGTTGTTATCCCATTCCCAATGACGAAATTGTCGCGGTGCTCAATCCTGGGAAAGGCATGATGATCCACCAAGTCGGCTGTAATAATATCCGCAAACTGGCGCGCGAAGAAGCGCATCGGGTACTGCCGATGGAGTGGGATGATGATGTTAACGGTGAGTTTAAAGCGTCACTGCGTATTGAGCTGATTAATCACCAAGGGATCTTGGCCAAGCTGACCAATACCATCGCTGGGTGTGATGCCAATATCATTTCAATGAACTCCGCAGAAAAAGAATCCAATATTTATAACGTCGATTTGGTGTTGACCACCCATAATCGTATTCACTTTGCCGATATCATGCGTAAAATTCGCA
>CAZLGJ010000013.1:0-32180 GCA_964559075.1 uncultured Glaciecola sp.
GTTCAAGTCGTCTATTGAAGATCCAGAACAAGTCGCGATTGCATTTTTACAGTCTGTGTATTTTGATAAAGACCTGAGTCAAGCAAAAGCAATGAGCACTCCGCAACTGCGTCAACTGCTAGACCGCTATCGCACCAATCGCAATGCGCAAAAAAATCTCGTTGGACAACTCTACGATAAGGTTTCTATTGAACCTGAGTCATCAGGCCGAGCTACACGCAGAGAATTTGCCAAACAAGCGAATATTGTGCTCATTTTGGACGGTGAATTTAATCGCGACAAAATCGTTGAGATCCGCAAAGTACGAATGCGTCGCGACGGCAAAGATTGGCAAGTGGCTGCCGTAGATAAGGCGGGGTTTTAAGACACCCGCCAACGTCATTATGGTCGTTAACGCGCGACAAACGCCTTAAACGCAGCTTGCGCCTCAGCAGAAGACATTGCCTTGACGAATAATGCAAGCTCCGTATACATGTGATCTTTTACCGCTTCATTGTTCGCTTTGAGTAATGCCTTAGTCTGCAGCACGGCATTAGTCGGTAAACTCGACAACTGCTTTGCAACCTGTGTGACTTCTTCAAACAAATCAGCATGATCCACAACGGCGTTGATCATACCTAGGCGATAGGCTTCCTCGCTGTCAAACGTTTTACCTAACATTAACAGCTCTGCTGCCTTAACGTGGCCACACAATCGAGGCAAAACATAACTCGACGCATACTCAGGTACCAGCCCTAAATTCACAAAAGGCATTTTAAACGCGCTACGCTCGGATGCATAAACAAAATCACAATGTAGGAGTAAGGTGCAGCCGATACCAATTGCCAGGCCATCTACTTGAGCAATCACGGGTAATTTGCAATCTAATAAAGCACGCATAAATTGCTCGGTCTCGCTCACATCATTTTCTTCTAGGCTCGCGGCCGACAAAAAATCATGCATATCGTTGCCCGCACAAAATACGCCACCAGCACCGCTGATCACGATGACTTTATTCGCACTATCATGCTCGGCATAATTAATAGCGTTAGCCAAGGTCAAGTACATTTCCCGAGTGAGGGCGTTTTTTTTGTCAGGGCGACTGATGGTTAAATACAAAACCCCGTCTTCTTCTTTGACTTGCACAGCTTGCATTGTTTCTTTCTCGATTTCTTTATCTCGTCTTGCAGACGCGACTTGTTATCTGTCATTATGCTAGTATAACTAAAAAAAACTGTTACACAAATGTTAACATCACTTCCCTTACGCTTCTCGCAAACCGGCACGTTATTATTCGTTACCATTATCGCGCTGTTAGCCCACTTTGTATTTGCAGAACAAGCTGTGCACTTTTTGTTTGAGCAATCGGCCCTCGCTGCTGGTCAATGGTACCGCTTATTGAGCTATGCGTTTTATCACACCAATAGTTACCACTTAGCGTTAAATCTAGCCGGCATGTGGCTACTCTGGTTATTGCACGGTGAGTATTACGATACGGTTACCACAACAGCCGTTTTACTGTGGTGTATCGTCAGCAGTGCATTGGCTGTGTGGTTTTTTGCGCCTGATATTGATTATTATATGGGGTTGTCAGCAGCGTTACACGGCTTGTTTGTCTGGGGTGCATGTCGCGATATCGCGTTAAAACACTACTCGGGCTGGATGTTATTAATCGGTATTACAATCAAACTGTTCATTGAGCAAACTGAAGATGATGACACCACCGCAGCCTTAATTGAAGCCAATGTTGCACACATGGGGCATGTTTATGGCGCATTATCTGGACTCCTATATTGGGTCGGTGCATGGTGTCTAATGAAGGTTTGGCAGCGTGTTATCACTACCAAACCTCAATAATACCTGCAGTGCTAATATCTACAGGTGTGTTTCAAACAATTTAAAGATGCGACGATATTCATCTAGCCATGAACTAGGCTGAACAAAACCATGCGGCTCCACCGGATAAATCGCGGTTTCAAAATGTTCTTTCTCCAGCTCAATTAAACGCTGTACCAGGCGCACTACATCAACAAAAAATACGTTATCATCGACCATTGGCGCGTTGATCAACAGTGGCTTTTGTAACCCTTCAGCAAAATAAATCGGTGAACTGCGTGCATAGGCAATGGGATCAATATCTGGCGTATTGAGAATATTTGACGTATACGGCGTATTGTAATGGGCCCAATCCGTCACTGGCCGCAGTGCCGCACCAGCTTGAAACAGGTCTGGCTCAGTAAATAGAGCCATAAATGTCATGAAGCCCCCATATGAACCACCATAAGTACCGATGCGCTCACGATCAACATTAGCATTTGCGACCAACCAATTCACGCCATCGCGCAAATCTTGAATCTCTGGTGTGCCCATTTGCCGATAGATCGCCGTGCGCCAATCACGGCCATAGCCTTTAGAAGCGCGGTAGTCCATATCAAGCACCACATACCCGCGCTGAGTGAGCATTTGGTGAAACAGATATTCACGAAAATAGGTCGACCAGCCCATGTGTGAATTTTGTAAATACCCAGCCCCATGATTGAAGATCACCGCGCGTTTTGCTGCACCGGCAAAGGCATCAGATGGTAGGTATAGACGGGAATAAATGGGGGCTGTCACATGCGATGACGGCACCTCAACGATACTTGGCGCGGGTAAGTCTAGGGCTTTAAATGCGTCAGAAATCGTGTTCGTAATTTTGCTTGGCTCGCTAGGACGCAGCGCTGAACTCAAGTATAACTCTGGCGGTTTGGTCAATGTCGAGTGCGTCAACAATAGCCGCTCCCCCGAGGGGCTCAGCGCATAATCCGTCATGCCATTAAGCGCAGTCAGCTGCACGTCTTTTTTGCCATCTACAGAGACACGATATACTTCATAAATACCTGAGTGGGGTTTGTTGGCCTTATAAAAAAAGTTCTGACCATCGGGGCTCAGCGTTATCTGATCAACTTCAAACGCACCTTTGGTCAGTTGACGCACTTCACCATTAATGGGTTTGACGTACAAGTGTGAATACCCATCCTCTTCAGACAAATAATACAAGCTGGTTTCTTGCGTTAGCCAGCCAAAGCGATTAAACGCATAGTTTATCCAAGCTGAGTCAGATAGGCGATGCTGGCTGACAAGGCGTTTATTGGCAAAATCAACTGTTGCAATCCAGCGGTCTTTATTATCCCAAGCTTCTAACATGATCCCAACATGCTCGCCATTTTGATGCCAATAAATGGGTGGTTCACGCCAGTACCAATTATTAAATAACGAAATTGCCCGAGGCAGGCGATTAGTGACATATTGCTCACCTTTCGCTTGTGCGTTTTCACGTTTAACCTCAGCCAGTACATCATCGTTATAGCCCGGCAATGAAGCCATCGACAACGGATACTGACTACCATCTTCGAGAGAGACTAACCACAGCAAGTCGCTTTGTGGCTTGGCATCAGCCACGCGTTCTCGTACGGGCACTGCAGCAATACGGCTATCTTCTTGAATGTAATGCGGCATGATGTCTGACTGGCGGCGCTCACCTGCTTCAGGTCTAATGCCAATCACTGCCCAGTCGCCCTTAGGGGAAACACTGACTGCTGCAATGCGATGTTTGGTAGGCAGGTAAAAAACCGGCGCGTGGAGCTGTGGATTTGCCTGTTGCTGTAAAGCACGCTGGTCAGCAGCTAGCTGCCGTTCCCTTCGTTTTTGGGCGATATAATCAATTAGTTTGATTTGTTCTGCAGCGATCTGATCTTGCGGAGGCGTCACCGCCTCAGGGGCTGTAGCAAACTGCCAACTAAATAAGTGACGTTTTTCTCGCGTGACTACATGCATGGCATACATGTGATTGTCTTGTTGAAAGCTCACCTTATTGTCATGCATAAAGCGAATATTACTGACACTACGAGCACCGGTAGTGAGCTGACGTGTGAGGTTGGCCGCTACATCATGCGCAAATAATACGCCCTCGTGTAGCCATATAATAAAATTACTATCGGGGCTTACCTGACGCTCACTAATATTGGCAAAATGCAGTTGTTCAAGTGCTAATTCCTCGCCGTTTTGCTGGTTTGCAGCAGCGCCAATAAAATAATCACGCAATGGACTTCCCTGGCGTTTGCGTTGATAAATTGGTATGTCCTCGAGCGGATGCCATTGCGCTTTGAGTGGTTGACGTCCTAACCAGTCAGGATCGGCCATAATTTGCTCAAGCGTTAACCGTGAACTAGGCATTTCAGTGACTTTCTGGACTGTTTGAGTCGCGGCATTGCGAGCATCGGTAAGGGCAGCAGGCTGAGTAGACGGGGCAGTATTTGGTGAGCGATATGGTTGCTCAGATGGCTCAATACTGGCACATGCACTGAGTAATAACATGATACTTAGTACAGGCACAATAATGGTTTGTTTCATAAAGTGAACACTCGTGTTTATAATAACGTATAAATAGGCGTTATTATTGCACCATAATTAATCACTAAAGGAAATACTTATGAAATGTTTGGTTCTCACCCTTGGCCTGTGTTTGTTTAGCTTCCAAACACTGGCGAATTCATGCCCGGATGTCTTAAAATTCATGAAGCGTAAACTCAACTCACAAGAGACTGTTAATTTGTGTGAGGCTTATCAAGACAAAGCGGTATTATTTGTCAATACAGCAAGTAAATGTGGCTTTACACCGCAATTTGAAGGCTTAGAAAAGTTATACGATACCTACAAAGACCAGAACTTTGTCGTACTGGGCTTCCCCTCACCTGACTTTAATCAAGAATACAGCGACGAAGGCAAAACGGCAGAGGTATGTGAATTGACTTACGGCGTCAACTTCCCAATGTTTGAGCCCATTTCAGTGCGCGGCGACGATGCGGATCCACTCTACCGCAAGCTAACGCAAATGGCAGACTCATCGCCCAAGTGGAATTTTTATAAGTACTTAATTGATCGCAAGGGCAACCTGGTGGATTCGTATTCGTCGTTCACTAAACCTGACGATGAAGATTTACTCGCGGATATCCAAAAAGCCATTCAACCCTAACAACTAAGCGCCTGCTATACCCGCCCGTAGCAGTGCGTGTTTCATTTATCCATCCTACATAAAAAAGCCCCAGCTGACGCCGGGGCTAAACACACTCAACTAAACATAGGAAACAAGGTTAATCCATTTAACTCTTGTCATTAGGTATGACAGGCTTTACAACAACAAGTTCAAAATTTGTGCAGATTTCTGATCTATTGTTTTGAAGTTTTACGTAACGACATAGAATTCATAACAAAAAAGGATCTACCATGCGTTACCCTAAACTCATTTCGGCCTTGTTGTTAACCCTTGGCATCTCGGCCTGTTCCGATGATAGCAGTCCATCTCGTGAAATTACGATCACTGAACCTGCTCCTGGCTCTGTGCGCGTCATTCACGCATCTGCTGACGCACCCAAAGTCGATATATTGGCAAATGGTGCGATATTGAATAACCTAGCTGGCGTCGACTATCAAATGAGCTCAGGTTTATTCGATGTGACTCGCGGTTTGTACGATATTGGTATCGAAGCTAATACACCTAGTGGTAACGTAGAGGTACTAGCACGCACCATCGCAATCAATTCTGATAAAAAGCATAATATCATTGCGCTAGGCTCAGTTGCGGGTGGTACGCTTGATTTTATTACCATCACCGCCGATGAAATGATGGTGGCAAGTGATGAAGTTGCAGTACAAATTGTCCACGCAGCCCCTGAGGTGCCTGCAGTGGATATTTATGTAACGGCTCCAAATGCTGATTTAAGTGCTGCGCAACCGCTTGCCACGGCTGCATATCGTGATAATACCGGTGTTGTAGAAGTCGCTTCTGGCGATTATCAAGTGCGTATTACCCTCGCAGGCACGCTTACCGTCGCGTATGATTCTGGCACAATTTCTTTACCCGGCGGTGAAGATATCGTCATTGCAGCAGTCCCTAGCATCATTCCTGGTAGCGCACCGGTACAGTTACTGGCTGCTACAAGTTCAGGTACGCTTATGTTAAATGATATCAATACTCAAGCAGCCATTCGAGCTATCCACGCAGTTGCCGATGCCCCAGCGGTAGATATTATTGCCAACAATACTTTAACCCTATTTGATGCTGCGCCTTTTTTGGGTGTGACGGACTATGCCAATGTGGCGCCCGCTACGTATTTGCTGGATATTGCAGCGGATGCGGATAACAGTGTGGTGGTAGTAGACGATGCCTCAGTGATGTTAGACGCAGGTCAATATTACACGGCGATTGCACACAATACCCTTGCTGACGTGCGGGTCGATGTGCAAATGGATATGCCGCGCCGTATCGCCACCGAGGCACAAGTGAGAATTGTGCATGCCTCACCAAGTGCTGGCAGTGTTGATATTTATGTTACAGCGACGAATGATTTAGCAGGTGCAAGTCCAGCCTTTACTGATGTGCCCTACTCAACTGATGGTGATCTGGCCGAAACCGGCTATGTGAGCCTAGCACCGGGCGATTATGTAGTGACCATTACGCCAGCTGGCAGTACAGATATCGCACTACAAACTGGCACGCTTTCGCTAATGGGTGGTGGTATTTATACTGCACTTGCGGTAGATGCAACCAATGGTGGTGCGCCTGTGCAGCTTATTCTAGGTGATGACTTTGCCATGTAAGGACAGCAGACCACGCCTTACGTAAATACCGCTGCAAACAAAAAAGGTCATGCCGAATGGGGTGACCTTTTTGTTATTGCTAATCAAATAACACTATGCAAAAAATGCCAGAGCCTGGCGTAGATCGGCTAACAAATCTTCTGGCTCCTCAATCCCAATAGAAAGACGTACACAAGCATCCGTAATACCCATGGCATCGCGTTGTGCCTGACTAAATTCGTAAAAAATTGTTTGTGTGACCGGCAGCGCTAAGGTACGCGTATCACCGAGGTGGGTAGCGCATAAAATAAGCGATAAGCGATTGATAAACGCCACAGGATCAATATCTGCAACCAAATCAAATGACAACAACGCCCCGTGCGCCGAAAATTGCTCATTAGCTAAATCGGACTGCGGATGTGACTTTAGCGACGGATGATAAACGTGCTGGATAAGATCGTGCGACGCCAGTTCGGCAGCAATTGTCGCGGCATTATTCACTGCTTTTGCATAGCGCATTGCCAGGGTTTCTTGTCCTAACAAAATTTGCCCAGCAGCGTGTGGATCTAAGGTAGCACCAATATCGCGAAGGCCTTTTTTGCGAATTTGGGTCAGGCCGCGCATAGTGACATCAGGCACTTGATAAAGCGCTTCAATGTGCGGATACTGCGACCAATCAAAGCGCCCCATGTCTAAAACGGCACCGCCCATTGCATGACCATGCCCAGCAATATACTTGGTTAATGACGTGATCACCAAGTCCACTGGGTACTGCGTCACATCCAGCATTACGTGCGGCGTCATGGTGGTGTCGAGCATAAACAAAGATCCATTTGCCTGACATATTTTACCAATACCAGCCAAATCCGGAATTTGTGTCAGTGGATTAGCCAAGCTTTCACAAAAGACCATTCGGGTATTATCTTGCATGGCGCGTTTCACTTCATCACACTGCGTGATATCGACAAAGGATACTGCAATACCAAACCCAGTAAGCGATTGAATGAAACTACGCGTATTGCCAAACAAAAAATGACTGACAACGATGTGATCGCCCGCTCTGAGTAAACTAAACATGGTACTACTAATAGCCGCCATACCCGTACTAAACGTTACCGCGCCAAGAGCACCATGGTATCGACACAACAGCTGTTGTAAGTGACTGGACGTGGGCGAGGAAGAGCGACCATATACATGAGCCACTGCTTTGCCTTGAAACGCATCCACTATTCCTTGAGCATCGGGAAAATGAAATAACACCGACGGATCAACCGCGGTATGCACTGCGCCATGTGGTAACGAATTAGTTAGGTGATCACCGTGAACATGCTGTGAATTGGGGCCTAGGTCTTTCAAAAATGTGCTCTGTTTGCCAAACTTTCATGCGTCTAATTTACCACAAAATCAGGTTACAGCGTAGTGGACTTTTAAGCATCATTAGTGCCACTATAGTCGACTTTGCTTTAGTCCCCCTGTTTTCGTTATACTTAGCGCAATTTAAAGCGCTAAGCTTAGGAATCTTATGTGTATTTTGTTTATTGCGGTTAAGCAACATCCCGATTATCCGTTGATCATTGCGGCCAATCGCGATGAATTTCATGCAAGATTAACGACCCCTGCACACGTTTGGCCAGATAATCAGACGATTTTGGCAGGCAAAGACGAACAAGCTGGCGGTACTTGGATGGGCATTTCCACACTTGGTCGATTAGCCGCTTTGACCAATATCCGCGCTCCTCAGCGCGACAGACTCGACGCGAGAACCCGTGGTGAACTGGTGGTTAATGCCCTCAATAGCGAGGATGCTGATGTTGCAGCACATCTTGCAGCACAATCACAACACTACAATGGCTTCAACCTTGTCTATGGTCACTGGGAACAGCTGCAGGTGTTCAACAGTCACGACCAACAAACCCATGCGTTGACGCAAGGTGTCTATGGCTTATCTAACGCTGCACTCAATACCCCTTGGCCAAAAATAAAACGCGGTGTCGCGGGCCTAAACAAAGCTTGCCAAGGCCGTGCTGATTTAAATATCGAAACGCTATTTACCCTGCTTGGCAACAATGAAATCGCGCCTGACGATGAGTTACCGGATACCGGCATTGCCAAACCATGGGAAAAAATGCTCTCATCTATTTTTATCTGTTCGCCGGATTATGGCACCCGCAGTTCTACCGTAGTAACCATTGATACCCAGCAACAAATGCAGTGGCAAGAACGCACGTTTAATGCAGCAGGCACAGAAACGCACCGCGAGTCTTACACATTGTCACTGCCGAACGCGAGTGGTTGTTAAATAAGGAAAATAAGCATCTGGTCGTAAGTGTGTTTTTCTGCTTCATTCCTGCGCAAAAAGTGGCATAATAGCTTTTTTGTCATTTACTGAATGTTAGGAAGCCTACTGTGTTTGAAGTGTTACCCGCCCTTGCCCCCGACCCGATTCTTGGTTTATCAGCAGCGTTTAAAGCCGATTCCAACCCGCACAAAATTGATCTTGGTGTTGGCGTTTATAAAGATGAGCAAGGTAGTACCCCTATTGTTAAGGCAGTAGCGCAAGCACAGACGCGATTATTAGCCAGTGAAACTTCCAAGACCTACATTACTCCTCAAGGTGTGCAGGGCTTCATCGATGGCATGTTAGGCCTGCTCTTAGGCAATGCGCACCCTGCACTACTTGCTGATCGGGTTGCTGCAGTGCAAGCGCCTGGTGGCTGTGGCGCATTACGCATCTTAGCTGAGCTCTTGACGCGTTGTAATAAAGACACAACCGTGTGGGTATCGGATCCTACTTGGGCTAACCACATTCCGCTAATTGGCAATGCGGGCCTTGAACTAAAAACCTACCCGTATTTTGATAAAGCGACTGCATCCATACGTTTTGATGCGATGCTTGAACAGCTCAAAACTATCCCCAAAGGCGATGTAGTGCTACTTCATGCATGCTGTCATAACCCAACGGGAGCAGATTTAACGCAAGCACAGTGGCGTGAAATCACTGCGGTGGCTCAAACGCAAGGCTGGATCCCGTTTATTGATAGTGCTTATTTAGGCTTTGGTGACGATCTTGAAACGGACGCTTACGGCATGCGCTATATGACAGAGCATTTGCCTGAAGTGATGATTGCGGCGTCTTGCTCCAAAAACTTTGGGTTGTATCGTGAGCGTGTTGGTCTCGCCGCCATCATTACCCAAGACAGTGCGACTAAAACCATTGCTCAATCGCAAATCCAAAACGTCGCGCGCGGCATTTACTCTATGCCACCATCTTACGGCGGTGCACTAGTTGACATTATTTTACACGACGCAGAACTCAAGCAACTGTGGATTGATGAGGTCGATGAAATGCGTGAGCGCATGAAACAACTGCGTGCCATGCTGGTTAACAAAATGGCCGAATATGGCGCAAATAAGGACTTCTCCTTCGTCAATGAACAAAAGGGCATGTTCTCGTTTTTGTGTATCACCCCAGAACAAGTACAACGTGTTCGAGCTGAGCACAGTGTCTATTTTGTCGATTCATCTCGCGTAAACATTGCCGGCATCAACCAACACAATGTAGATGCGCTGGCAAAAGCCTTGGTCAGTGTCTTATAAACACAGCTAGCTACATTTGTACACAAAACGCCAAGCTCATGCTTGGCGTTTTTTATTTACAGCGCGCGCAACTCTGCCTTCCTACGCTGTCATCCCCCCATCAAGGGTCATACACTGCCCTGTCATAAAGCTCGCTTCATCAGAGGCAAGCCACACTATTGCTGCCGTAATTTCCTCTATGTTACCCAGACGCCTCATTGGATTGGCTTTGACAATACCCGCTTGAGCACGCTCATCTAGGCGCGCTAGCGTACGTTGAACCATCTGAGTATCAACAAAACTCGGACAAACTGCGTTGATTCTGATCCCCTGTCGCGCGTATTCAACAGCAGTGGCTTTAGTTAGGCCAACAACCGCGTGTTTACTTGCACCATAGGCCGCAATCATAGGTGCAGAACGCAGTCCTGCAACTGACGCAACATTGATAATATTGCCATGCCCCTGTGATAACATTTGTGGTATTACCGCCTGCATCATATACCAGACCCCTTTAATATTGACTGCAAAATTGCGCTCCATATCATGGTCACTGACTAGATGCATTGGCGTCGGGGAATGTTCAATACCCGCGTTATTAATGACAACATCAATACGACTACGCTGTTTGACAACATCATTGATTACTGCCTGGACTTGCGATTTATTGGACACATCAACACAGTGGTATTGGTGTTGCTCGGGTGTATTTAGCTGTGTATGCTGTAACGCTAAGCCCTCCTCATTGATATCTAAGGAAACGACATAGTCCCCTTGCGCAACAAAGCGGTTGGCTGCGTCAGCACCAAGACCTGCTGCAGCACCTGTTATTATTACCGTTTGCATCAGAACCACTCCTCTTGACAAACACTACACGTATCATCGGCATTGCAGACTAAATCCCACGACGCTGCTAATGCCGGCATTTCCCAGCGCAAAAAATATTGCGCAGCTTGAAGTTTTCCTAAGTAAAAATTTTTATCTGCTAGCGCGTCCAATTCGCATTTTTGCGCAGCCACATTGGCTTGCTTTAACCACATCCAGCCAATAACTACCCCACCAAAACAGCGCATAAAATTATCCGCATTCGCTAATAATGCTGCTTGTTGCGCACTTTGTAGTTTTTGTCCAAGCGACGGCAGCACTGTTTTAAAACGCACCAACCACGTTTGTAACTCAGCAGCGATAGCCAATGCAGTCGGGTGTTGCGCAAGCTGAATATCGGCAAGCATACGTTTAGTTAATAGCGCGATGCCATCACCATTGTGCTGCCATATTTTTCGGGCCAATAAATCCAGCGCTTGAATACCATTGGTTCCCTCATGAATTGGATTAAGGCGGTTGTCACGCCAATACTGTTCTACTGGATACTCACGAGTATAGCCTGCGCCGCCGAGCACTTGAATCGCAAGGTCATTCGCCTTAGGCCCATATTCACTGGGCCAGGCTTTCATCACTGGCGTAAGCAAGTCGAGTAATTGGGCAACATCGGCTGCCTTTTGGGGCGCAGCTGTGCGCTGTTCATCTATTAGTGAAGCACCATAAAAACACAAAGCCATAGCGCCTTCTGTGTAGGCTTTTTGCGCCAACAGCATGCGTTTAACATCGCCATATCCCACAATGGCTCGACCACCTTGCTCGCGCTCTTTTGCATACCCCAATGCATATTGATACCCAGCATAACCAATCACCGCAGCACCAAACCCGACTGCAATGCGTGCTTCATTCATCATCATAAACATGTAGCGCAAACCTTGATGCGGCTCACCGACCAGATAACCATGGCAATCATCATGATCACCAAAGCTCAATGCAGTAGAGGTAGTACCCCGATACCCTAGCTTATGAATCAATCCCGCAAGGTTAACATCATTGGCTTGGGTCCACTGCCCGGATTCCGTCTGGCGGAACTTAGGTACGATAAAAAGTGAAATACCTTTTACCCCTGTTGGGCCGCCGGGGATTTTTGCTAAGACGAGATGGACAATGTTGTCAGTGATGGCTTGATCGCCGGCGCTAATATACAGTTTGCTCCCCTTAATGAGATAATGTCCCTGTGAAGTGGGTTCTGCTCGCGTCGAGATATCAGCTAAACTCGAACCTGCATGAGGCTCAGTAAGGGCCATCGTCCCAGCAAAACGGCCATCTAACATGGGCGCCAAAAACTGCGACTGCAGCGCTTCACTTGCGCAATGTGCAATGAGATTGGCAGCCGCACTGGTCAAAAAAGGGTACGCCGTAGTACTCGGGTTTGCCGCCATAAAATAAGCAGAAAATGCAGTACTCACTAATTCTGGCAGCTGCAACCCGCCAGCTTCGAAGGGAAATTTGGCGGCGATAAACCCCGCTTCGGCATACGCATCAAACGCGGTCTTGACCTCATCTAGCATAGTAACGCCTTGACCATCAAACGCTGGCTCTTGCGCGTCGGCCATGCGATTATGCGGCGCAAAATACTGCTCAGCAATGTGCTGCGCTGTTCTAAGCACCCCATGAAAAGTGGCTTCATCATGCTCTTGATAATGCCTATGGTCACACAAGGCGTTCACATTAAAAAGGTCAAATAGTTGAAAGTGTAATTCATTACTGAGCATTGCGGTCCTTCCGTTTGCGTGTTTTTAGTGACTCTTGAATTGTGCCACAAGTGTAAATTTATTGTTAATTAATTTCACATCTATCTACATTGTCGCTCGCGTTTGGCAACGAACAACGAAGCTTTGTCTAAAAAGTCGACAGAAAACCCTTGTAAACTCGCTTTTGTATTCGGATTTACTTATACTTCGCGCGAAATTCCAACAATAATTCAACCTCAACACTAGGGGAACACACATGACTGCATTTAAAAAAGCTTCACTAGCAATGGCTATGACCATGGCCTTTGCGCCTCAGGTCGTAGCAGATGACACGGCAACAGATAACAGCGCCTTTGAAACCATTACGGTAACTGCGCAAAAACGGACTCAGTCAATTCAGGAAGTCCCTATTTCAATTGCCACGCTTAACGGCGAACGCTTTGAGAGCCTATTCTCATCAGGTGATGATATTTTATCACTAGCAGTCCGTGTTCCTGGCCTCTACGCGGAAAGCTCAAACGGGCGTGTTGCACCACGTTTTTACATGCGTGGTATCGGTAACACCGACTTTGACCTAGCGGCATCACAGCCAGTATCAATCGTCATGGATAATGTTGTGATGGAAAACGTGGTACTAAAAAGCACACCACTGTTTGATATTGCGCAGGTTGAGGTAATCCGCGGTCCACAAGGTACCTTGTTTGGCCGTAACACCACTGCTGGTATCGTCAAATTTGATTCGGTCAAACCAAGCGAAGATTTTAGTGCTTATGTTAAAGCAAGCCTTGCATCTCTTGGCACACAAAACATTGAAGCTGCAATTGGCGGCGGCTTGACAGATAACGTGTCAGCCCGTTTATCCGTGCTCAGCCAAAAACGCGATGACTGGATCGATAATGATTTCTCCGGCCAAAAAGACGTATTTGGTGGCTATGATGAAACCGCGTACCGCTTACAGTTTTTATACGACAATGGCGGTGATTTTAGCGCGTTATTAAAATTACACGGCCGTGACCTAGATGGCACTGCATCTGTATTCCGTGGCAACATCCTCACACGTGGCAGTAACGATCTTAATGACAACTACGATCGCGACGTAGTATCTTATGACGCGAATCTGTTGGGTAACGGTTTTGATAACAACCCACAAGAGTACGAAGGCAACGGTGTCTCGTTAACACTTGAATACGACCACAACAATTTAACTTTTAGCTCAATCACTGCGCTAGAAACCGCAGAAGGCTTCTCGTTAGGTGATGTTGATGGTGATACTGCAGATAATGTCCCGTTCTCAGCGGTCACGCAAGACTTGCTTAATGACCTAGAACAAATGACCCAAGAGTTCCGCATTGCGAGCAACAATGATGGTCCATTTAACTGGCAAACGGGCGCGTTTTTCTTTGATGCATCATTTAATGTTACCTCGGTAGATGGCTACTTTGGTGCCACCACAGTGTTCCACGACAACCAAACTTGGGCAGTTTTCGGTCAAGGTGATTACACTCTATCTAACAAGCTTACCTTAAGCGGTGGTCTGCGCTATACCCACGATGAAAAGTCTTTGACTGTAGGTCAACAAAACGTCGATGGCTTTGCGCTAGTTACCGGTGATGCCACTATTCAAGACTATGACGACATCAATGTTGATGATGGCCAAATGAGCTATGAAGTTAGCTTAAACTACAAAGTCGACCGCGACACGTCATTATTTGCGCGTTATGCCAATGGTTTCCGTGCACAAACCATTCAAGGTCGTGACGTCGCGTTTGAAGGTGCCCCTTCAGTTGCCGATGCGGAAACCATCAACTCTATCGAAGCTGGTTTCAAATCTGATCTGCTTGATGACAGCTTGCGTTTGAATGCAGCCGTATTCTACTACGTCATCGACGATCTACAATTATCCGCTATCGGTGGGGGTGCCAACAACACTGCACTTATCAATGCTGATGAAGCAACGGGTTACGGCTTTGAAGTAGATGTACAATATGCACCGCATGAACAGCTATTTATCACAGCAGGCTACAGCTACAACAACACGTCAATCGATGACGATACCTTGTCTGTATTGCCTTGTGGTGCCAACCCTGCGTTTGGCTTTGGCGGTAACTGTACCGTCTTAGATCCAACTACAGATGACTTCCGCGCCTTGATTGACGGTAACCCGTTCCCACAAGCACCTGAAACCATCTTTAACATCACCGCACGCTTCTCTCAGCCAGTCGGTGAAGACGCAGAGTTCTTCGTCTTTACAGATTGGGCAGTACAAGGTGAAACCAACTTGTTCTTGTACGAATCTACAGAGTATCGCAGCAACGGTAACTTTGAAGGTGGCTTGCGCATCGGTTATCAAGACTTTAAACGCAACTACTCTATCGCGTTGTTTGGTCGTAACATCACTGATGAAGACAACCTCAAAGGCGGTATCGACTTTAATAACCTGACTGGTTTTGTCAATGATCCTGCTGTATGGGGCGTTGAGTACAAGGTTGAGTTTTATTAACCGCCTGTATTAACTAGCAGCATTAATCGCCGCTATGCTCGTTTAGCATCAGCGGCGATACAAAAAAAAGAGTGTCGCACTGACACTCTTTTTTTATACCTGCTGAACAGCCAGACGTTACGCTTGTTCTTGTAAGGTAACTACGCGATGTTCTTGCGCGCGTTTAGCCGCATACTCTTTGCTGAAAAACGCTTTAATATCGTCGAGAATTAAGTATAACGACGGCACTAATAACAAGGTGATCACCGTGGCAAACAAGATCCCAAACGCTAGCGAAATCGCCATAGGAATCACAATCTGCGCCTGCAAAGAGCGTTCAAAAATAATGGGTAACAGCCCCATAAAGGTCGTCAGTGAGGTCAATACGATCGCGCGAAAACGCTGACTTCCCGCATTCATAGCGGCCTCCACCATTGAATAACCCTCGCGACGCGCACGGTTAACAAAATCCACCATGATCAAGCTATCGTTCACCACGACCCCAGACAGCGCAATGATCCCACAAATAGACAACACGCTCACCGCTTGGCCTAACAATAAGTGCCCTATAATTGCCCCGACAATACCAAATGGAATAACCGACATGATGATCAGCGGCTGCGAATAGGATTTTAGCGGAATGGCCATCAGCGCATAAATGGCAAATAGCGCAAACAAAAAGCCTTGCAGCAAAGATACCAACGCATCGCTTTGTTCCTTAGAGTTTCCTTGCAGCTTAAACTGCACGCCAGGATAACGCTGTAAATAATCGGGAATGGCTTTGGTCACCAGATCGCGAATGATGGTATTAGGCTCAACAATATCCGGATTGACCTTGGCGGTAACTGAAACCGCCCGGCGGCCGTCCACACGATTGATCGCAGCATAGCCTTTACCAATTTCGATATCCGCCACCTCTTTAAACGGCAGTTCGCTACCATCGGGACTGCGCACGCGCATATTCTCCAAATGCCCTATCGAACTGCGTTCCTCCTTGGGATAGCGCACCATGACTTTGACTTCTTCATCATCGCGCTGAATACGCTGTGCCTCGGCACCATAGAAGCCAAAACGCACCTGCTGCGCCAGAGAAGATAATGATAAACCAAGCGCTTCACCTTCAGGTCGAATGTTAATTTGGATCTCGTCACTGCCGCGACTAAAGCTATCGTTAATGTCCGAAACCCCTTCATATTGCTCCAAAAAGGTTTCAAGCTCAGTGGCTACGGCACGCAGCTCTTCAATATTTTTGCCGCTGAACTCAAAACTCAGGTCAGAGCCGCCGCCGGGACCTCCGGGTGCGCCGATATTGAAGTTTTTGATACCTGGAATTTCAGGGATGTTCGCACGCCACCGATCGTATAACTCGGTATCTTTGATGTCACGCTCCTCCCCTTTGGACAGTTCGACAAAAACCTGTCCAGCAAGGTTACCTTGATCAAAGGCAATAGCATGTTTGACCGCACCCTCGCCCGTTTCGCTGATCAAATCTTGTTCCATCTTATCTAAACCGTCCATCAAGATGCGAATAGCAGCATCGCGCTGCGAGAGCGATGAGCCTTGCTCAAGCTCTACCGAAGCAAACATAAAATCCGACGGAATATTCGGGAAAAACACAAAACGCACAATCCCGCCTTGAAACAGTCCTATCGTCAAAATCAATGCCGCAATAAAGCTCGCTAGCGTGGTATAGCGATGCTTGATGGCGACTTGCAAAAATGGCACATAACGCTCGCTAATAAAGCGCTTGATCCCTTCGGCAAAGATATCGCGAAAACGCTGGAAAGCATTGGCCTTAGCCGGATCATAAGGCGTCATCTTCATGTGCGCCAAATGCGCTGGTAGAATCAATTTGGACTCAATAAGGGAAAAGATCAAACACACGATGACCACGCCGCCGATGGTTTTCCATATCACTCCAAAAGTGCCAGAGACCATCATCATCGGCGAAAACGCCGCAATCGTGGTTAATACCCCGAAGGTTGCCGGCATGGCCACACGCTTAACGCCTTTGATCACGTTATCGACGGAATGGCCGTGTTTGTCTATCGCTGAGTAAGCGGACTCGCCCATAATAATCGCATCATCCACTACGATCCCCAGCACCAAAATAAACGCAAACAATGAGATCATGTTGATTGAGACGCTTAAAAACTCCATTGGCAAAAATGCCAAGGTGCCCATAAAACACACCGGCAAGCCCCAAATAACCCAAAACGCCAAACGAATCTTCAAAAACAGCGACAGCACCAAAAACACCAACAGTGCCCCAAAGCCCATGTTTTCAAGCATCATGTTGAGGCGGTCTGCTAGGTAAAACGAGCTATCGCCCCAGGTATCCGCCTGGATATTAGGGGGGAAGTTTGCTTTTTCCTCGACCAAATAGGCGTTAACCGCTTTGGAGATCTCCAGCGCATTTTGATCGCCCACAGCGCGAACGCGAATGCTTATTGCTGGTTTACCATCAAAATAGGCAAAGTTATCATCTTCAATAAAGCCATCATCAATGGTTGCAATATCGCCCAAATAAAGACGCGTACCATCGCTGCGGCTGATCAGCACGATTTGGGCAAAGTCATAGGCATCGTACGCTTGGCCTTTGGCCCGTAGTAAAATATTGCCATTATCAGAGCGAATCGCACCGCCAGGTACGTCGATTGAAGAACGACGCACCGCACTGACTACTTGGTCAAAGGTCAAACTGTATTGCTGCAGGGTGGCTTCGGAGACTTCAATGGCGACTTCATAAGGACGAGCACCAAGCACTTGTACGTCAGATACACCTGGTAAATTAGCAATGTCATCGCGCAGACCTTTTGTAAACTCTTTGAGCTCTCTCTCTGTAGCATCGCCATAAACGGATACCCAGAGGACATCCTGCGGCGCTTTGACCCGAAAAACCACGGGCTTTTCGGTATTAGCTGGAAAAGAAGGAATGGCATCAACCTGCACCTTGACCTCATCGAGCAAGGTTTGCACGTCGTAATCATCTTCAACTTCGATAGAAATGGAGCCAAAGCCTTCTACTGCCCGAGAGTTGAGTTTTTTTATTCCTTCAAGGTCTTTTATTGCCTCTTCTAATTTGAGAATGACGCCCTGCTCCACCTCTTCTGGCGCTGCGCCTAAATAAGGTACTTGCACGCTGATGATGTTGAGCTCAAATGTTGGGAACACTTGCTTTTGAATTTGAATAATGCCAAAAACCCCACCAAACAGGAGGATCCACATCAATAAATTAGCCGCGACATTGTTACGGGCAAACCACGCAATGATCCCTTTGTGAGTATCAATCTGCTCTTCTGCTCTAGGTGGCTGTGGTGTGGGTGTCGTTGTTGTGCTCATACGTTACTCCTGCATCGCCGTTGGCTCACTGGCATCATCAGCAGCATCAGCATCAACATCACTGGGCAAACGCACCGGCATTTGGTCATAGGCATTTGGCACCGCACTCGTCACAATCTGATCACCGGGGGATAACCCCGCACTGATATAAATATCATCAGCGGCGGCTCGCTGTACTTCCACATCGCGGATTTCAATGCGCTTGTTTTCGTCAACTAATAACACCGTGCCATCTAAACGCACTAAATTACGCGGTAGTACAACCATGTTTGGTACTGAGGCACCGGTAATATCAGCGCGCACAAAACTACCAAAACGCAATACGGCATGCGATGACTGTGGATTGCGTACGTAGGGATCAGTGACTTGCGCAATGGCATAAATCACGCGGTTTTGGCTATTGAGAACACCTTCATCGCGCGTCAGAGTCGCAAGCCACTGAGTGGGGCGGCCACCAACATTACCGCGTAATATTACGTTATCTGGTTCACTAGCAGACAGATCCAAATATGCCAAATCATTATCGGTAAGCGGTAAACGTACCTCACCAATATCGGTTGCAGCAATCTCTGCTAACACCATACCAGTTGTCACAAACTGCCCAACATCAACGTTTTTTTGTAAGACCATGCCATCATAAGGCGCGCGAATCACAGTGCGTGTCAAGTTGCGCTCGGCACGGGCTAAATTTGCACGCGCCGCAGCTAAATTGGCCTTTTCACTATCTAGCTGTGGTTTGCGTAAACCCAGTTGAGGGATAGCTCGATTATTTGCATCCCCTTGTGCAACACTGCGCCATTCTTCAGCAGCCACTTTACCACGTGCAAGTTCTAATTCGTAAGCGGCTTGAGCACGTGCCAGCTCAGCTTGCGCCAACTGCAGTTCAGTTTGGCGATCGGCTTGTTCTAGCTGCACCAAGATATCGCCAGTGGTAAACATACCGCCGTTGACAAACACGTCTGATACGCGTTCCACAATACCCGATACCTGCGGTGTTAATGCACTTTTCACTTTGGGTGATACCGTACCTTGCGAGGAAATACTGTAGGTAATATCGGTCACCGTGACAGGCTGTGTTTCTACCAAAAACGCTTTTTCTGCAACGGGCTTAATCACTGGTTTGGGTTTATTCATTATCAAAACCACCATCACCACCAATGCAACAAGAATGATCACAATCGGTAAACCAGATTTTCGAATGAAAGACATCTTATACTCCTAAATTAACCTGAATATGATACCGCTTGTTGATAACCCATGTTACCTATTGATTAGGTTAAACTTGTTAGCAAATGTAAACCGCATGCATACCTATTCAGCGTGTTTTAATCCCAAAATTATGGCGATAAAATCAGCATTATCTATAATATAAACGTCATCATGTAATTAAGTTACGTGATTTAATTTCATATAGATATTGGATAATCATAAAGGAAGCATGTCATGCCAATCAAAAAAGCCTATCTCAAATCCAAACCAACGTGCAAAGTGACCTTTCGCGTACCGCGCGCACAAGCCGCTGACGCAACCTCCATCAAATTACTCGGGGACTTTAATCAATGGGATCCTAATGTTCCTCCCATGAAAAAACTCAAAAGCGGTGAGTTCACGCAGACGGTGAACTTAACTAAAGGGCGAGACTATAAATTTCGCTATTTGGTCAATGATACTGAGTGGGAAAATGATTGGTCGGCAGATGATTACCGACCGAATCAATTAACCTTTGATGACAACTCCGTTGTGCATATCGATATGCAATAAGGCGACTTATAGCTTTTCCTGAAGCTCGGGCAGCACGGTAAACAAGTCACCCACCAAGCCATAATCAGCCACTTGGAAAATAGGTGCGTCTTCGTCTTTATTAATGGCGACGATGACTTTGGAGTCCTTCATCCCCGCGAGGTGTTGAATGGCACCGGAGATCCCTACCGCAATATATAGCGAAGGCGCAACGATTTTGCCGGTTTGTCCGACCTGCATATCATTAGGTACAAAACCGGCATCAACCGCTGCTCGGGATGCTCCGATAGCGGCGTTAAGTTTGTCGGCAATGCCCTCAAGTAAAGCAAAGTTCTCACCGTTTTGCATCCCGCGGCCACCTGAGATCACCACATCTGCAGCAGTGAGTTCAGGCCGTTCAGACTCCGTCATCTGGGCATCGACAAAGGTACTGAGTGCATTTTCAAACACCGCTTGGCACTCGTGAATAGGCGCTGGGTTATTACTGTGCGTCACCGGATCAAATGCCGTTGCTCGGACCGTGACCACCTGTACAGGCGCTTGATTAACAACGGTCGCCAAGGCATTTCCCGCGTATATAGGTCGGGTATAGGTATTCTCCGAATGAATCGCAACAACATCCGAGACCTGAGGTACACCCAACAATGCCGCTACACGGGGAAAGGTGTTCTTTGCTGTCGTAGTCGCAGCAGCGTATATATGCTGATAATCGCTCGCTAATGACACGATAAGCTCCGCTGTATTTTCCGCTAACTGATGTGCATACACACTGTTATCAGCAACTAACACTTGCTCAACCCCGGTTAATAATGCTACCTGTTCAGCGACACTCTGCACCTGATGACCAACCACCAGCGCCGTAATGGGAGTTTGCAGCTGCGTGGCAGCGGCAATCACTTTTGCTGTTTCAGCTTTAAGCTGACTGTGGTCGTGTTCGACATAGACTAAGACACTCATGCAATCACCTTTGCTTCAGTTTTTAATTTGTGGATCAACTCATCCACACTTTCGACTCGCACCCCAGCCTGACGCATCTTAGGCGGCTCAACTTTGATAGTTGAAAGCATCGGCTTGTGCACTATACCAAGCTCATCTAGCGAGGTCGTATCGATGGGCTTTCGCTTAGCTTTCATGATATTTGGCAGCGTAGCGTAGCGCGGCTCATTCAGCCGTAAATCGGTCGTCACCACAGCCGGCAGCGCCAAAGCAAGTGTTTGCAGACCGCCATCCACTTCACGGGTGACATTAACAGCATTGTCTTTGACCATCACTTGCGAGGCAAAGGTGCCCTGCCCCATACCAGCAAGTGCAGCAAGCATTTGGCCGGTTTGATTGTTATCTGAATCGATGGCTTGCTTACCTAAAATGATGAGCTCAGGTGTTTCATTTGCCACAACCTTGTGCAGCGTTTTGGCTACGTGTAGTGCCTCCAATTGGTCAGGAGCTTGTACGTGAATGGCGCGATCCGCACCGAGCGCCAGCCCCGTCCGCAGCTGCTCAATGACGGCATCAGTACCAATTGAAACAATGACAACCTCATTAGCAACACCGGCTTCTCGCAAACGCAACGCCTCTTCAAGGGCAATTTCACAAAACGGGTTAATCGACATTTTGACATGCTGCGTATCAACATCTGTCTGCGCAGCATTGACTTTTATTTTGACGTTGTAATCAACGACGCGCTTAATCGGAACTAGAATTTTCACACGTACACCTTATTTGTTAATCATGGTTTTATGACAGTCTGATGGGATAAAGTTGTAAAAAAAGAGTTAATTTTTATTTAATTTACTGATAGTTTACGTTAACGTCAACCTTACACGAGCGATTTATTTTTCGCCGCTCGTTTAGACTAAGCTTATTTATCAAATGAACAACCCAACAGTGAGCAAACGATGAATCGAGAAATCATGGAATTTGATGTAGTCATTGTCGGTGCGGGTCCTGCAGGGCTTGCATGCGCCATCAAGCTGCAGCAACTGGCCAATGCGCAAGCCTCTCCCATTAGCATTTGTGTTGTCGAAAAAGGCGCAGAGATTGGCGCTCACATTTTATCCGGTGCGGTGCTAGAAACACGCGCATTAGACGAACTCATTCCCGACTGGCAGGCACAAGATGCACCGATAAAAACGCAAGTGACTCAAGATCATATTACCTATTTGCGCAATGCCAATGCCAGTATTCATTTGCCAAACTGGGCGGCTCCTCACACCATGCACAATGACGGCAATTACATTGTATCAATGGGGCAAGTTACCAGATGGTTAGGTAAGCAGGCTGAGGCTTTAGGGATCGATATTTTTACGGGGTTTAGTGCCGCCGACACGCTTATTGAAGATGGCTGTGTTAAAGGCGTTATTACTGGTGAAATGGGCCGCGCAAAAGATGGTCAAGAAAAAGCGAATTTTGTACCCGCCATGGAATTACGCGCACGTTTTACCGTGTTTGCTGAGGGCGCGCGAGGCCACTTAGGCAAACGCTTAATTCGCGAGTTTGGCTTAGATACACACAGTGCGCAGCCACAGCATTATGCCTTGGGCTTCAAAGAAGTGTGGGAAGTGCCTAGTGAGCAACATCAACCTGGGCTGGTGTTGCATAGTGCCGGTTGGCCACTGCAAGATGCCAGCGGCGGCGGATACTTGTATCATGCCGAAAATAACTTAGTGTATGTAGGGTTGATTGTCGACCTTAACTACAGCAACCCTCACTTAAGCCCGTTTGACGAATTTCAACGCCTTAAGCACCATCCTGAATTTGCTCAATATTTGCAACACGGCCAGCGCCAATCCTACGGTGCGCGTGTGATCACCAAAGGCGGTCTGCATTCGCTACCGAACATGACTATGCCGGGCGGGGTGTTAATTGGCTGTAATGCTGGCACGTTAAATTTTAGTAAGATAAAAGGCAACCATACCGCTATGAAATCCGGCATGTTAGCCGCTGATGCTATAATAGAAGAATTAAACATACCTAATTCGAACACCCTCAAAACCTTTGCTCAAAAATTTACCTCATCGTGGTTGTATGAAGAATTATATGCCTCGCGTAATTTTGGCGCTGCCATTCATAAATGGGGTCCATTTTTGGGTGGAGCATTTAATTCGTTTGAACAAAATTTATGCAAAGGTAAATTGCCAATTAACTTATTAGATAAGATCCCCGACCATGTGCAGCTGCGGCCACAATCGCAAGCACCTAAAATTCAATATCCAAAACCAGACAACATATTGAGTTTTGATAAACTTTCTTCAGTTTACTTGAGCAATACAAACCATGAAGAAGACCAGCCTTGTCATTTATTGCTCAGCGATAAAAATATACCGCTAATTGTCAATTTACCGCAATATAACGAGCCTGCTCAGCGCTATTGTCCTGCAGGCGTGTATGAGATCACGACTACAGATGATGGGGAAAAAGCGTTTTTAATTAATGCACAAAATTGTATTCACTGTAAAACATGCGACATTAAAGACCCACAACAAAATATTAATTGGGTGCCACCAGAAGGCAGCGGCGGCCCTAATTACACAAATATGTAAATAAAATTGTAAATATCTAAATATTTATTTTATAATTGCGTTGTTAGAGTGAAATTATAAAGAAGGTAAACAATATGACAGATTTTTTAGATATTTTAACCCACGGGCGACGTCTGCAAGGTGCGACAAAGTCATTGAGCATTGCAGAATTAGAAGAAGTGCAAGAAAAATTAAACGTTGTAATTGAAAAGCGTCGTGAAATGCAGGTTGCAGAAGAAACAGAAATAGCTGAGAAACAAGCTAAGATTGCAGAGATCCGCCAGCAAATGATCGACGCCGGCTTAGACATTTCTGATTTTGATGCACAACACGCCAACCCAACTGTCAAAGTATCTCGTCGCAAAGGCCAGAAGCGTCCGGTGAAGTACAGCATCGAACAAAACGGTGAAGTTACCAAGTGGACTGGCATTGGCCGCATGCCGGTAGTCTTTAGGGAAGCGTTGGCCGCTGGCCGCGATCTTGAAGAATTCAGTGTGTAAGGCTTACGCACATGACCAATACTGATATTGGCACACCTTGTCACTATCAAACATTAACCCACTCTGCGCAAGCTCAGTGGGTTATTGTTATGCACGGGCTGTTTGGTAATCTTGATAACCTTAAGGGCTTAGGTAAAGCGTTACAAGCTAACTACAACGTCATGTTGGTTGACTTACCTGATCATGGCCGTTCGGATCATACAGAGTCCTTCAGCCTGACAACTTATGCCAAACGTGTCACACAAACCATTGTCAGCTGCGGGATCAGCGCCTGTCATTTAATAGGGCATTCACTCGGTGGTAAAGTGGCTATGACGATGGCGCTTGATGCGTCCCCTGCCCTTGAAATCACATCTCTCGTGGTAGCAGATATTGCACCGGTCTCCTACCCACCTCGGCACGCTGCAGTATTTGCAGCATTAAACGGGATTGATCTGATCCAAGTCAAGACGCGCGCCGATGTCCAACAGCATTTTGCGCACGCGCTTGAGGATGAGGGTACGCGTCAGTTCTTATTAAAAGGCTTACGCAAATCCGACGATGACGGTAGCTGGCAATGGCAATTTAACTTACCCTTATTGCAGCGTGATTATCAAGCTATCATTAGTTGGCCCGACACGACCAGTGTCTACCCGGGTCCGACTTTGTTTATCAAAGGCGCATTATCTGATTATATCACTCAGGATATGCAGCCAGCGATTGCGCAACATTTCCCCCATGTCAAAGCGCGCGTGATTGCCGCTACAGGCCATTGGCTTCATGCACAAAAACCACAGGTATTTAATACGACTGTTGCGCGTTTTTTACAGGCAAATACTTGATTTGACGCAATTACTCGGCATTTAATGCTAATGGATACTGCGTTGGACGGTATCCCTGTGTTATAATCAAACCAATTTATTTTAAATCATTACCGCAGATGTTAGCAGAGCATTTTGAACTCATAGAAAGCATCATGATGAATTTAGGCCTCATCGCACTCTTTATGCTGATGGGCTTTGCTGTTCATGATGTACTAAAAAAGAACGACGTACCCAAAGTAGGACAATATGTTGCCTACGGCGTGCTCGGTTTAGGTGCGCTAGGCTTTGTTGCCAAAGGCCTCATTCAAGTGTTCTGGCTTTCAAGCGGCGTCAATTAATTGGAGATATAAATGGCAAGTGTTGGTTTATTTTTCGGCAGTGACACAGGCAATACTGAACATATTGCAAAAATGATTCAAAAAGAGCTGGGTAAAGGTCTTATTGAAGTGCACGACATTGCCAAAAGTACAAAAGAAGAAATTGCAGATTTTGATCTGTTGCTATTTGGTATTCCAACTTGGTACTACGGTGAAGCACAATGTGATTGGGATGATTTTTTCCCTGAGTTAGAAGAAATTGATTTTAACGACAAACTGGTGGCCATTTTTGGCTGTGGTGATCAAGAGGATTATGCTGAATACTTCCTTGATGCCATGGGCATGGTACGAGATATCGTCGAGGCACGCGGTGCAATTCTGATCGGCAAATGGTCTACTGAAGGCTACGATTTTGAGGCGTCGAAAGGCATGGCGGATGATGAGCATTTTGTTGGATTGGGCATTGACGAAGACCGTCAGCCTGAACTCACTGACGAGCGCGTCAAAGCATGGTGTGAACAAATCAAAACCGAAATGCACCTAGCAGAGCTTGCTTAACCGACTTATCTAAACAGTGTTTGCTAAGACCGCATGTGTTCATGCGGTTCTTTTTATCTGTAAAATAGACTTATTTGTGCTTATAATAGCTAAATATAAATTATCTAAACATTTTGGCAAGAGATCCCTATCATGGAACAAAACAAAGAACTAAAAAAAGCCGGCCTGAAAGTCACTCTGCCCCGTTTAAAAATCCTTGAGATCCTGCAACAGCCTGATAATCAACATATCAGCGCAGAAGATGTATACAAAATTTTGCTTGAGCAAGGTGAAGACATTGGCTTAGCAACTGTCTACCGCGTGTTAAACCAGTTTGACGATGCAGGTATCTTAATACGCCATCATTTTGAAGGCGGAAAATCAGTATTTGAAATTAGCCAAAAAGCGCATCATGATCACTTGGTCTGCCTGACTTGTGGGAAAGTTGTTGAGTTTGAAGATCCCATCATTGAGCGTCGTCAAGAAGAAGTCGCCGCCGAAAACCACATGAGCTTAACGCATCATTCACTGTATCTGTATGGCGAGTGCCAAAAAGTCAATTGCGATAACCGCGAAGATTAAACGAATCAATACGCGCAGTCTGTCTTGTGATTGCGCTTAACTCCCTTCCCTTGCTCTCACTTCTCGCGCTTGCATTAAATCCCACTGAGTTTGTGCCATTTCTCGGTCTTGCCACGCAAAGCTGATCTGTTGCTGCTGCACTAATGCAGACATATTCGCTTTACTCACACAACCAATAATCGGATAACCGCCTAGCGTTTGACAATCCGCTAACAGCACAATGGGATCACCATTCGGCGGTACTTGCACAGCACCACACACCACGGCTTGCGAGCGCTCAATTGGATGACTTGCAAGCGGCTTAGCGCCCTGTAAGCGAAAGCCCATGCGATTACTTTGCGGCAAAATAGTGAAGCCTTGCGCTGTCATCCGATAGCGACTTACCACATCAAACTGCGCGTGCTGATAACTCGGAATGATGTTGATTACGTCTTGCCAACTGCGATAATAATTATCAGCGAGTGCCAACGCGCTGCGCTTAGGCGCAGCAAACACATCGGCAATGGCCATTTTCTCACCGCCATTTAAAGGTTGTCCATCATTGTGAATACCGCCAAAACCCTCACGCGCAACGCCATGAACACGTGCAAATACTTTGGGCAATGCCAACGCTAAGGATACGCCAACATAGTACACGCGCCCTTTTATTGGTGCGCTGATCTCAACCTCGGTATTCGCCGATACCGAAATTGTTTGATAAGTGACATACTCCGCAATATCAGACTGCCACACGACGCCGTTCAAACGTATTTCAGTAGGCGCACCTGTGACACAAAGTGTCAGCGCCTGACTTGAAATAAAGGCAATACTACCAAAACATTCCATTTTGCAGGCGCTGGCTGAAAGTAACTGTTGGTTGTGCATAAACGCCCGTTGATCAAGGGCACCGCTCGGCGTAACGCCCATATGCGTGACCATACGTCTGGGCAAATCCATAAACTGACAAAGGCCGATTACTTGGGTTATCTCAAACATCGCGTTTATACCAAGCCTCCAGTAAATGCTAGCTGCACGCTATCACCTACCGCTAATGTGTTCGGCTTATCGCTCTCTGGGGCGAATAAGACAGCGTCACAGAGACCTAATATATGCCAGCCGCCGGGTGATGCCTGTGGGTAGACCGCAGCATAGTGGCTAGCAATGGCAAAACTGCCCGCCGGCACATGGGTTCGCGGTGTCGCCATTCGCGGTAACTGGAGTTTTTCAGGGATACGACCGAGATAAGCAAAGCCAGGGGCAAAACCCACTGCCTCAACCGTCAATGGCTGTGCCGCTAGCATATGATAAATTTCAGATGCAGCCATACCGCTATGAATCATCACAGTATCAATATCCAAGGCACCATCGGTGTTGATGGTTAATGTGTGTTGTTGTAGCAACACTTGGGGAGTATTGGCAACATCATTATATGCTTGCTGAATGATACGTTGTAGCTGCCACCTATCCATATCAGGACTTACTTCAATCATACATTGTTGCTCAATGGGCGTTAAATTAAGTAACCACGGTGGCGGATGTTGGAGCCAATATGCAGTTAGTGCATGCATGTCTCTAGGCGCATCAGACGCTAGCACAAAACACGTTTCATTGAGTGGCTCTAAAGTAAAACGCACAGGAGATGGATCCATACAACGCTAACTCTCACACAGTGCTGATAACGCTTGTAACAGCTCGCTCGCCCCGTGCGTATCAGAATGCACGCACAAGGTATCAATACGCAGCGCTAACGGCGTGCCATCAATTGCACAAATATCGTGTCCGTCTTTAAACGCCTGCGCCTGCGCAAGCGCATCAGGGGTGGCTAATACCGCTCGCGGATCAGCGCGTGATACTAGCTGTCCATTGGCTTGATAAGCGCGATCGGCAAATCCTTCAAACTCTAGCGCAAGCCCGATTTTGGCGGCATCATCGAGAAATTGCTGTGGCGCTAGGGTGGCCGGAGCTAAACAAAACAAATCAGCTGAACTGTCTTTGATGGCTTGAAAGATACACGCACGCACCACCGCATCATTGGTCATATCATGATAGAGCGCACCGTGTGGTTTAACGTAGGCACAACGACTGCCAAAGCGCGTTGCCAAGCCTTGTATCGTAGCAATCTGAAAGGTCATAAATGCATACAGTTCTGTGTCAGTCAGGCGCATGTGGCGCCGCCCAAACCCTTGCCTGTCTGGGTAACTTGGATGAGCACCTATTTGTACATGGTGCTGTGCAGCTAGGGCGACCGCCTGATTAATTTCTAGCGGGTCGCCCGCGTGAAAACCACAGGCGATATTCGCTTGATGGATATGCGGCATAATGGCAGCGGTATCTGCCATGTGATAGTTGCCAAAGCCCTCGCCCAAGTCACAATTTAGTTTCACATCTCACCCTATTTAATAAAAAGTAAATGATTTATACTACGCCCTTCATCATACACAATTTAAGTACGAGCTAGAACCTTATATGTCACAACAAACGCCTGCAGAGCTGCCTTCCACGCTTATCAATACCATTGTCTTAGCACAAGTCAAAAGCGTCACTGAATTTGGGGTATTTGTTGCCTTAGTCGATCACCCTGAGCTGGCCGATGTCTTGATCCCCAAGCAGCATGTGCAGCAACCTCTCGATGAACAAGCACGGGTATTTGTTTACCTGCATCACGAGGAGCACACCGATCGCGTGTTAGGATCGACCAAGTTGCACCACTATCTACAAGAAATGGCGACAGATGTAGATATCAAAGCGGGTCAAGCCTGTACACTCAAAGTCTATGCGGTGACAGATTTAGGCTATAAGGTGCTTTTGGACGATACATATATAGGCTTGTTGTTTCACTCAGATGCGTTGCATAAGCACCAAGTAGGTACCACAGTTGCTGGCTATGTTAAGCATATTCGCGAAGACGGCAAAATTGACGTGTGCGAGCAACTGCACAACCGTAGTGCCCGAAATGCATTGGAAGCAGCCATTATTGAGGCGCTCAACGCACATAACGGGATCTTAACCATCACCGACAAAAGCCGCCCTGAAGAAATCAAACACGCCTTTAATGTCAGTAAAGCAAGCTATAAACGTGCCTTAGGCGCACTGTATAAACAACAGCTCATTAGCATTGAGCCAGGGTTTATCAAGCTTAAAAAGGCGTAAAAATGATGCAAGCCATGCAAACCACGGTGACGTGGACCGGTGAGGGGCTCGGCTTTGACTGTGCAATGTCTACCGGTGAAACCTGCCACCTTGCGGGCGACAAAACCGCCCTGTCCCCCATGCAAGCAGTACTGATGGCGGTAGGCGCATGTTCTAGCGTGGACGTCATTGAGATTATGCGCAAAGCGCGCTATCCGCTTAGCTACTGTGAGTGCATTGTCACAGGCACTCGCGCAGACAGTGCGCCTATGGTGTTTACTCACATCACGGCTGAATACCGTGTAAAAGCACCCCAGATGCACCAAAAGCATCTCAACCGAGCGGTCGAATTATCGACAAAAAAATATTGTTCAGTGATGTTAATGTTGGATAAGTCAGTTGATTTTGAAATAAAAATCAGCATTTTATAAGCAAAACCTGACTTTTCCCCAAGAATTGATGCATAGGCCTTGAATAATTGTAACGATGTTTTACAATACGCGCCGATTTACTTTTGAGACAAGTAATACACAAGAAAAAACCACCTTCAGCGGTGGATTTTAAGGCGCGTATACACGCGTCCGCTCTTGTGTGCGGTAGTCTCAACCTTAAAATCCACCACCCCACTTCATCACAAACTTCTTTAATTAGCAATCAAATCAAGCAAAACGCTACTTTGGGATAAGTAATTATTCTTCTATCTTGATATTTAACAAGGCAAGATCATTCGAGTGAGCTATAATTAATGAGATGGCGGCAAGTGGCGTAAGGTTGAGACTACCGTACACAAGAAAACGGCCACACAAGGTGCCTCACACCACTTACCATTGAACTTGCGATTTTTGGGTCTCAATCCAATCTACGTATTAAGTATATCTCAGGCACGCCGTATTACTATTAAGCAAAAGTATAATTTTGCAGTTGTAATACAAGATAAATCACACTTTACGTACAAATATTTCATAAAAAAAGCGCCAATCAAGGCGCTTTTTTTGTCTTTCAGTATGATTTTTTATACTTGGCTGTTGGCGATTTTGACTTTCCAGATATCGGGGCCAATTGCGTGCGCATTACCACCGTTTGAATCAACCGCAACGGTGACCGGCATATCTTCAACTTCAAATTCGTAAATCGCTTCCATACCCAAGTCTTCAAAGGCCACGACGCGTGACTTCTTGATCGCTTTAGATACTAAGTACGCTGCGCCACCTACGGCCATTAGATACGCTGACTTGTGTTTCGCAATGCTCTCCACGGTTGCAGGACCACGCTCAGCTTTACCAATCATGCCCAGCAGGCCAGTTTTTTCAAGCATCATGTCGGTAAACTTATCCATGCGCGTTGCAGTCGTAGGACCTGCAGGGCCAACCACTTCATCGCCAACCGCGTCCACAGGGCCGACGTAATAAATGAATTTGTTGGTCAGGTCCACGCCATCAGGTAAGCCTTCGCCGTTTTCGAACATAGTTTGAATGCGCTTGTGCGCTGCATCACGGCCAGTCAACATTTTGCCGCTCAATAAGAGAGTCTCACCAACCTGCCATTCTTGAATGGCTTCAGGCGTAAGCTCGTCCAGATTGACTCTGCGAGTATTTTCACCCACTTCCCATGTTACCTCAGGCCAATCTTCTAATTTTGGTGGCGTAAGCTGAGCTGGACCGCTACCGTCTAAGTAAAAGTGGGCATGACGCGTGGCGGCACAATTTGGGATCATCACCACTGGCTTGGAAGCCGCGTGCGTGGGCACCGATTTGATCTTGATATCAACAACCGTAGTTAAACCGCCTAAGCCTTGTGCACCAATGCCTAATGCGTTGACTTTGTTGAAGATATCTACACGTAATTTTTCTTCTGTGGTTTCAGGACCACGCGCAATCAAGTCGTGAATATCAACCGGATCCATTAAGCTTTCTTTAGCAAGCACGCCGGCTTTTTCTGCCGTTCCGCCGATCCCTAAACCTAGCATTCCCGGTGGACACCAGCCCGCCCCCATCGTCGGCAAGGTTTTAACAACCCACTCAGCGATGTCATCAGACGGATTGAGCATAACCATTTTGGATTTATTTTCCGAGCCGCCACCTTTAGCCGCAATCATGATTTCGATTTTGTCACCGGCAACCATGTCGATATGCACCACTGCCGGGGCATTATCTTTGGTATTAATCCGCTTGCCAGCAGGATCAGATACAATCGATGCACGCAGCGGGTTATCCGGATTGTTATAAGCTTGGCGGGTGCCTTCATCGACCATTTCTTGCACAGTCATATCGTGCTTATCCCACTGTACTTCCATACCAATTTTAACGAAACACGTCACGATGCCCGTGTCTTGACACAGCGGGCGCTTACCTTCTGCAGACATGCGCGAGTTGATCAGGATCTGCGCCATAGCGTCTTTCGCCGCTTGGCTTTCTTCACGTAAATACGCAGCTTCTACCGCTTTGATATAATCTAGAGGGTGATAATACGATATAAATTGCAATGAATCGGCAATACTGGCAATAAAATCTG
>CAZLGJ010000014.1:0-32177 GCA_964559075.1 uncultured Glaciecola sp.
TTTTTCAAGACCTTGCCGAGCGTTTAGCAGATGACGAGCGAGTCTCCAAAACGACGCTACGCTCTACACTTAGACATTACACTAACTCGTGGCGCTATCTCGAGTCTATCGAAGTTGGTGCAAAGCGCGTGGACTTGGACGGTGTAGAAGGTGAAGAAATTAACGCTGAACACGCCGAATTTGCACAAAAACAGTTAGCTGAAAGTAAGGCGAAAGCTGCAGAAAAGCGCGCAAGTGCGCCAAAGAATCCCAACAAAAACTTTAAAAAGCCTGCGTTCAAGTCTAAAGTTAATCATAAATCAAACACTTCACAAAAACGCCCACCTGCGCCGAAACTCAACGATGATCAGTTAGTGGTTGGCACAGCAGTCACGGTAAAACTGGGTAAGGCTCCAATGGCAGCCAAAATTACCGCAGTAGAGAAAGATGGCGTTGCGGTGCAGTTGGATTCTGGTATGGCGGTCAAGGTTCAGTCTCATCAATTACGTTTGGATACTCGTCGTCGCTAAAATTTGAAAGGTGGAAGCGTAAATATGCATAAAATATTCTCTCGTTCGTTAATAGCTGCAATTGTTGGGTGCGTTGTTATAGTTGCACCATCTCATGCTGATGTGTCAACAGCTTCAGCATTACCAAAGTTGACACCTGAAAGTCAACATAGCAAAGCAGCTAAACGGGTGGTGAATACCTACATGCGCAATCACTATGTGCCAGTGAAGCTCAATGATCAGCTTTCACAAAAGGTATATGAGCGTTTTTTACGCAACCTCGATTATAACAAGAATTTCTTTTTAGCCTCTGATATTGCCACGTTCGCGCCGTTAGCGGATAAATTTGACGATGCTTTGACCACGGGTAACGTCAACATTGCCTATGACATCTACATGCACAACCTCCAGCGTCGTCAAGAACGTTTAGAATATGCGCTTGGCTTATTAGAAAAAGGGTTTGATTTCACCAAAGCGGGTGATAAATTTTTCTATGACCGAGAAAATGCTGACTGGGCTGCAAGCGAGACTGAGCTAAATGAAATTTGGCGGCAGCGCGTTAAGTACGATATGTCGAATTTAATACTTGCCGACAAGTCTCAAGAAGAAGCCAAAGTACTGCTACAGAAACGCTATGAGCGCAGTATTAAGCGCCTTGCACAAACCAAATCGGAAGATGTATTTCAAGCATTGATGAACGCTTTTTCTCGCTCTATCGAGGCGCATACAAGTTATTTATCGCCACGCAACGCTGATCGTTTCCAAATGCAGATGAATTTATCTTTTGAGGGCATTGGTGCATCGTTACAAGTCGAAGATGATTATACTGTGATCCGCGCCATTATTCCTGGTGGCCCCGCTGATGTTTCTGGTGAACTCAAACCTGAAGACAAAATTGTCGGCGTTGCCCAAGATGACGATGAGATGGTTGATGTGGTTGGCTGGCGTCTGGATGATGTTGTTGAGCTGATCAAAGGTCCTAAAGGAACCACGGTGCGATTGGAAGTCATTAAGGGGTCTTCAGATAGTAAGACGCGCAATGTGATCGCTTTAGTGCGTGATAAAGTTAAGTTAGAAGACCGTCAGGCACAGTCACAAATTGTGACGCCAAAAGACGGAATGGCGGCAGGGTTGCCACTTGGCGTAATTGAAATCCCATCTTTTTATAATGGTTTAACCACGCACGTTAAGCAGCTCATTAAAGAGCTAGTGGCAGAAAATGTAGCCGGCCTCATTGTGGATTTACGAGGTAATGGTGGTGGCTCCCTCAATGAGTCACGTACCTTAACCGGCTTGTTTATCGAATCTGGACCTGTTGTACAGGTGCGTTCAGGCAATGGTCAAATTGACGTTGAACGCGATGTCGATGGGGTAATGGTCTACGATGGTCCGGTGACAGTGTTAGTTGATCGCTTTAGTGCCTCTGCATCTGAGATTTTTGCCGCTGCAATCCAGGATTATAATCGCGGTATAGTGTTAGGGGAACAAACCTTCGGCAAAGGTACGGTTCAGCGCCATAAAGGCCTCGGACGGTATTACGACATGCAGGAAAATCCCTTAGGCAGTATCCAGTTTACCACGTCAAAGTTTTATCGCATCAGCGGCGGCAGCACACAGCATCGTGGCGTGATCCCCGATATCAAATTCCCATCAGCGATAGAACCTGCTCAGTGGGGCGAGTCCAAAGAAGAAAATGCGCTCCCGTATGACCAAATCAACCGCGCTAACTACACTGCGTTTGCCAGTACCGATAATGTCATCGACGTGTTAGCGGCAAAGCATAACAAGCGAGTACTTCAAGATCCTGAGTTTGCTTATATTTTTGAAGATATCAGCGAATTTCAACAGAAGCAAAATGACAAGTCGATCAGTCTCGTGTTGACTGAACGCAAAGCTGAAGAAGCAGCAGATAAAGCGAAACGCTTGGAGCGTGCAAATTCGCGTTTAGAGCGATTGGGTAAAGCACCTGTAAAATCACTTTCAGAACTTGATGAATTACCGGATGATTTACTTGATGTCGATCCTTTTTTGGATGAAGCAGCAAAAATTACTCATGATTTCATCAATTTAAACAAGTTAGCTAGACGCAGCTGAAATAACGCACATTACAACACGGTATCCTTATAATAATAACCAAAGGGGACAGGATATGGCAGTACGTGGAGAGTTTTCCTCTCGCCTTGGATTTATCTTAGCCGCTGCAGGCTCTGCAGTTGGCTTGGGCAATATATGGGGATTTCCCTCACAGGTAGCTCAAAATGGCGGCGCCGCCTTCGTGGTGGTATATTTGATCCTCGCTTTTGTGCTTGCTTATCCTGTTTTAATGGCGGAATTGGTCATTGGTCGAGCTACTCGCTCTAATGTGGTGGATGCACTTGGAGAAATTACTGACTCTAAAGTGGGCCGTATGGTGGGGATGGGGGGGGCGATTACCGCGTCACTGATCCTCTCATTTTACGCCATCGTTGCCGGCTGGATGATTGCTTTCTGCGTAGAGGCATTTGCCAGTCTAGCAGTCAGCAAGGCGCAGCTATCGTGGTTTACCGATTTTTCTGCAACGCGCAACTGGTTCTTTTGTTTCATATTTTTGTTATTTACCGGTTACATTGTGACAGGTGGTGTGAAGAGCGGTATTGAAAAGTGGTCGGTACGCCTCATGCCAACCCTCGTGGTGTTGATGCTTGCGTTGATTGTGTACGTATCCTTTCAAGAAGGCGCGAGTAAAGGCTGGCAGGCCTACTTGCTACCTGATTTTTCTTCGATTTTTGACCCTAATTTACTCATTAGTGCAATGGGCCAAGCGTTCTTCTCAATGTCTCTCGGTGTCGGTACCATGCTAGTTTACGGTTCTTATATAGGCAAAAAAGAACACCTGCCGAGCTTAGGTGCTTCAGTTGCTTTGGTCGATATTGGTGTGGCGTTTATCGCGGGAATGCTGATTATCCCTGCTATGTACGTTGCGCAAGCCGCTGGTGTTACCATTTTTGCAGAATCTGGTGCGTTAATTGAAGGTGATGCATTGATTTTTACGGTATTGCCTGCGTTATTTGACTCGATTGGCGGTGTTGGCACGTTTTTGGGTGTGGTGTTTTTTGCGCTGATGACAATTGCGGCTGTTACCTCCTCGATTTCAATGCTAGAAGTGCCTGTGTCTTATATGGTTGAAAATAAAGGCATCGAGCGCAAGCTTGCAGTCTGGCTTGTCACCGGGGCTATTTTGTCGTTCAGCACTCTTATCATCATCAATTTCTCAGCCCTGTTTGGCCTAGTCATCGCTATCACAACACAATACTCACAGCCGTTGTTAGGCTTATTAATGTGTGTATTTGTTGGTTGGGTATGGCGTCGCAATCTAGTCCTTGCCGAGCTTAAATCTGGCTTTCCCGATGCAGAGCACTCTTACTTTTGGAAAATTTGGCCGGTTTACGTCAAATTTATTTGTCCACTGATCATTTTGTTTATGTTTGTGCAAAGCGTGCTTTAGTGGTTAGGTTATAGTAGCGAGTGCTGGAAAAATAATAATGAAAGATAATCAACCTCAACAGCCATCTATGCTTGATGCGCTGACCCCATTAGTTTTACTAGTCGTGATGATGGGTGCAGCGGTATACCTCTATGGCGACTCCTCATCTTATGGCCCCAATCAAATAGCCTTGCTATTAGCCATGGGGATTGCCGCTATCATCGGTATCAAAAACGGCTTTTCTTGGTCTGAAATTGAACAGGGTATGGTCAAGGGCATTAGTATGTCGTTAGGGGCTTGTATGATCTTGTTGGCAGTCGGTGCGCTGATTGGCACCTGGATGTTGGCCGGCACGGTACCTACCTTGATATATTACGGACTTGATATCCTTAATCCCGCGTTCTTTTATGTGGCTGCCTGTTTGATTTGTGCCGTTGTTGCCATGAGCATTGGCAGCTCGTGGACGACTGCAGCAACGGTCGGTGTGGCGCTGATTGGCGTGGGCACTGGCATGGAAATGTCGCTGCCAATTACCGCTGGTGCAATTGTTTCAGGGGCGTATTTCGGCGATAAAATTTCTCCGCTTTCTGAAACGACTAACTTAGCGCCTGCGATTGCCGGAACTGAGCTGTTTGCGCACATCCGCTACATGCTGTGGACGACTGTACCGAGTTTTATTATAGCGCTGATCTTGTTTTTATTTTTGGGCTTACAAGCTGATAATGCTGGAAGCGTAGCGCGCATAGAACAAATGCAAGCTGTGTTGGCAGACACTTTTTCTTTATCAATCATCAATTTGGTCCCCTTGGTGATTTTGTTGACCTTAGCGATCCGCAAAATGCCGGCATTTCCCGCCGTATCCATTGGGGCGCTGATCGGTGGTCTGTGGGCGGTGTTATTTCAAGCAGACGTAATTGCCGGCATGACTGACGCTACCGGTGCGATTGCACAGTTAATGGTGGTGTGGACGGCACTATATGATGGGGTCGCCTTTACGACTACTGATGATAATCTTAATAACTTGTTGAGCCGTGGTGGCATGTCATCAATGCTCAATACGATTTGGTTAATTATCTGTGCGATGTCGTTTGGCGCTGTATTAGAAAAAGTGGGTATATTACAACGTATCGTGAGTCTTTTGCTTAAAGGTGCTGAGTCTGCCGGTGCAATGGTTTCGCGCACTATATTAACTTGTATTGGCACTAATGTGATTACCGCGGATCAGTACATCTCCATTGTCATGCCTGGTCGTATGTACAAAGAGGCTTATGCAGAGCGGGGCTTACATCAGCTTAATTTGTCGCGTAGTTTAGAAGATGGAGGCACGTTAACATCACCTCTGATCCCTTGGAACACCTGTGGTGCTTATATGCATTCGGTGCTGCTGGTGCATCCGTTTAGCTATATATTTTATGCGTTTTTCAATTTGATCAGTCCAGTGATGGCGATCATCTATGCCTATGTTGGGATCAAGATATTGCGCCTGGATCCCCCCGAAAACTTGCTTCAACCACGCTAGGATAGCCAATTATGATGCTTGCAAAACGCCGTGAAGATTATTCCGCGCCTGATTTTTTAATTCCATCTATTGTTTTAGATTTTCAGCTAGAACCAGAGACCACCACAGTGGTCAATACGATGCAGGTCGTGCGTCAACGTCCCGATGTCCCTTTGATGTTAGATGGGGTAGATCTCACGCTACAACAAGTCTTGGTAAACGGTGAGCCGTTTGATCAATACACGGTTCAAGCTGAGTCATTGTCCTTAGCAGTTAAACTTGATGCGTTTGAGTTAACCCTAATCACGCAGTGCCAACCAAGTAAAAACACCTCGTTAGAAGGGTTATATTTTGCTGCCGGACACTTTTGCACGCAATGTGAGGCAGAAGGGTTTCGCCGGATCACCTATGCATTAGATAGACCGGATGTGTTGAGCGAATACCGCGTTTCAATCACCGCTGATCAAGCTGCTTATCCGCAGTTGTTAAGTAATGGTAACAAGGTGGATAGCCAGGTAAATGATGATGGTACCCATACCGTTCAATGGCACGACCCGTTTAACAAACCCTGTTATTTATTTGCGTTAGTAGCAGGTGATTTTGATTTGTTATCTGGCTCATTTACGACTGCTTCTGGTCGCGACGTTGCGCTAGAAATGTATGTCGAAAAAGGCCGACAACAACAGGCTCAACACGCGCTTGACTCACTCAAGAAGGCGATGCGTTGGGATGAAGAAGTGTACGGGTTGGAATACGACCTAGACATTTATATGATTGTTGCCACAGACTTTTTTAACATGGGCGCCATGGAAAACAAAGGCCTTAACGTCTTTAATAGTAAATTTGTCTTAGCCGATGCCGCAACTGCTACCGACGAAGATTATTTTAATATTGAGTCGGTGATTGCACACGAGTACTTTCATAATTGGACTGGAAACCGCGTGACATGCCGCGATTGGTTTCAATTGAGTCTCAAAGAAGGTTTGACCGTTTTTCGCGATCAGCAGTTCAGTGAGTTAGTCACAGCACCTCTTGCAACACGCATCAAACAAATTAACTTAATGCGCGCTCAGCAATTTGCTGAAGATGCATCGGCAATGGCGCATCCGATTCGGCCGGATGAAGTGATTGAAATGAATAATTTTTATACCCTTACCGTATATGATAAGGGGGCTGAAGTGATTCGGATGCAGCACACGCTTTTGGGTGAGGAAGGGTTTAAACACGGTATTGATTTGTACTTTTCACGCCACGACGGGCAAGCAGTGACCTGTGACGATTTTGTCGCAGCGATGGCAGATGCTAACAGCACCGATCTTAGTTTGTTCCAGCGTTGGTACAGTCAATCGGGCACTCCTCAAGTGACAGTGTGCTCTGAATATGATGCTACTGCTCAGACACAAACGTATCACATCAGCCAAATGACGAGACCTACAGCGGATCAGGCTGATAAGCAGCCGTTAGTCATCCCTCTTGCGTACGAATGCGTGGATGAAACAGGCCAACAGTACACCACTGAGGCACAAGTCCGCCAAGGATTATGCGTGTTAACCGAAGAGCACCAAGCCATTGTGTTTAACGGCGTTACAGAACAAACTAAGGTGTTATTCAACCTCGGTTTTAGTGCGCCGGTTAACGTGCATTATCCAGAATATACTCTTGCAGACTGGCAATTACTGTTTGCCAAAGCACAATCACCACTGGCCACTTGGGAAGCGGCGCAGTCTGTATACAGCAAGCTCATTATTCAACATTACGATGCACTGCTTGCTAATTCCAACGCACAGATATGCTTAGACGCGCTTGAATTTTTACCACAGTGGCTTAACGATAACCAACACGATTGTGAGCTGGTTGCGGAAGTGCTGTCATTACCGAGCATTGAAAATTTACTCAGTCGCCTCAAAGCAGTTGATATACAGTGCTTATTGACGGCGCGAGAGCAAGTGGAGCAGGGCATAGCTAACTTAGTAGCAGCGGTTATTGAGCCTCTCTATCGCAACATTTCCGCTACGACCGATACAGCGTTTGAATACGCGGCCGGTCCGATGCAACAGCGAAAATTACAAAACGCGTTATTGCATTACCTTGCTTTGGCAGATGGCGCTGATGTCAGTAATCTGTTGCAACAACAGTTTGCGAATGCCACCAATATGACGATTCGATTAGGTGCGTTAAAAGCCGCGCAATATACCAATAGTGAACAGTTGCCTGTCATGTTAGCGGCTTTTGAAGCCACGTTTGGACATGATACAGTGGTGATGGATAAGTGGTTTGCGTTGCAGGCAATGCAATCTGACGATGATATTTTAGCCAAGTTGGATCTGCTGCAGACACATCCGCTATTTGCTCTTAACAACCCTAACAAAGTCAGAGCGCTGGTGGGGAATTTTGCATTTTACAACCACCGCAAGTTCCATGCTGTTGATGGCAGCGGTTATCGCTACTTGGCTGATTTTTTACTGCGCTTTGACGCGGTCAACGCGCAAGTGGCAGCGCGCATGGTGACACCGTTAACACAGTGGCAAGCACTCGCTGGGCCTTATCAAGAGAAGCTGATCGTGCAGTGCCGTCGTCTCTTAGATGCGCCAAAGCTCAGCAAAGACGTGTTTGAAAAAGTGTCAAAATGCGTACTGCAGTACGAACAGATGGTCAATGAGTCAGCATAAACGTTTTGTATTTAGACTGCGTGAGAGTTACGCACAATGTCACGCTATGTATGCTGATGGTGTGAGTAATCTTATCGTCACCACCGAGTGCGGTAAGCGGGTACAAATTCACAAGCGTCATTTGCGGTCATTTATTACCCATGAAGGGCTACAAGGCCGTTTCGCAGTATGGGTGGACGCGGACCATCGTTTTTTGAAAATAGAACGCGTCTAATAGCACGGTTATCCTAGGTAAATTGGCGCAGTTGCGCCGTTATATTTTGGATATCAATAATGTAACTATTTATATCACTGGTACGATTAGATCTTGCAAGTGAACCCAATTAATGTAATTATTTTGTTAATAACAATAAATCTGGTCAACCATCTTCACCTACCTAGCTAGGGTGAACCAGGAGAATAACAACGATGAAACCTAGACCTACCATTTTTAAGAAAACTCCCATTGCACTTGGCATCACTGCTTTATTAGCAGGCCTTAATGTGCAAGCAGCGGAATTCGATGTTGGCAATTTTACCGTTAACATTGATTCTACGTTGACAGTGGGCACCAGTATTCGAGTTGAAGACCGCGACACTAACCTTATCGGTCATCCCAATTTACCGGCGTATGACTGGAGTGGTTATTCAGCCTTTGGCAATGTCATCTATCCCAGTGCCGATGTATGGGCGTTAACCGATGCTGGTTATAGCACTAACGGCGATTTGGGTAATTTAATGAACGACCCAGGTGATGCGTTCTCTACTCAGTTTTCTGGTTCACACGAAATTGACATTCAGTGGAATAACGACATTGGCGACATTGGTTTTTTCAGTCGCGTGTTCTATTTCAAAGAGTTTGCTGCCGATGACAACGATACCTGGACACGCCCTATTGGCGGTGACGAAATAGACTTGTGTGCCACTAAGAAAGCAGAGGAGCAACTGTGTCAAGACTTCCGTCTGCTAGACGCGTTTGTGTATGCTGATTTTTACGTGGGCAATACGCCAGTATCGGTTCGCGTAGGTGATCAGGTTGTATCATGGGGTGAGTCAACGTTTATTCAACACGGTATTAACACGACTAATCCTGTTGATGTCACTCGTGCTCGCTCTCCCGGTGCGGAATTAAAAGAAGTCTTTATCCCGGTGGGTATGGTCTATCTTGATGTTGGCTTAACTGACACGGTATCGTTATCAGCATACTACCAATATGAATGGGAGCGTTCACGCCTTCCTGTAGCAGGATCGTATTTTGCGACCAATGATTTTGCAGGTGAGGGCGGTCAAGCGTCTGCAGTGCAACTAGGTTTTTCCGGTAACCCAGATATTCATCTTGATTTCCTATTATCTGAACTCAACGCCTTAGGCGGCATGGCGCAAGGTGCATTAGCTGCTAGCGGCGGCGATCCTGCAGGGCTTGCTTCGCTTGCGCAAGCTATGCTTGCATACCCGACCAAGGTGGCGGTGCGTGGTCAAAGCGATGCGGCCCACTTTGACGCGGACGACCAAGGTCAATACGGTATCAAACTAGGCTGGTTTGCAGAGGACTTTAACGAAACTGAATTTGGTTTCTATCACATTAACTATCACAGCACCCGTCCATTGGTATCTGGTGTGACGTCAGATTTTACTACCTTTGGTGCAAATGGCGATTTATCGTCTGGTATCTTACATGACTTAATTTACTTATCGCAAAATAACATTACCGCTGATAACGTCACAGATCTAACTACGTTCACTGAAGCGCAGTTTATTTATCCTGAAGACATTAAGTTATGGGGTGTCTCGTTTAACACCAATATTGGTGAAACAGCGTTTGCCGGTGAGATTTCTTATCGTCAGGACGAGCCGTTACAGATTGACGATGTTGAATTACTATATATGGCCATGCCAGAGCAGTTGGCCAATGCAGGTCTACGCCCTGATCTTGAAGGCATTTCGCAGTTAAATAATATCGGTCTCACTACAGGTCCGGGGCAATATGCCGCAGGTTTTATTACTTCTGACACATTACAAGCGCAAGTGACGGTATCGCATATATTTGGTCCTTCTTTTGGTACCGATAACCTTGTTCTATTGGGTGAAGTGGCTTATGTAGATGTTAAAGATATGCCTGATGCCGATGTAGTGCGTTTAAATGCACCAGGCACTGGTCGTTCTGGTCCTGTGTTTAATTATTTAGAAGCCACTCCACGTGCCTTACCTGGATTGCATACTGGTTTATCTGATGGTCCTGAAACTAACCCGTTTGCTACGCAAACGTCTTGGGGATATCGCTTGTTAGCCGTGGCTGATTTTAATGACGTGTTTGATGGTGTGAATTTACGCACACGTGCTACTTTTGCGCATGATGTTGATGGCACTACGCCGGATCCGCTGTTCTTGTTTACTGAAGATCGCAAGTCAGCAAGCGTTGCCTTTACTTTCGACTATTTGAATAAATTGTCGGCTACAGCATCATATAATGCGTTCTGGGGTGGTATTGGTACTACCAATCAGTTATCTGATCGCGATTTTGTATCGTTTAATGTTAAGTATTCTTTCTAATTGGGTGTCGAGATGATAAAAAAAATAAGCATAGTCGCAACTGCACTAACATTGAGTTTAGGTGCAATGCACGTTCACGCAAATGTAACTCCGGCAGAAGCAGCCAAATTGGGGAATGAACTGACGCCAATGGGTGCTGTGCGCGCGGGCAATGCCGATGGTTCAATACCAGCTTGGACTGGCGGTATCACTGAGGTCCCTGCCGGTTATCAAACAGGCGACCATCACCCTAATCCGTTCGCTGCGGATGAGGTGTTGTTTACAATAGATGGCACTAACTACCAGCAGTACGCTGAGTTTCTGTCGCCGGGTCAACAGGCATTATTCGCCAAGTACCCTGAAACTTATAAGATGCCTATCTACCAATCGCGTCGTTCTGCATCGTATCCACAATATGTGTACGATGCGTCAATTGCGAACGCATCTAGCGCAGAGTTACTCAATGATGGTAATGGCCTTAAAAATGCCACGATTGGCGTGCCGTTCCCGATGCCGCAAAATGGTCTAGAAGCAATCTGGAATCATATTTTACGTTTCCGTGGAACTGAAGTTACTCGTGAAGGTGGTCAAGTAGCCATGACTGAATCTGGTGCATACACCTACATCGGTTTTGATGATCAGCTTAAATTTAGATACGCAGAGCCAGGTGTTACCGCTGCCGAAATTATGGAAGACAACATTCTGTTTAAGTTTAAACAAGAGGTGACAGAACCTTCACGTCTTGCTGGAACCGCGCTGTTAGTCCATGAAACGGTCGACCAGGTGACTCAGCCCCGTCAAGCCTGGACTTACAATACCGGTCAGCGCCGTGTGCGTCGAGCGCCAAACGTTGCGTTTGATACGCCGGGAACCGCTTCTGACGGTTTGCGTACGACTGATGATTTCGATATGTACAATGGTTCGCCTAATCGCTACACGTGGGAGTTGAAAGGTAAGCAAGAGTTATATGTGGCATATAACAGTTATGATTTACACTCTGACCAGATTACGTACGACCAGATTTTAACCCCAGGCCATATTAATCCAGAGTTTACTCGTTATGAAAAACACCGTGTTTGGGTAGTCGAAGCAACGATTAAACCAGAGTTTCGTCACGTTTATTCAAAACGCGTTTACTATATCGACGAAGACAGCTGGCAAATTTTGGTCGGTGATTTGTACGATGACCGTGGTGGTTTATACCGCGTGGCTATTGCGCATGGTCTGAATTATTACGAAGTACCAACCGCTTGGTCTACATTGGAAGTTCTGCATGACTTGAACTCTGGTCGCTATTTGGCACTAGGGCTTGACAATGAGCACGAAATGTATGATTTTGCGCCCGGTCTCAACGACAGAGACTTTACGCCCCAAGCGTTGAGACGCTCAGGTAGACGTTAATCACAAAATAACGGTTGGCCTAGGTCAACCGTTTTACTTTTAGGTCACTATGAAAAATCTCGTTTTATTTTTGTCACTCTTTTTTAGTTCAAATCTGTTGGCAGAGACCCGTGACGCGTTGCCCGCAAAGCTGGTGAATAGCTCGTTGTTATTGGACATTGCGGTTATTGATGAGGGCTTTATTGCGGTAGGCGAACGCGGTCATATCGTTTATGGCAACAGTCACGCCAGCAGTCAAGATACGCTACAAATTTTACCTCCTACACGCGCAACGTTGACTGCGGTTGAGGTAAAGGGGGACCGCGTCTGGGCGGTTGGCCATGATTTAACCATCATACATTCTGCTGATGGTGGGCAAACGTGGTCATTGCAATATCACGATACCAGTTTAGATAAGCCGCTCTTAGATGTGACCTTTTTTGATGCTAACCACGGTATTGCCATTGGTGCTTATGGTGCGTTTTATCGCACGCTTGATGGAGGGGCTTCTTGGGAGCAAGAACTTCACGCTAGTCTCTTGGATCCTCTTGATGTCGAATATTTAGAAGAAGTGCGCGAGCTAGATGGAGAAGAGTTTTATCGTGAGGAGCTGACGAATATTTTACCGCATCTCAATCGGGTTGAGTTCGCACAAGGGCGTTTATATTTGGTTGGTGAGACAGGGTTGGTTGCCGTCAGTGATAATTTTGGCCGTAGCTGGCAGCGTTTAGAGTTGCCATACGATGGCTCATTGTTTGCAGTTTCAGTTGATAGCGCTGGTTTGTTTGTGGCGGGTCTTCGTGGTAACGCATTTGTTCAGCGTGACGCGCAGTGGTTTGCGGTTGATTTGTGTCATGCCGGCTCAGTCAACACCGTCATTCAGCAAGGCGGTACCTTGTATGCATTTGCGAATAATGGTTTTTTTAGTCAACTTATACTCGATAACGTGTCTGTTGATGTTAGCTGTGATTTGCCTAGTGTCAATACTAACCAAACCGCAGATAAACTTGCTATTGTCAGCGCTATTGTTTTGCCCAACCAGCAGGTAATAACGGTTGGTGCAAATGGTCTTCAGTCTTTAATTTTACAGTGATGCTATGAATTCATTTATTGCCACGAGTGAAAAACTCGTATTTTCCTACCGCAAATCAGTGATAGCGCTATTCACCTTAATGACGGTTTTTTTGCTGTTTATGGCGTCGCAACTCAAACTCGATGCCGGGTTTGAGAAGAACATACCGTTGCAACATGAGTATATGCAAAACTACATCAAACACCGTGCTGATTTTGATGGAGCTAACAATATTTTGGTGTCGGTGTGCGATCGCGATGGCAACATTTTTAATACCAACTTTTTTGATACATTCAAAAACGTCCATGACGATGTGTTTTTTATAAACGGCGTCAATCGCGCGCTAGTGGTTTCTTTATATTCCCCAGCCACGCGATTTACCGAAATTGTGGAAGGTGGGTTTGCTGGTGGACCTGTCATACCCTCTGATTTTAACTCCCAAAGTCAAGCTGCCTTGGATACGGTTGCGCAAAACATCGAGAAGGCCGGGATTGTTGGGCGTCAGGTATCCAATGACTTTTCTTGCGCCATGGTGACTGCGCAATTGCAATCAACTGATCCTGAAACGGGCGAACCAGTGAATATGCTTGAAATAGGCAATATCCTTGAAACTGAGCTGCGCGCTAAGTATGAGGATGATCGCACCAGTTTGCATATTATTGGCTTTTCAAAAATGATGGCGGATGTGGCTAATGGTGCGAAAGACGTTGTGCTATTTTTTGCCATTGCTATCGCGATTACTTCACTCATGGTGTATGTCTTTTCCAAGTCAATTAGTTTAACCATTTTGCCAATTACTTGTTCCGTTATTGCGGTGATTTGGCAACTTGGCTTGTTAACGCTATTTGGTTTTGGTTTAGATCCTATGTCCATACTGGTGCCGTTTTTGGTCTTTGCGATTGGCGTGAGTCACGGGGTACAAATGATCAATGCCGTGAGCAACAAGGTCGTCTCAGGGATGTCCTCGTTAGCTGCATCTAAACTTGCGTTCACTTCGTTACTGATCCCTGGCGGCATTGCCTTACTGTCAGATACGGTTGGCTTTTTGACCTTGTTAGTCATTGATATTGGCATTATCAAAGAATTGGCCATTACGGCATCCATGGGTGTCGCAGTCATTATTTTAACTAACCTCATATTGCTCCCCGTGCTAATGTCGTTTGTCACCTTTAGCCAAGATTATCAACAAAAGTTTTCAACGCAGGGTCAGGGGCATGCAGAAAAAATTTGGCAGTTGCTTTCGCGTTGTTGCGAAAAGCAGACGGCGCTGATAATAGTTGCCGTTACTGCACTGTTATTTGGTTTTGGCTTTGTACAATCACAGCAAATGAAAATTGGTGATTTGCATGCTGGTGCACCTGCACTTCATGAAGATTCTCGCTATAACCAAGATACGTTTTTGATCACGGATAAGTACGAAATCACGGTTGACTATATTTCAATCTTGGTAGAGGCAGCGCCAGAGGCATGCACTTCGCATGATGTGATGAATCGTATTGATGAGTTCCAATGGCGCATGAGCAATGTTGAGGGAGTACAATCGGCTGTATCACTGCCAAGTGTTGCCAAAAAAATCAACGCCGGTTATAACGAAGGCAATGCAAAGTGGAATGTGCTGCCGCGCAACCAAGCTACACTCGTTCAGTCAATTGCGCGGATCCCATCATCCAGCGGTTTACTCAACGGCAACTGCTCGGTGATGCCGGTGATCTTATTTATGACCGACCACAAGGCAGAAACCATCACCCGCATCGTGGATGCGGTTAAGGCCTATCGAACCGAATATGAAGGCGAGGATTTATCCTTTGTCTTAGCTTCTGGTCCGGTGGGCGTCATGGCCGCCACCAATGAAGCTGTGAGCGATGCACAAACACCGATGCTGGTGTACGTGTTTGGTGCAGTGATCATCTTGTGCTTGTTAAGCTTCCGTTCGTTACGCGCAACGATTGCTGTGGTGCTGCCGCTGTACGTTGTATCCGTGTTGGCACAGGCGCTCATGACTTACTTACAAATTGGTTTGACTGTATCGACCTTGCCGGTGATCGCCTTAGGAGTGGGTATTGGCGTAGATTATGGCATTTATATCTTATCTACTATGATGCGCTGTATCAAAGAAGGTGATGATGTCCACAGTGCCTATTTGACTGCTCTGAAAGAGCGCGGTAATGCGGTGTTATTTACCGGTATTACCCTCGCTATCGGGGTAAGTACCTGGGTTTTCTCAAGCTTGAAGTTCCAGATGGATATGGGGATATTGTTAACCTTTATGTTTGTGGTTAACATGTTAGGTGCAGTATTAGTTTTGCCTGCAATTGCACGGCTATTGTGGTGGAAAGATAGCCAAGTTTCAGCTAAGGAACAAGAAGCGGCATAGCCGTTTTATGCAAGAAAAAGGAGGCTTTGAGCCTCCTTTTTTGTATTTATTTGCATACTTATTTGTTGCGTAAAAAAAATGTAAAATAAAGCTTTTATCTCGCCTTTAATTTCGTCAGAATAATCATATCACTTCTCGAGATGTCGATAATAACAGAATAAGCATTATATTGAATATATATACTAACGGCAGATAAATAAAGGAATAGCCCATGACTGTGCCCCACAATTCAGTCCTGTTACAAAAAGTATTTCAACTCATCGAAGATAAAACTAGCTCAGAGCGCGCACGGCTCATTACCGAATTCGGCAAACAACTATTTAACAATATTGCCTATGACGATCTGCAAGGGCGTTCAGATTCTGATACTTATGGTGCTACGCTATCACTTTGGCAACATTTTAGTGACTATGCGGGAGATGCACCGTTTATTAAGGTCTTTAATCCCAAAATTACCAAACATGGTTGGCAGTCCGAGCACACCATTGTCGAAATCATTGTCCCGGATACACCTTTCTTGGTGGATTCGGTGCGGATGTGTTTGAAGCGCTTGCAAGTCACGGCGCACTTGTTTTTGCACAGCCCGATAGCCCTAGTGCGCAATCGCGATAATCAAGTCGTTGAGTTTATCAGTGAAAATAAGACAGATTGCCAAGACTGTATAAAAGAAACGGTATTTTTGCTCGAAATTGACCGTCAATCCTCCACGCAAGATTTAGCCAACTTGGAACAAGAACTAGCCGATACGTTGGCTGAAGTAGCGCTGGTGGTATCCGATTGGGAGCCCATTCAAGGCAAGCTTACTGATGCTACTAGAATCGTGCAAGAGGCTGAATTTGCCAACGATGCTGAGGAGCAACAAGAGGCAATCGAATTTTTACAATGGTTAGGGGCACACAACTTTACGTTGATGGGCTATCGGTATTATTCTGTTGCATCCCAAGATGGCGATCACATTTGGACTCCGAATAATGATTCAAGCCTTGGGATCATGCGTAATTCTGTGCGTGACCGCAATCGTCGCATCAGCAACTTACCTCTTTCCGCTCGCAATGCGACATTAAGCACACATCCGCTGATATTAACCAAAACCACGTCTGTCGCAAGGGTGCATCGTCCCACTTACTTGGACTATGTTGGTGTCAAAGTGTTTTCTAATAAAGGCGAGGTGGTTGGCGAGCATCGCTTCCTTGGCCTTTATTCTGCGTCATTGTACAACTATTCAGTGACCAATATTCCTGTGCTCAAGTTCAAGATTGCAAAGGTCTGTGAACTGATGGGCGTTGAAGCTGGCACCCATGCATTTAAAGCAACGATCAATATCTTTGAAACTTACCCTAGGGAAGAGTTGCTGCATTCCTCAGCTAAAGAGCTAGCGAGGATCATCTCCGGTATTTTGCAGATGCAAGAGCGTGGGATCACGCGTATGTTTACTCGTAAAGATGCCTATGGTCGCTTTATTTCTTGTTTGGTATACGTGCCACGCGAGCGTTATAACACCGCGCTGCGTGAGGCCACTCAAGCGTATTTGCAAAGCGCTTTTGACACTGAGCAGGCTGTTGAGTTTACCACTTTTTTCTCCGAATCTGTCTATGCCAGAACGCATTATATTGTGCGCGTAAAAGACAACAACGTGGATTTTTCTGTGAATCAAATAGAACAAAATGTCAGTGAGTTGAGCAAGGCTTGGGAAGATCGCTTAGTCAGTGCGATTAAAAGTGCATTTGGGGAAGCCAAAAGCGTTCGCCTCATCAAACAGTTTGCCAATGCGTTTAACCAAGCATACAAAGATAACCATCTCCCGTCTGCGGCCTTGGCTGATATTAATAAAATCGTTGAGTTATCGGATGAACAGCCATTGAGCATGCTGTTTTATCGCCCTCAGGAACTAGAGGCGTCGAGTAATGCGGTGCGTCTTAAGCTTTATCACCGCAATGAGCCTATCCACTTATCCGCAGTACTGCCAATGCTCGAAAACTTTGGCTTACGGGTGATTGACGAAACCCCGTACCACGTTCGGTCAGAATGTGAGGGGGAGGTAGTCAGCAACTGGGTGATGGACTTTTCGATGCTGCATGCTCATTTTCCTAGCGCCGATATGGCCACGTCTCAGGCCTTATTTCAGATGGCATTTGCCCAAGTTTGGCACGGACATCTAGAGGATGATGCGTTTAATCGCTTGATTTTAAGTGCCAACATCAGCGGACGTAAAGTCACCATTTTACGTGCCTATGCCAAATATATGCGCCAAACCGGCAGTTTGTTTAGCTTAGAATATATCGCCAATACCGTATCTGCGTATCCTGAGATTTCCAGCAAGCTGATTGATTTATTTGAATATCGCTTTAACCCAAAAGCCAAGTTCAAAGAAAAAGAGCAACAAAAACGGGTCGATGTCATCATTAAACAGTTAGATAAGGTGTCCAATCTAGACGATGACCGGATTATTCGCCGTTATGTTGATATGATCTTGGCCACGATCCGCACCAATTTCTATCAGCCGACCCAAGCAGGTGACGAAAAACCCTATGTGTCGTTTAAAATGCAGCCTGAGCATATTCCCGATATGCCGTTACCTCTGCCCAAATACGAAATCTTTGTTTATTCACCACGAGTAGAAGGCGTGCATTTGCGCGGCGGGAAAGTCGCTCGTGGTGGTTTGCGCTGGTCCGATCGCCAAGAGGATTTTCGCACTGAAGTACTAGGCTTAGTTAAAGCGCAACAGGTTAAAAACACCGTCATTGTGCCGGTAGGCGCCAAGGGCGGCTTTGTCTGCAAACGCTCTGTGAGCGGTGGACGTGATGCTTTTATTGCCGAAGGCAAGGCGTGTTATCGCACCTTTATTCGCGGGTTGTTGGACATTACCGATAACATTGTCGATGGAAATGTGGTTGCGCCTCGCTCGGTAGTGCGCCATGACGAAGATGATGCCTATTTAGTGGTTGCGGCTGATAAAGGCACGGCAACATTTTCAGATATTGCGAATGAAATTGCCGCCGAGTTTGATTTTTGGTTAGGCGATGCCTTCGCCTCGGGTGGCAGCGTCGGTTATGACCATAAAAAAATGGGGATCACCGCCCGCGGCGCGTGGGAATCGGTCAAGCGGCATTTCCGCGAGATGGGCATAAATTGTCAGACGACTGAATTCACTTGTGTGGGCGTCGGTGATATGGCTGGAGATGTGTTTGGTAACGGCATGCTGTTATCCGAAAAAACGCGCTTAGTGGCTGCGTTTAACCATCTACACATTTTCTTTGACCCCAGTCCAGATGCTGCCAAAAGTTATGCAGAGCGTCAGCGCTTATTTGCTGATCCCAGCTTAAATTGGGCTGATTATCAGCGTGATATTATCAGTGAAGGCGGGGGCGTGTTTGAACGCAAAGCCAAGAGTATTGCGCTGAGTAATCAGATGAAAAAGGCGTTAAATACCAAAAAATCCAGTATGACGCCCAACGAGCTGATCCACGAAATACTGCAAATGGAAGTCGACTTATTATGGAACGGCGGCATCGGCACATATATTAAAGCCTCTTCTGAAAGTCATGCAGATGTGGGCGACCGCGCCAATGATGAAGTGCGAGTTAACGGGCAACAGGTCCGTGCCAAAATTGTCGGGGAGGGCGGTAACCTAGGAGCCACCCAGTTAGGTCGGATTGAGTGTGCCATCCGCGGCGGTCGCATCAATACTGATTTTATTGACAATGTAGGCGGTGTTGACTGTTCGGACAACGAGGTCAACATCAAGATCTTGCTTAACGCCTTAGTTGCTTCTGGAGAACTCACGCTCAAACAGCGCAATGAATTATTATACGATATGACCAGTAACGTGGCTGATTTGGTCTTGGACGATTGCTATCGCCAAACCCAGTCTATCTCAGTATCGCAGTTATGTGGCGCCAAAAGCCTCAAAGAGCAAATTCGCTTTTTGCAGGGGCTAGAAAAAGCAGGGGATTTGAATCGCGAACTCGAGTTTCTGCCCAGCGACGAAGAGCTGTCCGAGCGCATTGCGGATAACACAGGCTTGACTCGCCCTGAGCTATCAGTGCTAATTTCCTATAGCAAAATGGTGCTTAAAGAGGCGCTCAATGTGCCTAGCGTGACGCAAGAGCCCTATTATGACAGCCTGTTGGTCCATGCCTTTCCGCAGCAGTTACGCGATCAATACCAAGGCCAGATGCAGCAGCATCCACTGCGCGGGGAGATTATTGCCACTAAGCTAACCAATCAAATGGTTAACGACATGGGCTTTAATTTTGTGTATCGCATGGCTGAGGAAACTGGCAGCAGCGAGGCTGATATCGCGCGCGCATATACCATTGTCAAAGGCGTATGCGGGATGGATGAGTTGACCGACGCCATTGAGCAGCTCGACAATGAAATCGATGCAGAACTGCAGTTGAGCATCTTCTCAGAGATCCGTCGTGCGCTGCGCCGAGGCTCGCGTTGGCTAGTACGCCAAGCCACACAGTTTGATTCGATGCAGGCGGCGATTGATTTTTATCAACCCGTTTATTTTGACCTACTTGATAATGCCAAGACCTATTTGGTGGAAGAGGAAGTCAACGCCTTGGTTGAGGCTACCAGTCAATACGAGCAGCAAGGCTTGCCACCTCAAGTGGCATATCGTTTAGCCATGCTCAGCAATGCGTTTAGCGCTTTTGATATTGCGCATATTGTCGATAATTGCGGCCCTAACAAAGCGACTGTAGGTCGCATGTATTTTCAATTGGGTGCGAAGCTTCAGCTACATTGGTTCCTGCACCAAATCAACCGTCAGCACGTTGATAATCACTGGCAAGCACTCGCGCGAGCAGCTTATCGTGAAGAATTGGATCATCAACAGCGCGCAATAACTGCCGCAATTTTGCGAGAGCAGTTGCAGTCAGAAAAACCAATGGAGGTTGATGAAATATTAGCCAATTGGTTTGCAGAGCACGAGGAACTGATTGCTCGCTGGTGCGGGATGATGAGCGAATTCAAAACCAGTAAACAGCATGAGTTTGCTAAGTTTTCGGTCGCTTTGCGCGAGTTGCTGTTGTTTAGTAACAAAATTCAAAACTAAATGCTTAAGCACTTGTGTGCTTTGGCGTAAAAAGAAACCGTTATCTGAGCTTTTCAATGCCATTATGTGGCATAATAGACAGGTATCGGTTTTTTATTTTTTGTGAGTCACTCAATCCATGTCAGCTATTGCTCAACGCGCTTTATTATCCCTAGCCCCAGAAACTGCACACGATGTCACCATCGGGTGGTTAAAACGCACGCAGCGCAATATATTGCGCAACACCTATGCCCAATCGTTGCCGGCCAAGCCCGTGACAGTCTGGGGCAAAACTTTTCGCAACCCTGTTGGTCTGGCTGCTGGTCTAGACAAAAATGGCGAGTGTGTGGATGCATTTCACGCGATGGGCTTTGGCTTTGTCGAAATTGGCACGGTGACACCGGTTGGACAGCCAGGTAATCCCAAGCCACGTCTATTTCGCATCCCACAAAAACACGCCATTATCAACCGCATGGGGTTTAATAACCACGGTGTTGACTATTTATTAGCACAAGTAAAACAAGCGCATAACCAAGGGATATTAGGCATCAATATTGGCAAAAACAAAGCCACGGAAGAAGCAGACGCATTATCAGATTATGTTATTTGCCTTGAGAAAGTGTATGCCTATGCCGACTATGTCACAGTGAATATCTCATCGCCAAACACGCCGGGACTGCGTAATTTGCAATACGGCGAAGCGCTGGATCATTTGTTAGCGGGTTTAAAACAATCGCAACTAGCTTTGGCCGAGCAACATGGCGAATACAAGCCTATCGTGGTCAAGATTGCGCCAGATCTGAGTGATGAAGAACTTAAAAGTATTGCTCAGTCGCTGATTAAAGCAAAAATGGACGGGGTCATTGCCACCAACACCACCTTGAGCCGCGATGCGGTAGCGGGTTTGCCGCACGCTGATGAAATGGGTGGGTTAAGTGGTTCTGTGTTAACTGAGCGTTCGTTAGCGGTGACTCAACAGCTCGTTGCAGAATTACAAGGCGCGATGCCGATCATCAGCGTTGGCGGTATTGATTCTGCCGCAGCTGCACAAGCACGCTTAGATGCTGGGGCGGATTTGGTACAGGTGTATTCAGCTTTGATTTATCAAGGGCCACAGCTGGTTAAAGACATTGTGACAGGGTTACGTTAATGACGTTTTGTGTAACAACTTCGCGCGGTCTTGACCAACTGCTGTTTGATGAGTTAACGAGTATCATTCCACAAGCCTCATTAAAACAGGGCCCTGGACAGGTTACTGTCGATGGCTGCCTGGCTGATGCTTACAACGTATGCTTATGGTCGCGTTTGGCCAACCGCGTGTTATGGGAGCTTACCAGTGGTGAAGTGCGTGACCAGCATGCCCTGTATGCGTTAGCACAAACCATCGATTGGTCTTCGGTATTCACCGCGGATAACACTTTTATGGTGCAATTCAACGGCACCAATCGCTGGCTCAAAAACACCCAGTTTGGCGCCTTAAAAATTAAAGATGCCATTGTCGATAGCTTTACCGAACAAGGCAAGCGCCGTCCCGATGTAGCTAAGCAAGCCCCAGATATTATTATCAATGTGCGCTTGCATCGCGATGTTGTGCGCATTTCGCTTGATTTTGCGGCAGGCTCGTTGCACCAACGTCATTACCGTGTTGCGACTGGCGATGCACCGGTCAAAGAGCACGTTGCTGCTGCACTGTTATATCGCGCTGGCATCGTTGCTGCATTGCAAGGTGAGGCACCAGTCACCGTGCTTGATCCCATGTGCGGTTCAGGCACCTTATTAATTGAAGCTGCGCATATTGCCAAGCGTATTGCGCCCGGTTTAAGCCGCAGTCGTTGGGGATTTAGCGCATGGCAAGCCCATGATAAAAGCATTTGGCAATCTTGCGTGGACGCTGCAAAAGCCGCCAAGCTTGACACCATATCACATCGCTTTATTGGTAGTGATAGTCAGCGTGATATGGTTCGCATTGCTAAAAGCAATGCTGATAGTGCAGCCGTTGCTGATTGTGTTGAGTTTTCTCAAGCCGACGCGAGTAAGTTAAGTGCGCCGGTTGACGTGTCGTTGGATGAGCAAGGTTTGTGTGAGCAGCCCTGTTTTATCATTGCTAACCCGCCATATGGTGAGCGTTTAGGTGAAATTCCGCAATTACTTGCCTTGTTCCAACAGTGGGGGGCTCACTTAAAAGTGGCGTTTGCTGGCTGGCATATGACCTTGTTAAGCGGTAACCGGGATATTCTTAAACAGCTGCGTTTACGTGCTGTCAAAAGCTACAAAGTGATGAATGGCAAACTCGAGTGCGAGATAGTGAACTATGTACTTGACGCCAATAACTGTGAACATCAAGCATCGCGGTCAGGGCAGCACGACTTTGCCAACCGCTTAACCAAAAACCTCAAAAAACTCAAACCCTGGTTAAAACAGCAAGATACAGACTGTTATCGCATCTATGATGCCGATTTGCCCGAGTATAACTGCGCGATTGATCGCTACGGGGACTGGGTGATTGTGCAAGAGTACGCGCCACCCAAAGATATTCCGGCGGCAAAAGCACAGCAGCGCCTGCATGATGTGATCATGCAGCTACCGCTAGCACTGCAGGTTGATCCGAGTAAGATTGTGCTAAAAGTCCGAGCGCAACAAAAGGGCAAAGCCCAATACGAGCGTTTAAAAACCCAGAACAATCGCGTCATCGTTCACGAGCACGGGGCGCAGTTTTACATCAACCCTACAGACTATCTAGATGTTGGCCTGTTTTTGGACCACCGCATCACACGGCAATTATTCAAAGCCGAAACCAAAAGCAAACGAGTGCTCAACTTGTTTTGTTATACCGGCTCTGTTTCTGTCCATGCGGCTTTAGGTGGAGCGCAAACTATTACTTCGGTGGATATGTCCAATACCTACTTGCAGTGGGCTAAGGATAACTTTCGCCTAAATCGTTTGACCGGTGGGTACGCCTTTGAACAAGCAAACTGTGTCGAATGGCTTAAAGATAATCAGCAAACATTTGATCTGATGTTTATTGATCCACCCTCTTTTTCTAATTCCAAGCGCATGCAGGGGACTTGGGATGTGCAGCGTGATCACGTGAATTTGCTCACTTCCGCTTTAGAGAGTTTATCGGCCCGAGGCGTGATCTATTTTTCTAATAATCTACGCGGCTTTAAACTCGATGAGCAGGCCTTGCAAGCCTTGGGCTTACGCATCGAAAACATCTCAAGTCAAACGCTGCCGCAGGATTTTGCACGCAATCCCAAAATCCATCAATGCTGGCGTTTATCGCAAGAGGGCTAGGGCATGCAGTTTAATTCCCAACGCTACTGGTTAATTGGAGGCGAGGCCTGCTCGCTGTGTGAGGATGCGGACAAGTTGTTAGCGCAGACGCTTGATGAGGCGCAGCTGGCGCAAGTTGCCTATGTCGATGTCAAATCTAGCGCTGAGCTGTATCACCATTTTGCTGTCAAAATTCCGGTCCTGTACGACACAAAAGCCAATCGTTTCATGGTGTGGCCGTTTGGGACTGACGATATTAAGAGATTTATCAAAAAATGAGTTTATGTCAAATTCGCCAAGGCTCCGTTATCTATGGCCATCCACCATTACTAGATGGTGTTGACCTGGTACTGTCACCCAATGAGCGTGTCTGTATCGTCGGACGTAATGGCTCGGGCAAATCCACGCTTATGAAAGTCATTGCAGGCGATATCATCCTTGATGATGGACAGCGCATCGTTGAAAACGGTGTAACGATAGCTCGACTTGAGCAAGATCCGCCTGCCAGTGTCGATATGACCTTGTTTGATTATGTCGCACAAGGACTTGCCGAGGTCGGCGAGCTAGTAAAGGCGTATCACGAGCAAACGAATTTAGTCGCCGTGGATGCCAGCGAACGCAATATTAACAAGCTGATGACCTTGCAAGAACAGCTCGATGCCAATAACGCTTGGCAGTTTGAACAGGCCATTGAATCGACCTTGAGCCTGCTAAAGCTACCTGCTGATGTGTCACTGGCATCGTTATCCGGTGGCTGGCGGCGTAAAGCGGCATTGGCAAGAGCCTTGGTGACTAAGCCAGATGTATTGTTACTTGACGAGCCAACCAACCATTTGGATATCAACATGGTCAAATGGCTCGAACAATCGCTGCAACATTATGCAGGATGTATTGTTTTTATTAGTCACGACCGGGCCTTTATTCGCAACATGGCCACGCGTATTGTTGATTTGGATCGCGGTAAACTAACCTCATACCCCGGCGATTATGCGACATACCTCACCAAAAAAGCGCATGATTTGGCTGTAGAAGAAGAACACAACGCACAGTTTGATAAAAAACTAGCCCAAGAAGAGGTGTGGATCCGCCAGGGGATCAAAGCGCGTCGCACGCGTAATGAAGGGCGGGTAAGGGCGCTTAAAAAACTGCGCGAGACCTATCGCGAGCGCCGTCAAGTCACGGGCAGTGCAATTATTAGTTCACAACAGGTTGCGCCATCTGGCAAACGCGTATTTGAAGTGGAAAATCTCAGTTACCGTATCGAGGATAAGCAGATCGTCAACGATCTCAATTTGTATATCGCCCGTGGCGATAAAATTGCGTTTATTGGCGATAATGGCTGCGGCAAATCCACGTTGATTAAGCTCTTGCTTGGTGAGTTATCGCCACAAAGCGGCACAGTCACCCACGGCGCTAACTTAGACGTGGCTTATTTTGACCAACATCGCGAAGCATTAGAGCTCGATAAAACGGTGGCCGATTGCGTGGCCGATGGTAAGCAAGAGGTCATGGTCAATGGCCGTCCGCGCCATATTATCAGCTACTTGCAAGATTATTTGTTTGCGCCCGACCGCATCAAATCTCCCGTGAGCGCGCTTTCTGGTGGTGAAAAAAATCGCGTGTTACTCGCTAAACTCATGCTCAAACCCGCCAATGTCCTGATTTTGGATGAACCTACCAACGATCTTGATGTAGAAACCTTGGAATTATTAGAGTCTCTGTTGGTCGAATATCAAGGCACAGTGATAGTCGTGAGCCACGACCGTGAGTTTATTGACAATGTGGTATCGTCTTCACTGGTATTTCGCGGAGCTGGCGAAACCGTTGAGTTTGTCGGTGGTTATACGGTCGCTCATACGTGGTTAGCGGAGCAAGAGGCTAAGCAGGCTTTAGCAAAATCAGACAAAGCGAACAAAAAATCATCAGATAGTGCGGGGGACGGAACTAAATCTTCTGCACTCAGTCCTAAAGCTGAAACAAAATCTACCCCTAAGAATAGTAACAAGTTATCATACAAAGACAGTCGAGAATTAGCACAGTTGCCAACCACCATTGAAGAATTGGAAACAAAGTTGGCAGAACTGGAATCGCAAATGAACGCCCCTGATTTTTTTGCCCAAGCTCAGGCGGACCAGCAACCCATTCTCGACGCATTTTCTCAGTGCCAAGGCGAGCTTGATCATGCCTACACTCGCTGGGACGAATTAGAAGCATTACAAGAACAAATAAGCGGTAATTAAATAATGATGAAAAAGCACACACTTACCAAGCACGTATCGTTTTCATTGAGCGCTCTGGCCCTTTCACTATCTGTTGCAACGAGTGCACAAGCGGCGACCTATAGTGTCGTTGAATTGCCAGCAGAAGCGCTTGGCGTCAATGTGTTTGCTCAAGCCCTTGATGAACAGGGGAATGCCGCTGTTGTCGTACAGGACCAATATCAGCCACCTCTCAATCTTAGTTTGGTGAACTTTGAGTCAGCAACCGTGATTGAAGCGCTTACCGACTTAGATGCAGCGCAAGCAGGCAACCCTAATTTTGATGATTACAACTACCTCGTGGCAGTTGCACGCAGTGCATCGCGAGAAAACAGTTTGTTTTTTCAACAAATTGCGCTGTATCAATCGCATTTGGTAAACGGTCAAACCACCACCCGCGCCATCGCCTTTGATGTTGAAACAGACGAAACCGATGGTTTTACGTTTTCCGCTGATACTTATGTCAATGCTATGCTATCCGACACCGTGTTTGTCGGCACCGCGGAAGCCCCTTTTTACACATCGACTTACGTCAACAGTGAAGATGTTAGTACCAATTTTGTTGTAAGCGACTTCGATCGTCGCGCTTTTGCAACCGTCGGCACCTCAACCACGCCACTGATCCCCGTCGATGCAACCCTAGGTGGGGTCAGCGAAGCTAATGATATCAACGATAACTTGTTGGTTGCAGGGCACCAGACGATTGCAGTGTCTAACCAGTTTCAAGTACTCATTGACAATTGTAACGATGAAACTGAGCGCGGTGAACGCACGCTTGAGGCGTGTTATCGCGATATTTTGCGCAACAATGCCCTGGCTAACAATAATTTTAGACAGGCGACGGTATGGCAATTAGATAGTGCTGGTGCGGTGGTAGAACAAATTAACTTTCCTTATCCATTTACATTTGAACGTGAAGAAGAGGGCAATGAGCGCATTCATTTTAGCAATGCAAGGGCTGTCAATAATGCCGGAATCGCAGTAGGGGAAACTGTTTTCCAACGCGATGGTGACTTTGTTCGCGGCACGGCAGCGGCGGTATTTCGCGATGGCCAGACTGCCACATTTCTAGATGGTGAAAATGAAGCGCCGAGTGTTGCGTTTGATATTAATGAAAACAATCTGATCACTGGGTATTATTCACAAGTTGTGAATGGCAACATGCGCACCAAAGTGTTTGTACATGACCTCGATGCTGATACGACACATTTCCCGCAAGATTTTTTTCCAGGTTCAGCTAGCTTAGGCCGCGATATCAATAACAATGGTATTGTTGTCGGTGAGGGTGAGGTTGAGGCGTCTACGATTTCTACCCGTCGCCGCCATGGCTTTATGTATGATACGAGCACGCAAACATTTACCGACCTTAATGATGCCTTAGGTTGTGAAAGTCCTTATCTGATTGTCAGTGCGCAAGCCATCAATGACGATAATGTGATTTTGGCCAACGCATTAGTCAACCGTCAAGCGCGTAACGTGGTAGGTGAGCTAGTAACAGATACAGCTGGAGAGCCAGTCATGGTCGATAGGGTTGTCCCAGTACTGTTAGAGCCTCTGTCCGGCGGTGCGCTTGAAGATTGCGGTGATGACACCTCAATTGTGACCGAGCGTCAAGGCGCAAGCTGGGGACTCTGGAGCTTGTTATTATTAGGTATTGCAGGGATCCGACGCTGTAAGTTTGCCTAGCAATATCCTAATACTTGGGGTTTTATGCCAAGTTGTTATACAAAAACCTTATAAAAATGACAGTTTTATTACAATTTGGTTTAATGGTTATTTATCAACCAATTCAGTGAGTTAGGTGCATGGATCAAAATGAGGATAGTTGTCCTCTTGCATCGCAAATACGACAGGCGTACAAATAGTATTGATGATTATTCATCGCTGAAATATTCAAAATACAATTTGAGGTTTGCCAATGAAGAGACAAAAAAGGGATAAAATGGCCCGCGCGTATTCTAAGGGCTACAAGGCTGGCATAGCTGGTCGCGCAAAAGAAAACTGCCCATTCACGGACTTTGACGTTCGTTCTGAATGGTTAGGCGGTTGGCGCGAAGCGGTGGAAGAACGAATAACCACCTTCGGCATGCGCTGATTTAACCTTCATTGTATATATTCCACACAAGGTATTAAAAAGGGTAGCTGAACAGCTACCCTTTTTTGTATACGATTAGCAGACCGCTTTAGAATGCAGACGTGTCTTGGAATAAGCCGACCTTCAAATCTTTTGCAGTATAGATGACACGACCATCGACAGACACTTCGCCATCGGCCATCCCCATAAATAATTTGCGCTTAATAACGCGTTTCATGGTGATCTTGTAGGTGACTTTCTTAGCGGTAGGTAAGATTTGACCTGTAAATTTGACTTCGCCCACACCTAAGGCGCGGCCTTTACCCGGACCACCAGACCAGCCTAAGAAAAAGCCAACTAACTGCCACATAGCGTCAAGGCCTAAGCAACCTGGCATCACCGGATCCCCTGGGAAATGGCAATCAAAGAACCACAAATCGGGTGTAATATCTAATTCAGCTTCAATATAGCCTTTACCGTGCTCACCGCCATCTTCTGTGATGGTTGCAATGCGATCCATCATTAACATATTCGGCGCAGGGAGTTGACTGTTACCCGGGCCAAATAATTCGCCTTGGCTACATGCCAATAATTCTTCTTTGGTATAGCTATTTTGATCTAAAGTCATGAAATCTTCCTAGAGTGACATCTTTAATACGCATGCTAATGCTATTTCGCAGCACACACTTTTATCAGTGTGCCTTTATCAGGGTGGTTAATTTAGCGAACACTTGTACGCTATACAAGTCTGAGCAGTGATTATTTTACTTTTTGCAGTGCATCATGTTTAATAACGACGTCTTTATGAAGGAATCATCTATGCGCAAAAAGAACCCGAACGCTAACGCCGAAAAACAACAGCGCTTTCGCGACAAACAAAAAGCGTTGGGCAAAAAAATGATCCGCGGTTACGTTACCCCTAAAGCCCTCCATTGTTATCAAGAGCTCAATGACAAAACTGGCTGGTCAGACTCTGAGATTCTTTCAAACGCCCTGCGCATCACCTATGCGGCATACAAAAAAGGGCAGATCCGCGTCCTTAATCAATTTTTGGAAGACAACGATTTATAATTTTGTGAAATAATTTTCTGGATTGTTTGGTCTGTAGTACAACACATATCGTGTTCATTACTGATTGAGGATCCATGATGAAAAAGATTTTATTATTAATTAGCTTACTAGTTAGCAGTACCGCACTTGCTAAGCAACCCCAGCCATTCACAGAAACACAGTTTTCACAACTTCAAGCGTCAGGTCAGCCAATTTTGGTTGATATCTATGCAAAATGGTGTGGCACGTGCAAAAAACAAAGTAACGTCATTGCCGAGTATTTTGCCCGCAACCCGACATCGACGATTACGGTATTGCGCGTGGATTATGATAAACAAAAAGACGACGTAAAACGCTTCAAGGCCACACGTCAATCGACCTTAATTGCGTTTAGTCAGGGCCAAGAACAATCGCGTTTGATTGCCCAAACTAAACAAAAAAAGCTGTTTGACATGCTAACATCGATTGACAGCGCAACCGCTGCGCAATTTTAGCGAGTGAATTGACTATGCTGAATTTGGCCCTTGCCTGGTTAGCGGGGATCTTAAGTACGTTATCGCCGTGTGTCTTACCCATTTTGCCAATCATTGTTAGTAGCGCGTTGCAAGACAGCAAAAAAAGCTTATTTGCGCTAGTCATCGGTTTGGCATTGGCCTTTGCATTGATGGGCAGTGTCATTACTTATTTGGCTTTAAGTGTCGGCTTTGACACGCGGATCATCCAGCAGATATCAGCCGTATTATTATTAGCTGTCGGTCTGATATTGGTTAGCAAAGAATTGCAACAACGCTTTGTAATACTGACTGCGCCCTTAGTCGCAGCGGGCAATGTCCGTATAGCTGATGTGAAAGGTGACGGAGTAGCGGGACAATTTGGCCTTGGTATGTTACTCGGCCTTGTTTGGGTGCCATGTGTCGGGCCAACACTGGGTGCTGCCATTAGCCTTGCTACAGCTGGGGACGACATAGGCTTTGCGTTTTTGACTATGTTAATGTTTGGGGTAGGGGCCGGATTACCGTTGCTAGCTATTGGATTGATATCGGGGAAATTCACACAGCAATTGCGTGGAGGTCGCTTTATAAATCGAGCCAAACAGTGGTTGGGTGGCGTACTTATCGTCATTGCGCTGTTGGTGATTAGTGGTGTAGATAAAGTAATGGAAGCATATTTGTTGGACTTAAGCCCTGACTGGTTGCTTGATTTGACGACGGCGATTTAGTTATCGGATCTTTAAACCACTTTGGCGCAACAACCGTTGCGCCTCGATTCTGACATCATCTCGTTCACGAAATTGCCACGCACGCTCTCTGGCTAATTTTGCTGATGCGTCAATATCAATGACTGGCGCTGGATAATCTTTTGTATCGAGTGCATCATCAAACAGCCTATCCATGGGGGAAATCATCCAGGGGGAGTGAATATGAGGCACTGGGCACTGTGCTAATTCTGGCAGCCATTTTTTTAGAAACACGGCCTCATCGTCTTTTTCTTGGCTTTGCTTTATCGGGTTATAGAGACGTATTGTATGCATACCGGTAACGCCTGCCTGCATTTGGAATTGCGGGTAGTGAATGCCCGGTTCAAAATCCAAGAACTGCCTCGCCAAATGGTGTACGCCCAAGCGCCAGTCGAGATTCATGTGTAAGGTCAACACAGATACTAGCATGGCTCGCATGCGAAAATTGATGTAACCAGTGGCGTTGACTGCACGCATGTTGGCATCGACAATTGGGATCCCGGTATTCCCTGTTTGCCAAGCAGTTAAGCGAGTGTGAATAATGTCTTCATCAGTTTCATACGGATAACGCTCATAGGCACTGTTGCGACAAGCAAACTCCATGTGACATTCATTTTCGAATTTTTGTAAAAAATGATCATGCCAGTGGATCCGTGACAAAAACGCGGACATCGGGCGAGTCCAGCCTTTGCCAAGTGAGGGTTTCACCTTGAGCAGCGTCTGATAGACCTGTCGTAGTGACAAATTACCCCATGCTAAGTAAGGCGATATGCGTGCGCATGAAAAACGCGCGTCATGTGGCCGAGAAATGTGGCGCTGATAGTTGCGCCCGCGGCTTTTAAAAAAGTCCTGCAGATAGAACCAGGCCCATTTTTCACCGCCGCTTTGCATTAGTTTGTTAGGGGTATCCCATGCATCAGGTGCTGTAAATTGAAGGTGTTCCATCTGCTGCAACGGGATAAAGCTGATAGTGGACAAATTGGGATCGGCACAGGGCAGGTCCATGATCTTATGCCAGTGCTGGTGTTCGAGTTCACGCAGTGATGCACTGCGCGTCACTGTACTATGAGGCGTTTGCTGCCATTGAATGCCGTGTTGGCAACAAAATTGCGAGACCGCTTTGTCGCGGTTGAACGTTCGCATGATCCCGATTTCTTGATAACTGTAGATCCCACGAATTTCAAAATCAGCCTGTATGCGAGAAAATGCAGCTAGCACCTCATCATGCATTACAAGGATACGGCTATTAAAGCGAGCTAATTCCTCATTCATCGACTGCAGCGATTGCCATACAAAACGCCAGTGTCGTTCGCTGTAATGAGGGTCATCAATCAGGCTAGGTTCGAACACATACAATAGTAAGGTCGGCACGCCTGTTTGCATTTGCCCACAGATTGGAGCGTGATCCCGTAAGCGTAAATCACGTTTTAGCCAGACAACATTAACGCAGGGTTTAGGCCCATTCCTAGGCTTAATTCTCATCCCTTTGTTAGCCCCATTTTTTAGCGCCATAGACGGACAAATTCGCCCCGTGGATCATAAGTATCGGCTTGCTTTTGTAGATTAAATTGTCTCAGGCCGCGCGGATCACTTCCTACACCAGCAAGGTATTGCCAATTGCCCCAGTTGGATGCGGGGTCGAAATCCACCAAAATGTGTTCGAAGTAGGCCGCACCATAGCGCCAGTCTTGTCCCAATTCATGGATAAAGCAACTAGCGACCAGCTGTCGGGCTCTGTTTGAAGTAAATCCAGTTACGCGTAACTGATTCATGGCCGCATCAACTATGGGAT